>CAWVSL010000012.1:0-72203 GCA_963933115.1 uncultured Colwellia sp.
TAACTAAAAAAAAGAACTAAGTAATAAATAAAACCGCAAGTGATAGGTTAAAAAACAAAAACATTGTGGAACAACAATTACTTATAGTTATGAAGTTCTCAATAGACAAGTAAATATATTAAAAAATCACGTTAATTGTCGCTATAAATTTAATATTGTGTCGTTTTGACTCATTAATTTAACAACAGTGAGTGACTTTGATGACCTATAATTTCAGCCTAAATAAAATATAATGTTTGTTTCAATACGCTTAATGATTTAACGCTTAACAGAACTCCTCAGCTTTTATTAATAAAAGCAAAAGCGTTTTAATAGATTATGCATAACGCCTTATCCATATATTTATCATTTAATAACAATTACCTAACAATAAAAAATGATAATCATGTTACTAACTAACCAAGACATAATCTAAATAGAAGACATAATATTAATCAGTAAAAACTTACTCAACACGTGAATATAGTTAAATGAGTAGGGGGATGTTTTTACAATGTTATTTTTGCTTATGAATTAAGATTAAGCTTTATCATTTACAAGAGTTCATGCTTTATCAATGAGGAATTTTTAGTGCTTCAATTTAGAATTGAGCCTGATAATGGTTTTTTTACACTTACCAAAATTTAATGCCGATAAGTTAAATATTCAATTGATACCTCTATGCTTAAAAAGATAGTGGCATTAGGATTAATGCCATCGTCAATAAATTTTATAAAATCATCGCTCAAAAAATCATTTTTTTTCATTACCCCAAATTTGTTCTGGCTTTAATTTTAATACTTTACGATCAGACTTAGGTTTTTCAACAACCGTCCTATTGGGGTTGACATAAATCTTACTCGCGTTAGCTTTTGCTGTGCCATAAGTTGTTTTTGGGGTTTCTTTTTGCTCTGCCTCAGCTTGCTGCTTATTTTCTTGTATCTTTGCACGACGCTTTACATGGTAAAGGTGGTCTAAGCCCTGTAAAAAATTACGTAAAAACTGGTCTTTACATTCACGGTAGTGCTTGTGATCTGGTTTGCGAGAAAAGGCACTAAGTTCAGGTTTACTTACCGTTAAATTTTCTTTATCAAATAACTCAATAATATCTTCCGATTTCAAGTTAAAGGCTATCTTTAATTTAGTTAAGACAATATTGTTGTTAATGCGTTTTTCAGGTATTGCTTGTGCACCTGGTTTTTTACCACGCTTTTCATTAATTAAACCATTTAAAAATATCGCTAGCTGAGTATCACCACAATTAACAAGGTCACTATCATCATCTTTTTTTAGCCAACTACTAATTTGTTCTCTTGTCACCTCAAGCTCTGCAGAAGCAAAAATGGCAATCATTTTTTCATCATTGTAGTTAAAGGTATAGCGAATACGGCGTAGTACGTCATTATTAGTCAAAAGAGTATCCTGGGTAAAGTCGACAGATATAAATTATTTATTATTATACCGATAACTTATTCACTATGACACACTTTCGATATCGCATTTAAGCCACTTTAATAAATAGATAGCCGTTTTTTAATATGACTATTTAATATCTTCAGTTAATTAACTCTTATTAACTATAGGCTTTTGATAAAGTTTCCGCTCAATCCAATAATCAATACTGATATAACGCCCTGCGCCCATAAATAACAAGGCCAACAACATGACAAAGTAAGTCATAGAGAACTCAATGCCGTTATTGAGCATGACGACACTGCCACTAGAGGTAATATAATCATAATTAGTATGTTCTTGCAGCACATCTTTAACAATAGCTAATTTATTAGCCCCATCGATGACTCTTTCATTGGCAAAAGGGGCACTGGGATCGGTAATGGCCTGCCAACCGTTATCCCAATGAACCGCGCCAGCCGCAACTACCATAGTGATCATCAATGGAATGGAAAACCAACGAACGGCAACACCAAAAAATAAAGCAATGGCACCAAAAAATTCAGTTGCAGTGGCTAATAAAGCCATCAAAAAAGGAAACGGTAAACCTAAACCCCAGTCAGAATTACCAAACCACTCAACAATACCGTCAAAACCTTCAACTTTTTTAGAGCCCGCCATCCAAAAAACCGGCACTAGATACATCCTTAGTAATAAAGGGGCTAAAAAGTCTAGTTTTTGACTTTTATTTAATAATAGATGTAATTTAATTAATAATGCTTTCAAGGTACTTATCCTATTTTATAAACAACAATAGTTAAAAATACTATTATTGTTATGTTTGTATTTGTTTCTTATGATTTATTTGCTCTAAGCAAATTTAAAAGACGGCAGTATATTTGAAAAGCTGACCTTTATTACCAAGTGTAGATGCTACTAACAAATATAGCGGGATAAAAACATATCATTAATATTTTGATAAAGAGTTTACACATCTATTTATATTATTAGCAACAATGACAAAGACCTTAACACTTGAAGATTACTTTCAATATGATGGTGTTATCTAAATTAAAACTAAGTATAACTTGATTAAAAAAAGTGCATTCAGCAATCGTGAACCTTGAAGAGTAGCAAATTAATTGTTGGTGTTAGTTCTGCTATATAAATTGATGCAATGCTCACGAAAATCGCTTATACCGGGTGACTAAGGCTTCTCAAAAATTGTAGGCTAGTCATAAAATAGCTCTATTTTTTGCATCAAAACACTAGGTAAACTCAGTGGTTAAGTTATTTTTTTCACTATTGAGATAACTCAGATACTCGTGTCTTTTATTACCCAAATACAGTTTCAATAATTTCTCAGGGGCCTTGGGCAGATCAACACTTAATAATAAGCCCGGTGTTTGGTTAAAGTTAGTATCTATCGCTATACAATGAAATTTAGCACCAAGTTTATGGTATTGCTTTAACAATACCGGTAGGTCTTTACCGTCAACTTCAATAGCAGTAACAAATGCTGATAGTTGCTCAATGGTTAAGGGAGTCGATATGGTTCTGTTTGCTAAAAAGTCTATTACTTCTGGGTGTAATAAACCTTCAAGTGATGCGTGAGCACTAACACTAGAGGTTTGGCTAACCATTACTTTTTCGATTAATGCCACTGATCGAGGATCGTATAGTTTACTTAATGAAACCGTACCATATAAAGTACGATAGTGAGGGTTTTGACAAACAAAGGCACCAATACCCTTCCACAATAATAACAGTCCATGAAAACTATTTTGATGTTTGGCAACAATAAAAGAACGGCCCATTTCTAAACAGGGCTCTTGCTGATTAATAAATTCAGCATTAAAGTTAAACATTTGCGACAAGTATAGTCCTGAGATGCCATTGCGTTTCTGCAATAGATCAGTTTGACCGATACGATAGGCACCAATTATTTCCTCAGCCTTATTGTCATAAATAAATAAATGCATATAAGTCGCATCATAATGATCCGTATCACAACCTTGGCCACTGCCTTCATTTAAGCTCCGAAAAGTTAACTCCCTTAACCGGGTGATTTCTTGTACACATAGTGGCAGTTGATGTTGATAACCATAATAAACAGTAAAAGACTTAAACGTTAGTAACAGTTGTTTTTCGGGTAAGGCCGATAACTCCTTGTTAACCGCTATGGTGTCTGCAGTAGCGATGAGTGGCTCAAATAAAGTAACAACATTATCTTTAGACCAAGCCTTTATATAGTGCTGATCATTTAAATAACACTGTAAACGAGTGAAAGCATTTTTATCTTCATGTTTATCAAAAGTAGATAACTGCTTATTTTTTAATAAATTACCGCAACTAAGTGTAATTGCTTTATTTGATAATTTAAACATTTCACGAATTAACATTGTTAATCTAAAACGATAATACAGGCGGCCTAAACAATGAAATACCTTACTGTTAGTACCTGAAATAAATACGGGTAAAATGGGTGCCCCTGTTTTATTAGCTAACTGAACCGCTAGCCGATTCCAATCACCATCGGCGATGCGCTGTTTATCTGGCTGAAAGAAAGATACACGACCCGCAGGGAAGATCACCAACAAACCATTATGATTAAGATGGGTAAAACACTGTTTAATTGCCGAAGTATTAATGGCTGATTTGGGTTTTAATGGATTAGCAAAAATAAAGTAGTCGTTAAGCTCTTTAAAAATTTTTAAACCAACATTTGCCATCACTTTGGTATCACGCCTAAATTGACTCAGTAGTTGAGCAATAATGACACCTTCAACCATGCCATACGGGTGATTACAAACAACGATACAAGCCCCTGTTTCTGGCAGTTGGTCAGTGATATTTTTCTCACCAATGACTTGAACACCTAATACGGCTAATAGAGTTTTAGAAAATGTTAATTTATCTAAACCTGACAAATTATTATTAAGGTATAGCTTTCTTAATTTATTAATACCAAGTAAACGTTCAAGTACTGGGCTAAAAATTTTTAACACCAATGAAAGGAATAAATTATTATTATCTTTCATTAACAGCGAAGATAAGCAGATATCCGAAACAATCGTATTATTGGCTTGATTATTAGCTGAGGTATCAGTTGAAAAAAGTTTATTCTTCTTTGCACTATCGACTGACATTGAATAACCTATTATTAGTTAATTGATGATTTTATCAAAAGGCGTCAGTATTTATTTAGCCTATTTACCAAGGAAAAATAAAGTCAATAAGGACTAAAAACTACAACGACTAACCGATAATGTAATTTTTAAGCGATTAAAATCACATACCACTAATAAGATAACAAAAGGCTGGTTGAGCGTTTAGTTTTACCGTTAAATGGCCTTAGATTTGGTTGTAGTCAAAAACTGCCTTTTTATCCGATGAATAATTATAAGGTTACTATATTAAGTCGTTATAACATTTTATTATCAGTAAGGCGGCTGTTATTTTCAACGGTGCTGGTTGGATAAGCAAATAAAACCTGCCATTTAGCTTTTATTCCTTGAGCCTTATAAGCAGTTTTAAACATATAAGTCCACTGATGAAAACTAATAAAAAATGGATTGTTTGACTCTATTTGTCCAACAATTCCATATCGGCAAGGACCATGTTTTTCATCGTTTTCTTGAACATAGGTACCAAATAACTTATCCCAAATAATTAACACGCCAGCAAAGTTTCTATCTAAATAAGCTTTATTGGTAGAATGGTGCACCCGGTGATGAGAAGGAGTATTGAATATTTTCTCAAACCAACCCAGTTTATCAACCATTTGTGTATGAACAAAAAATTGATACGCTAAATTTAATGCGACAACAGTAAAAACAATAGTGGGTTCAAATCCTAACACAATCATTGGCATCCAAAAAAGCCACATGCCAGCTATTGGATACATTAAACTTTGCCTAAAAGCTGTTGAAAAATTCATTTTTGTTGAGCTGTGATGAACAACATGTGCTGCCCATAACCAGTGAATATGATGTGAAGCTTTATGAAACCAGTAATAAAGAAAATCTTGTAATAAAAAGGCGATAAAAACGGTGGTGATATTCAGCGAAATATCAAACAAGGCAAACTGATGTAACCAATAAAAGTATGGCATTAATAACACCAAGGCAATGGCATCAGAGCCTTGATGTAATAATGCTAAAGCGGTATTAGCCAAACTGTCTTTGATATCGTAGAGCTTTCGATGGGTCACAAATTCATAGACCACAAAAGTCAAAAATAGTGGACTTAGTGCCAATAAAATCAATTCAATGCTCATTTAAAATAACCAGTTAACTTCTTCATCGCTGTTTTCCATCTCGTTCAATTTAAAATATCACAATAAAATCCGGCAACCATTTTAGCAGATTAAATCTGCTAACATTACAGGGCTGAGTTAACTTACTATCTTTGTTATCAAGTGTTAAGTCAAACGCCTTCATGAGGTTCAAGTAATGGCTCAGTGCCGATAACAATGACGCTACCTTTATTTACACTTTATATTAACTGAAATTTCGCAAGAGAAACACGACCAAATGGTTGTTGCGCTAACAACTTATCTACTCGCTACTTCAAAGATACCAATATATCGGGTTTAACAACCATTATAATGACAAATACCACAGTAAAAGGTATCAATCTTTAGTTTTCTTATTTAACCCGCGTTCTTTATAACAATAAGTGTTAATAAAAATTTAATAAATCACAAGCAGAGCTAGCACTTTGATTACGTCTTAATTAGAATACAGGCATTAAAAAACAGTACCGCTAATTGAGAATACATGACTAAGCTAATTAACCTTTTTGATCCTGTTTTAGCAAAAAGGCGAGGTAAAAGTGCCGATAAAAAAACATGGACAAATTTTAGTGGCAGTAGTGCAACACTTGCGATATATCACGGCGCTAAAAAAGCTGAAGGTCCGGTATTATTAGTAACCCACGATACACCATCAGCTATACGTCTAGAGCAAGAGTTATTAACACTCAATCGTGACGACTCTACTGATATTACTGTTTGCCTTTTCCCTGATTGGGAAACGCTACCTTATGATAATTTTTCACCGCATCAAGACATTATATCTCAACGTCTAGCAACACTTTATCAGATATCAAGAATGGACCGGGGTATTTTTATTGTACCTGTTACTACCTTAGTCCAACGTTTAGCACCAAAAAAACACCTTGAAGCTAACTCTTTAGTAATTAAAAAAGGTGATAAAAAAGATTTACACCAACTAAGACAAGAGTTAGAAGCCAGTGGTTATCGCTGTGTTGATCAAGTAATGGAACATGGTGAATTTTCTGCTCGCGGTGCTATTCTTGATTTATTTCCAATGGGCAGTAACCAGCCTTTCCGTCTTGACTTTTTTGACGATGAAGTCGATGAAATACGAGTATTTGACCCAGAAAATCAGCGTTCAAGTACGATAATAGAAAATATTAATTTACTGCCTGCACATGAATTCCCAACTGATAAAGACGGTATTAATATGTTCCGTCAACAGTATCGTAACCAATTCACGAGTGTTATTGATAAAGAATCTGTTTATCATAAAGTGAGTAATAACATTTTACCGGCGGGCATTGAGTATTATTTGCCACTGTTTTTCGAACAGACCGATACCTTATGTGATTATTTATCACCAGAAACATTAATAATACTCTCAGGTGATGTTGATAAAGCCCTTAGCCATTATTGGACTGATATTGATTATCGATATGAAGACCGACGTTATGACCGCACCAGGCCGTTATTGCCCCCTGAGCAGTTATTCCTAAACTCTGAGGAGCTCTATAGTGCCCTTAAGCCTTTTGATCGAATTACCCTTATTCCTAATGAAACATCAGAAATAAAAGACAGCGAAGCACAAGACAAAACAGAGGCCAGTAAATCAAGTCAACTACGTTTTAATGTTGATAGCTTGCCCAATCTAACCGTTGATCACAAACTCAAACAACCATTTGAACTGCTTAATCACTTTATTAAAGATAAGCAGACACCTAATAAAGTATTATTTGTTGCAGAAAGCCAAGGCCGACGTGAAAGTGTTTTAGAGTTATTGGTTCGCGACGATATAAAACCACAGCACTTTGATAGTATTGATGATTTTATTAATAGTGACGCATTATTAGGTATTACTGTTAATGCACTCACCACAGGCTTTATCTTTCAAAGCAGCGGTACCGCCAAGAAAAATAGTATTGCTTTGATCACTGAATCTGAATTACTTGGCGATCGTATTAGGCAAACACGCCGCCGCAACAAGCAGCAAGATATTCAATCTGACGCTATTTTCAAAAACCTTGCTGAACTGTCTATGGGTCAACCGGTAGTCCATATAGATCATGGTATTGGCCGTTATATGGGACTACAAACCATTGAAAATAGCGGTATTATTACCGAGTTTTTAGTACTCAATTATGCAAATGAATCAAAGCTTTATGTACCAGTTTCTGCATTACATTTAATCAGTCGATATTCAGGCAGCGATACCGACCATGCCCCACTTCATAAACTGGGCAACGATACATGGAGTAAGGCCAAACAAAAGGCCGCTGAAAAGGTACGTGACGTTGCCGCTGAATTGTTAGATATTTATGCACAGCGAGCAAGCAATGTCGGTTATCAATTCAAATTAGACAGTAAAGAATACCAACACTTCAGTGATAGTTTTGGTTATGAAGAAACTTACGATCAAGAAAAAGCCATTAAAGCCGTAGTCAACGACATGGTTTCACCAACATCTATGGATCGGTTAGTCTGTGGAGATGTTGGTTTTGGCAAAACTGAGGTCGCTATGCGGGCCGCTTTTGTTGCCGTAAACGATGGCAAACAAGTGGCAATATTAGTACCTACCACCCTACTCGCTCAACAACATTATGATAATTTCCGTGACCGTTTTGCCCATTGGCCAGTAACAATTGAAGTATTGTCTCGTTTCAAAACACCGAAAGAGCAAAATAAAGTGATTGCGCAGGTAGAGTCTGGCCATGTCGATATTCTCATTGGTACCCACAAACTTTTACAAAATTCGATAAAATATAAAGATCTAGGCTTATTAGTCGTTGATGAAGAGCATAGATTTGGCGTTAAACAAAAAGAAAAAATCAAACAATTACGAAGTAATGTTGATATTCTAACGTTAACCGCTACGCCTATCCCAAGAACGTTAAACATGGCAATGGGTGGTATGCGCGATCTATCAATTATTGCCACACCACCAGCCAAACGATTAGCGGTAAAAACCTTTGTTCGCCAACGTGATGAAGCCTTAATTAAAGAGTCAATATTACGTGAAATATTACGTGGTGGTCAGGTTTATTTCTTACATAACAACGTTGATACCATAGATAAAATAGCTGAAGAATTGCAAATATTATTGCCTGAAGCACGGATATTAATAGCTCACGGACAAATGCCTGAACGCCAGCTTGAACGTATTATGAACGACTTTTATCATCAACGATTTAATGTGTTAGTTTGTACAACTATTATAGAGACAGGCATAGACTTACCGAGTGCCAATACCATTATCATGGATCGTGCAGATCGATTAGGTTTGGCTCAACTCCATCAATTACGTGGAAGAGTTGGCCGATCTCATCACCAAGCCTATGCCTATTTATTAACCCCGCATGAGAAAACAATAACAAAAGACGCAAAAAAACGTCTTGATGCCATCGCCTCACTTGAAGACCTAGGTGCCGGCTTTACCCTCGCGAGTCATGATTTGGAAATTCGTGGTGCCGGTGAATTATTAGGTGAAGAACAAAGTGGTTCAATGAGCCAAATTGGTTTTACGCTTTATATGGAAATGCTAGACCGAGCTGTTATTGCATTAAAAGAAGGTAAGCAACCCTCACTTGAACATATGATGTCAACACAAACTGAAATTGATTTACGGATGGCATCACTATTACCTGATGATTATATCTTTGATGTAAATACCCGACTGAGTCTTTACAAACGTATTGCTAGTTGTAAAAATAAAAATCAATTAGATGAAATTCAAGTAGAGCTTATTGACCGCTTTGGCTTACTACCAGAAGCAGCTAAAAATTTGATGCATATTAATAAATTGCGACTACGGGCTCAAGCAGTCGGTATCTCACGCATCGATGCAGGTCCTGATGGCGGTGTAATAGAATTTAGTAACAAAACTAAAGTCGACCCGATGTTTATTATTGGCTTAATTAAGCAGCAACCGAGGATCTATCAAATGGTGGGCGCAAATAAATTAAAATTTAAAATTGAAACGAATAATAACCAAGCAAGATTTACTTTAATTAATAATATGCTCAAAGAATTAGCTGAGCGTTAACAAGATATTAAAACAAGTCACTACAATTGATATAAATTTGTTATTATCAACTCGCTATAATAATAAGTCAGCATACCACCTGACGAATAAAGAGAATTAATGAGCTTAATTAGAACGACTATAATCAATTTAGTATGGCGAAAATTTAAATTGGCTGCCTTGGTATTGGTAGCTACAGTTTTTGCAATGCCTACATTTTCAGCCACTGTTCAGGAAGAACGTTGGTTTGAAATTGAAGTGATATTATTCAGTCAACTTAGTAATAAAACTCAGCTAAAAGAAAGTTTCCCTGACCAAGAACAACAGCCAAGTGCCTTACCCAATTATCGGCGAATTAAAGACTTATTAACGCCTTATATCTACCCTGACCTCACGACAATAAAGTTACAACTACCTCAGTGTGTTAATTTATCGAAACAAAAACTCTTAGTTGAGCCAACCAACACTCAGCAAAAATTTTATCTTTCCAAGTCGTTAGAGAAAATTAATCAAACACTATTTGAAGATGAAATAACATCTACAAATATTGATGGCCTGACGAATGATAATACAGTTATTGATCATACTGTTCCTCACAGTACCGTAAGTAATATTACGGTTGTTGGCCAGCCTATGATAGGTGAAAATGAATTAACATCGTCGATAACACCGCAGCAGCTAGCTTTAGTATCGGAAGCTGAAGTGGCTTTCACCCATTTGAAGTTTGAGTACAGCGACCTCTTAACTGAGATGAGTTTTTGTAATTCACCCAAAATATTTGATGATAAATTTTCGATTAACTTACAGGGTACGATAGACGGTAATGAATATATTGACAGTGAACACCCCTATTTAATCAATAAAGATTCATTACAACTTACCGATATTGTCACTAGTTTAGCGCGCAATAATAATTTTAAACCCCTACTTCATCTGGGTTGGAGGGAAGCACCTAAAGACCGAAATCAAGCAACAGCCCATCGTATATTTGCTGGTGATAACTTAGCTTTTGAATATGAAAAAGCACAGCTTGATTATCAAGCACAACTACAAAAAATCTTAATTCAAGACGCTATTGTAAAACTTTCGACAAAACAAATTAATGCTCGTAATGCTCAATTCGATGATGAAGTTGATGTTGATGTTGACTCAGAAACTGCAACCATGCAAATATTGCAAACAAGAGTAAATAATATTTTGAGTAAGGTTAATGATGTCACCGCATCCGATGAGCAGGCCATATTGGCTCAATTAACTGACAAAAGTTTAGCCATTGATATAAATACTCAAGATAGTATAAATATGCCCTCAAAACCAATAAAGCCCAGTCAACCATGGACACTTGACGGTTTATTTAGGGTACATCTCAATCACTACTTATATATAACAGCTGACTTTAATCTTTTAAATTTAACCCCTAAACAACAAGAGCAAAAAAAATTAGCAATAAATGAGCTAAGCGCTTTAAAAAGCATTAGGTTTAACCAAAACCGACGAGTCATTAGCGGTGAAATTCATTATTTTGATCATCCCTACATTGGCATGATAGTACAAATTAGAAAACATCAGAGGCCTGAACCAGAAGAAATTGATGCCTTACTAGAAAATGATAATGAATCAGCGCCAACAACTAATCAATAATAATGTCGTCGCAATTAATTAGAACCTGTCAATAACAAAGAGATCACAATGGAAAAAATTTCACCTGAGCAACAAGACAAAATTCAAGCCGCCGTTTTTCGCCGTTTACTTGCGCATTTAGACAATCGTAAAGATGTACAAAATATTGAATTGATGAATTTAGCTGGATTTTGCCGCAACTGCTTCTCAAAGTGGACGGTAAGTGAAGCAACTGCCTTAGATATAAACCTTGATATTGATGCGGCAAGAGAACAGGTCTATGGCATGCCTTATAGTGAATGGAAAGATAAACACCAGCTACCTGCTACTGAAGAACAAATGGCAAAATTTAATGCCTTAAATAAAAAGTAGTATGACTATTTAATTATCTAAAACTTAAAGGTTTACTCTTAGCCTCATCAATACCCTCTTATTACTCATCATTAGTTAACAAAAGCAGAGTCGCCATTTATTTGATCTGTAAAATAAATAAATTAAAAAAAGGACATGGTGACAATCTGTTTTTATATCTGCTGAAAACAGCCTTTATATTAAGTCGACTCATCTACTCAGAATATAACCATCAACGACAAGATTCATTTTATCAGCGCTTCAAAATACAATATTTACTTTCCCCACGACAATGGTATTCTTATCTCATGTTGATATTTCATGACTTTATTTAGCTAAATATTTTTTTATTAGCAACTATATAAATTATCCCTTGAAATATATGAGCATACAATATTATAGATAAACATAAATCATAGTTTTTAAGGAAGAAATGATCAAAATAATCACGTTAATAACATTAGTCACGCTAGTCAGTGCATGCAGTTCATCTGCAGCTGGCTATTCTGAAAAAGCTGCAGCTAACGATAAAAAATATGAACAAATGGCCAAGGATAAAAATATGGTTTGTGAATTTAGGCCAACCACAGGGAGTCATAGAAAAAAACGAACGTGTATGTCTAAAGAGCTATCTGATGAAGTAAGAAGAAGAAATCAAGAAGCACTTCGTTCACAGCAAAATAAAGGCCAAACAAGTACTTCAAGCATTTAGTTAAATAAGACGACTAGTCACATAAAAAAAGCCTCTAATTTAATTATTAGAGGCTTTTTTATGTGACATCTTTTGCAAAATACATAGACACCTTCGTTAAAATAAAAAAGCCAACTAGAGAAATCTAGTTGGCTTTTAATTTTTCGTTAATAGTATAAAAACCTATTTTAGAAAGACATACCTAATGATACATAGATATGACGACCGCCTGTGTTATATGTACGTGGGTCTGTATTATCGTTGAAACCCGTTTGTGCAAACGGTGGATCTTCATCAAATACGTTGTTCAGACCAATAGTAGCTTGCATGTTATCCATGAAGTAACTAAAACGTGCATCGTTAATGATTTGCGCATCTACAGTACGGAAGCCTGAATCAACATCAAAAGGCTCGTCAACTTCACCAATATAACGTACTGACCAGCTAGCTGACCAATCATCAGTAGTGAATCGAACATCTGCATTAGTTTTCCACTCAGGGAAGTTACCATCACCACTGTTTTGGTAATAGTAGCCAGCATTTTCAATTACTTCGCCATTCGCTTGTGTAATATCGTAAGTAGCATAATATGTAGTATCTATATTTACTACTAATGAACCATCAGCAATGTCAGTACCATAACGGATGTTAAAGTCATAACCAGATGAATCGACACCACCAACGTTAGCGGTACGATCATCAATATCACTTGAATTACCGTACAAACCACTATTAGCACCAAAACGAGTTATCTTGTCACAGTACTCACCAGTGGCTGCACAATTATCTAAGATAAGCTGTTCACCTAGTGTACTGATTGCATTAGTGATTTTAATATCCCAGTAATCAAGCGTTAAAGATACACCTTCTACAAAATCAGGAGTGTAAACCATACCAGCAGTAAAGATATCCGACTCTTCAGGTTGTACGTCTGCGTTGCCACCTTTAGTTGAAGATAATTGGTCACCAATTGGCTCAAAACCTGCGGCAGGAACACCATCAGCAATACAGAACGCTGTTGGGTTAGTGTTACACGGGTCAATAACTGTAGGGCTATTGTCAGATGAACCAGCGAAAAGATCCGCAGTAGACGGAGCACGGAAAGCCGTTGAAGACGTACCACGAACCATTAGTCCATCAAACGGTACCCAGCGAACACCAATTTTGTGATTCGTTGTATCACCAAAGGTATTATAATCTGAGTAACGAATGGCAACATCAACTTCTAGTGCTTGAGCTAAAGGTGCGTCTTTTAGTAAAGGAAGGTTTGCTTCAACAAAAACTTCATCAACTTCATAGCTACCTTGGGTAGATGTACGAGAAGAACCAGACGTGATACCTAAAGCAATCAATGCGTCAGGAAAATCAGAACCTTTTTCTTCACGATGCTCAATACCGGCAGCAAAACCAACAGTACCTGCTGGTAATTCAAAAGCATCACCAAAAATACTTGCTGACATAATTTGTTGCTCGTTTGAACCAAAATCATGCGCTTCAAATAAGATGTAATCCATCATATCTTGTGAAACTTCACCAGAAGTACCTGGAGTACCAAAAGTGTTTAAAGATACACAACCTGAGATAGGAGCAGCTTCAGTACCACAAACAACGTTGCCCTGACCATCCATAAATGATGGACCTACAGCGTTACTTACTTTTTCAAAGTTAACACCACCAGCACCTTTAGTGGCTGAGTCATTAGCACCAAAGATATAAGAAAGCTCATAACCTAAACCGTTTGAAAATTCACCATCAAGGGCGAACATAGCACGAACAGTCTCTACACGGTATTCTGAATCACGACCACCGGTTTCAACCATACGACGACGCCAATCAGCAATTTCTACTGTATTACCATCTTTGTCTTTAGGACCAAACTGTTGATTGTAGTAGTTTTCAGCAGAATACGGTGCATCAGTCCAACCAAAGAAAGCTAGCGGCGCTAAAGGTAACGGTGCTAATTTAGTTTTAGAAGTACGACGGTTAAAGCTCAATTCAGTCGAAAAACGCATTGAGTCAGTTACATCATATTCAGCAGAAGCATAAATACCGTAACGCTCTTGTGGTGTTAAATGATAGTTGGCAGGAGCATAGTTGTAAGTATCTTTATCCCAATCCCAACATTCATAACCTGTAGCATTTGTAGGATTAGTGGGGTCTGATTGACCAGGACCAGCACCAGCACCATGAGTAAATGAACCACATTCTTCACCATTAACTAGGCCATCAATACCATTGTAACGTCCCCATGGTGGAGCCGAAGAGCCACCTTTAGAAAATTCGCCAGCTTCATCTAACGAATACTCAAAAGCAGACCAATCACGATCGCCAGACCATTGTGCGCCCTGTTGAACATAATAAGCGTTAACTACTGCGTTACCTCTATCACTAGAGACACCAACAGTAACATCAAAACTTTTAGTTTCACCATCGTTTTCTTGAGTACCGACATCATAAGACGTGTTGAATTCAAAACCTTCGAAATCGTCACGTGTAATAATGTTGACAACACCACCAATGGCATCAGAGCCATAAATTGCTGATGCGCCATCTTTTAATACTTCAACACGTTTAACAACGGCTGTAGGGATAGTACTTAAATCTACCGAGCTGTTAGCACCTGTACCAGATGCTACCATACGACGGCCGTTTAAAAGTACCAAAGTACGACTAGAACCCAACCCACGTAAAGAAACGCGGATAGCGCCAGAACCACCATTGTTAATTGCAGTGTTAGTACCCGCACCAGCAACAGAAGGAATTTCTTGAAGAATATCACCCATGTTGGTAATACCTGAAGAAACAAGTTCTTCACGAGTAATAATTTGAACTGGGTTAGCACCTTCCATATCTACACGTTTGATACGAGAACCGGTAACTTCGATTTTTTCAATGGCTTCAGCACCATCATCTGCTGAAAAAGCAGGTGCTGATATGGCAGCTGCTGCGCCAGCACCTACCATCATAGCTAGGCGAATCGCCTTAGCAACTTTACTATTGTTATACATGTATACTCCCTGAATCACATATGTGATTTGGTTTGATTTTTATAAACTCCGGGCTATTTTGCCTGGTTAATTATAATTAACTCTATAATTAAATTTATAATAAGAATGGTCTAAGACCCGATCTGTCGACATCAATAATAAACGCAATTGAGTTAAACCGTCAACACCATTTATAGTTATTACATAAAGTATTTAACTACTTACTATACAAAGTCTTTAAATCTCTGCTATGAACAGTCATAACTTGCTTAAATTTTAAACGACCATTTTGTTTTTTTATTTTAAATTTCAAATGAAATGGCTTTTTAACTCAAGTAATTGAAGCCACCTTGAACCCGAACTATTAAATAAAATGATATAGCCTAAATTTCAGTCAAAAAAAAACCTCATAAATGAGGTTTTTTAATTAAATGATACTTTTAACTATAAATTAGAAATTTACAGTTGCAGTAAATTGAACGTAACGCGGTGTTTGGAAAGCTAATGGACGTCCGAATGAACGTGAATTAGTATTACCCCAAGTAGATTCAGCATCTTCGTTTACACGAGTAACTGAACTAGCGTTTAAGACGTTAAACACATCAACTTTAAACATAGTGTCAGCACCAAACATCTCTGTCTGATACATTAAGTTCAAGTCTAAACGTGCTGTCCATGGCGTACGACCCATTGAGCCACGTGGAACAAAAGTGTACTCTTCGTCAATAACTGTTCCTTCAGCATCTTCAATAAGTTCAGTTAAATAGTAAGTCGAACCGTAACTTACTTCACCAACGTTAGGATGACCTAAACCGAAAGCATTCATTGGACGACCTGACTCTAAGGTAAAGTTATAACCTAAAGTTAAACCATCAATATCCATCATACCAACAGTACCGTAGACCTTGAACATATGACGACGATCATTGGGTAAGTTACCGTATGCGCCATCCATTAATTCAGGGAAATCGAAATCAGTTGTTAAACCGGCATCGCCTTGACCGTTATCAGACTTTACTAAACCTTCTGAGTTACCGTAACTTCTTGACCAAGTGTAAGTTGCATCAATAGACCAATCGCCATCCCATGATTTTTTAACATTTAAATCAATAGCAGAATATTTACGTTCCGCTGTATCATAAACTAGTTCTTCAGGAGAAAAGGTTACCCAGTCATTAACGTCGCCATCACAGTTAGTGTCAGAGTAAACTGTCATTTCTTCGCCAGGGTTACCTAGTACGTATTGATTAGGATGATAATCTGCAGCACAACCAAACTTAGAAATGATTGCATGATCAATAATCATATCATCAATAGCACCGTCCATTAAACGACGAGTACCTTTAATGCCCCATGACCAATTTTCATTAATCATGGCTTGGTAACCAATAATGATTTCATCTTGGAACATTGGATCTAAGTCAGCATCAACAATAGCAGTTGTATCTGGTACTGAACCATCAGAGATAACATCGTCAGGACCAATTTGAGCACCTAACTGAGGAATGTTGTAAGGAATACCATTGTATTCAGCAGCAGTCCAACCAGTTAATTCAAAGTATTGACGCGTATCTGCTTCGTTACCCGCTAAACGTACGTTAGTGTTGTTAGCTACAGGTAAGAAATAACGACCTACGTTAATAAATGCTTTTGAGTCACCGTCGCCATTAATATCCCAAGATAAACCTAAACGTGGAGCCCACATGTTTTCAACTTTAACAAATGTTTCGCCTTCACCATTTTTGTTATCAAACTGCTCGTTACGAATACCGATGGTTGCTGCTAATGTCTCGGTAACTTGCCAATTATCTTCAATATAAAAAGCAGACGCTTCCGTTTCAAATTGCCCACTCACTGTACGTACACGATTACGAATGTAATCAGTGCCAGTTTCGAATGTAACACCATTTACTGTTTCACCAGCATCTGCAGGCCATGAAAGCCAGTACGCACCATTCGGACCCGTGTAGAACTGATCTGAAATTGATGTGTTGGTTTCATTGTCCATACCAAAACGCAATACGTGATCTTCATTTACCTGCCAGTCAATATCAACACGCATTGCTTCACGCGTATCTTCACCTGATTCAGAAAAATAGTTACTGGTCGTAGCACAACCCGCATTTGGTGAGCCACCTAATGGCAAATCAGTTGCTGCACCGTAATAATAACGATAATCTAATACTAATTCACACGCCTGAGCTGAAGTTGAATCACTCGTTAAATCGTATGAATTTTCACCGTACAATGCTGATATAGTAATATCATCAGTAATGTAACCCGTGTACTTAAGTGACCAGTTCTTACCACCAGATCTGTCGAAAGTAGTACCTGTAAGGGTATTGTTACCATCGCCATTACCCGTGTATATGTCAGTTTCAACCTCATTTTTATCTGAGAATGCTAAGTACTCTAAACGATGATCTTCAGTGATGTTCCAATCAATTTTCGCGCCCCAAAATGCATCATCTTGTTCAGAATCGGTGAAATCACCATTCGATAACGTGCGATCGTATTCTGATTGAACATTTCGTGGGTTATAGATAGCATAGAAGAATAAAGTATCTTCGATGATTGCACCTGATGCATGAACGTTAAAGTTCATGCTAGTACTTTTATCAGCATCTCTGTAGCTTAAAAAATCACCTTCGTTGCTACGAACACTAGGAGATGTCTCGCGTAACGATCCAGGAAGAACATAAGCACTTGCACCAAATTCGAAGTCATTAGAACCAGATTTAGTTACCGCATTGATAACACCACCTGTTGAACGACCAAATTCAGAAGAGTAACCACCTGTTTTAACTTGGAATTGGTCATAGAACTCGTATGGAACATTTGAGAAACCTAAGCCATTACGGAAATTAGTAACGTTTAAGCCATTAATGTACATAGTGTTTTCAGCTACTGATGAACCACCAAATGATGCGCCACCAAAACGACTATCACCACGTGTAGTACCTGGTGCTAATAAAGCAACACCGGTAACACTGCGTGGAACAGGAATACGAGCTAATTCTACAGCGCTGATATTTAGTGCAGACTCTGAAGAATAAACATCAATAGTAGCAATTGTAGAACCACGCACTTCAATTATTTCAGTACTGTCTTCAGAAAGAAGGCTAATATTAACGTTAGTTGAATCACCGATAGCTACATTTACTGTACCAACAGAAACTTGGTCATAACCAGCTATAGAGGCAGTAATACTGTAAACACCGACAGGAAGTGATCCTAAACGGTATGAACCATCAGCTTGTGTCGTTATCGTTTTCTTAAAACCAGTTTTAGTATTTTGAATTAAGATTGTAGCACCTGAGATAATTTGTTGGCTTGATGCATCAACAATTTTACCGGCTATGCCACCGTCATTATTACCAGCTAATACTGCTGGTGAACTCATAGCAATTACCGCACCAACGGCACCTGCTACTAGCGTTCTTTTAAAAGTATTCTTCATGTGTACTCCCTTGATCACATTCGTGATTTCGTTAAATTATATTTTCAAGGCTATTTTGCCTTGTAATTTATATAGAAAGGGTCTAGCACCCGATCTGTATTTATCGATAGTAAACCATCAGATATAAAAATACAATATACAGAACTTTGTATCCCGAACACTGATGCTAAGTTATTATATATACAGCATTTACTTACTGTACGTGCTGTGCATGCTGCCTTTAAATTTTTATGTATACTTTATAATTTTCAACCAGAATAATTAAATATCATTAATTTCAAGTAAATAAAATTATCCCACCCACTTCCAGCATATTAAAATCAAAAACGCACAGTAAAAAATCAGCCAACAACTTAGTTTTATTCATTAAAAAGTTTTGATACAAGCTGTTGATAAAATCTTGTGTTACAATTTCGCCTCATTTTTTATGAGGTAAAAATATGGAGCCTGTGTTGGATCTCTCTATGTGGATAATATTGTGTGGCATAGGTCTTCTCGCTGGTTTTATTGATGCTATTGCCGGTGGTGGCGGAATGTTAACTGTCCCCACGCTATTAACTGTTGGCCTTCCTCCTCATGTTGCTTTAGGTACAAATAAGCTTGCCGCAACCTTTGGCTCTTTTACTGCGTCTTATACTTTTTACAAAAATAAATTGTTCAACCCTATATTTTGGCGTTACTCGCTTATATCGACCGCCATTGCCGCTGTATGTGGGACTTTAGTTGTCAGTATTCTTAGCACTGAGTTTTTAGATAAATATTTACCCTTAATTATTGTATTAACAGGGGTTTACACCCTATTTTCTAAATCAATTAACGTAGAACATTTAACGTTACCCAAAGAAAGCAAAACATTAATGACTCAGCAAATATCTCAAGGACTTATTTTAGGTTTTTATGATGGTGTTGCGGGGCCTGGAACAGGCGCTTTTTGGACTGCTTCTTCATCTGCATTATATAAGATAAACATCTTATTAAGTTCTGGGTTAGCCCGTTCTACTAATTTTGTGAGTAATATATGTTCACTATTTACTTTTATTTATTTGGGTTATGTTAATCTTCTCCTTGGTATATCAATGGGATTCTTTATTATGATTGGCGCATGGCTCGGGGCTAAGTCGGCAATAAAATTTGGTAATAAATTTATCAAACCAGTTTTTATTAGTGTTGTATTGCTTATGTCAATTAACCTAGCCTTTAATGCTTGGTATTAACTTAAATTTAATTTGGAATGCATTCAGTGGTAGATGAAGCTCAACTAACGAGGTTATTTAAAGTTGTCGCACAACTAAAACAGCAGGCTAATTTAACTGATAAAATAAACGCTCAGAATAAAGCACATACCATAATCGAAAATAACACTTTATTTTCACCCAGTTTATTTTCAACAGACAGTGATTGCTTTAGCCCTTATACCGATGAATTAGAAATCAAAGTAAAGAGTTTATCCCGATTAATTAAAGCAAAACGATTGGCGCTCTCAGCACTTGCTTTAACAAAGATAGAACAACAAATACAAGCACTACTTACTGCATTAAATGCCAATAAAACAATGCATACTGAAGCTAAAATCCGTTTAGATGCTAAAATAACGTCGATTAAAGCTAGAGAATACAAAAAAGCTGTACAGTCAGTCATACAATCATCACAAGAGTTGCATCAAAAATTATCACAACACCATGAATTTGAACGTCGCTTATTAGAAATGCTTAACGAGAAAGAATATCAATTGTCCAAGTGTGGTAACAGTCAAAGACAAGCTACCTCTCAAGAAGTCTTAGCACTACATCAGCGCTTAGGTCGCTGCAGAAAAGCTATTTCATTAATTGAACGTGATATTGAGTTTATTGAAAAGCGTTAAACTTCAACAACGGTATAAAAATTTATAAAGTAGCGATTGTAATTAATGACAGTCGCTACTTTTGATTAATTAACGTAAAATGCTTTATATTAACGATTTCTGTAAAATTTAAACAATCACATTTAAGTGATTACCTTTATTTGGACAATTATGAAAAAAACATTTGAATTAACTCACCCAAAAATTAAACTTGAAAGACGTGTAGACGCAGTTAAACATGACGTTAAAAAATATGTTAAGAGGGAGCGCAGTAAAACCTTACCGGATGATACAGACTTTTGGGATTTTGACTGCAAGTTTGGTAATACTGAAAGCGAAGCAAAAGTTGTTCACCTAGCTGAAATTAGTAAATTGATCGATCAAACTCAAAATGAAAAACTAACCTCATTTTATATTGAAATTATCGCAAAAGCTGCGGTTAGACGAGTTAAATCAGTAGAGAGTGAAGAAGAGTAATAGATATAAACAGCTCTATCATTATTAATAATTATTTAAAGCATACAAGATGCCTAACCTGCATCGATTTCGTTAATTCACGATATTAACGAAATCGATGCAGAGTATCTTTTAGCGCAGCTAGGCACAAAGCAACATTTTCATTTCTAGCAGAATAACCCATTAAACCAATTCGCCATGCGTTACCAGCAAACATACCAAGACCTGCCCCTATTTCTAGATTATATTCATCGAGCAAAAATTTCCGACTTTTTTCATCATTAAGGCCTTGCGGGATATTGACCAAATTTAATTGAGGTAAACGCTCAGTTTCAGGGACAATAAATTCAATGCCTAGCTCAGCAAAACCTTGAGCTAGTTTTTGATGTTTAAGTTGATGGCGCACCCAGCTGTTTACTAGACCTTCTTGTTGTAATATTAATAATGATTCATGAAGTGCATATAGCGAATTAACGGGTGCGGTATGATGATACGAGCGTTTTCCTTCACCTGACCAATAAGCCATCACTAACGATTGATCTAGAAACCAACTTGGAACAGCCTTTTTGCGAGATTGAACCACATCAACAGCTTGATCACTAAAACTAATAGGGGATAAACCTGGCACACAAGACAAGCATTTTTGACTTCCTGAATAAACCGCATCAATTCCCCATTCATCAACATTTAGTTCAACGCCCCCCAAAGAGGTAACAGCATCAACAATAGTTAGGCAATTATATTTTTTAGCAATTTGGCATAAGGTTTTAGCATCAGACAAAACACCTGTGGATGTTTCTGCATGAACAAAGGCAACAAAATTAGCTTTGGGGTGTTTTTTTAATGTATCTTCAAGCATTTGTGGGTCAACAGCCCTACCCCAAGCATTATCAAGGATGACAGCCTTAGCACCTATACGCTGAACATTTTCAATCATACGGCCGCCAAACACCCCATTTCGGCAGACAACTACCGTATCATCAGCCGTAACAAGGTTAACAAAACAAGCCTCCATTCCTGCAGAGCCAGGAGCAGATAAGGCAATAGTAAAAGCATTCTTCGTTTGAAAGGCATATTGAAGTAAGGATTTGACTTCATCCATCATAACGACAAAGGTTGGGTCAAGATGACCTATTGTTGGTCTGGCTAAAGCAGATAAAACGCGAGGACTAACGTCTGAAGGTCCAGGTCCCATTAAAGTGCGGTGTGGCGGGATAAATGATTGAAATGGCATAGCTTGTCCTGATCATAATAATAAAGTAAAACCTAACTTAATAGACAGCTTAGCACCTATTGCTCATTCAAATAAATTGGATAGCAACTATCTTGACCATTCATAAACTAAATAACCTTGGTTGTATTCGTCCTCAAGGTAAGTATTCACTAGTCGATTGCTTTCGTTAGGGTTATCATCAACGCTACTTAACGTTGACAAATAATTTAGCATGGCTCTTAAAGCAACAATTTACAAAGCAAACATTCACTTAGCCGATATGGATCGTGAATACTACGATACCATCAATTTAACCATTGCTCAGCACCCATCTGAGACCGACCAGCGGATGATGGTAAGGCTTATCTCTTTTATATTAAATGCCCATCAAGACCTTCAATTTGGCAAAGGATTAAGTGATGAAGAGGAAGCGGTTATTTGGCAAGTGAACTATTCGAGTGTTATCGATCTGTGGATTGAGCTAGGACAAATTGACAGCAAGCGTATTAAAAAAGCCTGTAGTAGAGCTAAATCGGTAAAATTATACTGTTATGGCAGCACTGTTAATACTTGGTGGTCACAAAACCAAAGTAAAATGGCTCAATTGGAATTATTAAGTGTCGAGCAGTTTTCTCAAGAAACAACCAATGCTTTAGTCAAATTAGTAGACAGAACAATGGAATTTCAATGCAGCATCCAAGATGGACAATTATGGTTAACATCAGGCGATGAAACACTATTAATTGAAACAATAAAACTAAAATAATGGTAATGATAGATTGATCATTACCATTGATTAAAGTTTATTAACGGTTAACACTAAACAACGTTTTATCAAAAATTCCATCAGTTGTTAGGGTAACTGAAATATAATTTTCAATAATAAATCTAAAAAAAAGCTTTACTCATGAAAATGTTTTTAATTATTCTGAGTGTAACGACTTATTGCTTATTAAATACCCATTTCAGCAGTTTTTGCTAATACAAATAATCTTACACTAGAGAGTGCCACTAAATTATTTTGGCATTGGTGCTTAATATATAATGATCACTAGGCAAAAATAACCACTTATGGACAAAATATTTGCTTGTCTATTCTATTTTTATGGTTAATTTAAAAACCATGGCGTAAATATGAAGCTCTAGCGGACTTAATATTAATCAGTTAAACCGTGCTCTATTATATATAATCCCGAGAAATTCGAATTCATATTGAGAAACCCGTTGAGTCGGTGTCTTAATAAACTGGTTTAATAGTCATTAAGCTTTTTTTAAAAAAGCAGCAACGAGTACAATACGTGTACCGCTAACTTTACCTTCAATATGTTCAGGATTATCAGTTAACGTGATATTACGGACTAAAGTGCCCCGTTTGGCGGTGAAATTAGCACCTTTGACCACTAAGTCTTTAATCAAAGTAACATCATCCCCCTCCTTTAAGTCAGCTCCGTTACTATCACGTGTTGGCCCATTGATTTCTGCCGCAGCAATACCTTGCTCAGCCCAAGTTCTAACCTCATCTTCCAGATAGATCATTTCCAAGGCGTCTTGAGCCCAACTTTCAGCAGATAATTGGTGTAGCATACGATAAGCTATAACTTGAACAGCAGGCTCTTGATTCCACATACTGTCAGTTAAGCAGCGCCAATGATTAAAATTTAACTCAACATGACCTTCAATTTGTTCAAGGCAAGTATGACAGAGATAAATTGATTGTTGAGCACTTAAATCACTTGTTGGTGGAACCGGATAAACAGATAAGTTATCCGTTGACAGACAAAGTTCGCAGCTTGAATTACTACGTACTTTTAATGCTTGTTCAGTAGGCATAATATTCTCTAACATTTTCGATGTAATGGTCGCTATTATGCCTTTAATTGTATTAACAAAAAAGTCGCTTCCTTAATAAATATTTTTCTCAAGGACAATAACCGCAATAAAAGATGAGTGATTTGAGCTAAAAATTAAAGCAGAGTAAATATGGCCTTTTTTATAAGTAGTGATAACTCAAGAACAGCTTGTATGCGTTTCACTTATAATTTCTCCTCTATATTTTAGTACTGTAAAATCAAAATATAATTTACTTACAAATGAACACTGGCTATTTAGTTTAACGATGTTTAGTCTAACCTTATAATAAAAAATGAGTATATAACTTGAGTAAAATTAACCATATTGAGCAGAGCCTCAATCGCATTTGGGCTTTAGCAAAATTTGAATTGATAAGACTATTTCTAACTAAGCGTGGCATGGTAGCTATTCTTGCTTTCGTTACCGCGTGGTTCCTTATTCTTTATTACCCTGTTAATTCTGCAGTAAGTATTGTTGGCTCTGATAATTTTAAAGACATGATAGAAGATACCTTTGGTATTTTAGGATTATCTGCACTGCTCAATTGGCAGGTATCAGAATTTACTATTTATTGGTTAATTGCCCTTTATTCTTTTCCAGTATTTGCCTTAGGAGCATCAAGTGATCAAACCTGTGCCGACCGTACTCGAGGTACTCTTCGATTTATATCACTTAGGGCAACTCGTAATGAAATCCTTTTGGGTCGATTTAGTGGTCAAGTAGTCATCATTGCTATCCTTATATTACTAACCTTGCTTGCCACGACGGCCATGGCATGGTGGCGAGATAGTGCCTTACTTGTGCCAGCATTAGTAAAAGCGAGTCATTTATTTATTCAGTTAATTATCGTTGTATTACCCTTTATCGCCCTGACCAGCTTTTTCAATAGTTTCTTACGTTCGGCCAAGTTAACCAGTGTCGTTATTTTATTATTCTTTGGCTTAGGCTCGATGTTAATTGGTCTAATTAGCTATACATTATCGAGCGCTAATTATCTTAATTATGTATTTCCAGGGGTACAGTTAGGTGAAGTTGTCGGCCAAGATAAATTAACGTTTATCCACTTCTTCATTCCCCTCATTCAAACTTGTTGTTATTTAGCGCTTGCTAGTATGTTTATGAAAAGGAGCGCTTTATGATAATTTCACCCAATAACTTTCCACTAATTAAGGTTAGTCAATTAAGTAAAATTTTTGGTAATAAACAAGCACTAAATCAAGTCGACTTTGAAATTGTTAAAGGAGAGCCTGTCGCTTTAGTGGGTCCTAATGGTGCAGGTAAAACGACCTTATTTAGCTTAATGTGTGGTTATATACAACCCAGTGCTGGTCAAATATCTATATTAGGACATCAAGCAGGTAGCGCAGCAACCTTTGGAAAATTAGCCGCTTTACCACAAGATGCCCAATTAGATCCGCGTTTTTCAATTGCTCATCAATTAAAATTTTATGCTCAGCTTCAGGGGTTTACTAATAAAAAAAGCCAATTTGAAGCAGAACGGACCCTAGATCTCGTCGGTTTAAAAGACGTACTCAATGAAAAGCCGGAGTCACTATCACATGGCATGCGCAAACGTGTCACTATAGCCCAAGCGCTCATTGGTGCACCAGAGATAGTCATGCTTGATGAAGCTACTGCAGGACTTGATCCACTGCACGCACGCGAAATCAGACAATTAGTCGCTAACTTATCAGGCGAAATAACCTTTATATTAAGTTCTCATGACTTAAGCGAGCTGGAGCGTTTATGCCAACAAGTACTATTTTTAGAGCATGGTGTTTTACATCAACATCAAAATAGTAGTAATGACAGTTTAAGCCAAAAGCAGCAAACGTTTATCACTCTTAAAATGGCGAATAATATTCCCAACTTTGAACAAGCGTTTCTCGCTATAGACCAAGTTTGTGATGTTACTCAAACTCAAGATAAAGAATATTTACTTACGGTTAATCCAAGAGTCGAGTTAACCCTAGAATCGAACGCTGCGTTTTTGCCCATTGATATCCAAATATTAAAGCTATGTCATGATAATAAATGGGTTTATCGTCAATTAATCAATGGTAAAACATTGGAAAATAAACTTTTTAATTAATACTGTAAGTCATGACATAAATCAAACTAGGTCCACTTGTAAAATATTTCTAAAAGAGATGTTCTCAGAGCGCGTGGTGTCAGTTTAATTACAGACTTTATATTTAAAGTTGTAATTTGTATTCAAGCTTATCTTTTAAGTGTTTTAACGGAGTAAAAGTCAATCCAATAATAAATAAATAACAAACACAAGCCAACTTAACGCTAATAATAGCCAGGGTAATTTGACCTGATAGTGCCTGTTTTTATCAACATAAACTTCATCACTAACCGTTTGTAACTTCTCTTTTTGTTTGATTTGTACTTTTCGATCTTTATCCCGAGTTCTTGCTTTTTTACTTTGTTGTTTCTTATATTCACTGATACCTTTTTCAATACCTTGGGCAATGAGTTTGGTTTGCTCTTTGGTCTGCCCTGGTTTTTTTATTGACTTCGCTACTTTCATACCTTGGTCTTGTACCTCTGGCGATATTTTATTCGTCATTTTATAAATGCCCTACTTTCACTAAAATTAGCGTATCTTGTTCAACATATGGGTTATGACGACTCATGTGAGGTGATCTTATCCAACTGCCTATGGGATACCTACCCTGTTCATCAATAAGTTCACCGCTAATCACATAGATCTCTTCCCCACCAGCATGGACATGTGGCTGAAACTTTTCTCCTGCAGGCCAAAATACTAATGCCGTAGATTCAGTACCAAAACTATGCAAAGGCATCACTTTCAAGTTGCCATTACCTTGAAGCCATGGTGCATTTTGGCTGTCAATATGAATATGTTGGCAGTCTTTTGGTTGAAACTGATGAAGCTTCACTAACAAAACACAGCCCTTAAGACTAAAAGGGGCATGTCTAAAACCTTTAGGGTTTCTCAAATAACTTCCTGCTGGGTAGTTACCTGTTTCATCTGAAAAAACACCCTCAATAACAAATATCTCTTCACCTTTTGGATGGTCATGTGAGGTAAAACTTGCGCCGGGGTCATATCGAACAATACTGGTTGCATGACCGCGCTCAGCCTCTTCTCTAGCGAGGGGCTTGCGCCATACTCCCTCTTGAGGACTTGCTAGCCAGTCTTGCTGTGAACTATCAATGACTACTTTTTGACTAAAATCCATATTTAAAATTTTACTATCCTCCCAATAACACGTTGACAATACGTCCACCACAACCGAGATAAAAAATAAGCATTTGCTTTAGTGCTTATTGGTGGCAAAGAAAGTAACCGATGATATTTGATGTTAAAGTAGTACAATACCTCACTGAGGCATTGCATCAAAACACAATCGTCGCTGAATGAGTCTTACAAAAGCTAATATCAGAAAAATGTTAACCAACTTGTTTAAATGAGCTGTTAATATTATTCTTAAATTATTGTTTCTACTGGGGATAAACAAATGAAATTAAATTGCGATTTAGGTGAAAGCTTCGGCAGTTGGCAGATGAGCGCTGACGCCCAAGTTATGCCTTATATCGATCAAGCCAATATCGCTTGTGGCTTTCATGCAGGTGATCCCTTAGTTATTCATAAAACGCTATTACTTGCCAAGCAACATAAGGTAAGTATTGGCGCTCACCCCAGTTACCCTGATTTAGTTGGCTTTGGCCGTCGTTCGATGAACTGTTCAGAAGAAGAAATCACCGCCTTTGTACTTTATCAAATTTCAGCCATCGATGGCATGGCGCAATCTTTGGGATTAACAGTAGATTACGTCAAACCCCATGGCGCATTATACAATGACATGATGGTTGCCCCTAAAATAATGAAGGCGATCTTAACTGCGACTCATCAGTACCAACACATCAATAATAAAAGAAACGTTCCTCTAAAATTAATGATACAAGCAACACCTGAAGTTGAGCAATACCAAAAAAGTGCACGTCACTTTAATATTGAGTTACTGACCGAAGCTTTTGCGGACAGATGCTATCAAGATAACGGTAAGCTAGTCTCAAGAAATATTGAGGGCGCAGTTCATCATGCGGAAAAAACACTTGAACAAGTTAGACAACTTATTAATCATGGTTCAGTTACCACAAACAGTGGTAACAAACTGCGAATCAATGCCGATAGTTTATGTCTACATGGCGATAATGATGATAGTGTGAAAGCTATTGCTGATATCAGAGCATTAATCGTTTAATTACTCATAAGTGCCCAGTAAATGACTACTGATTTTAACATTGAAATTGCTGGAGAAAATGCGCTAATCATCTACTTTGAGCCGAGCTCAAATCAGCAACTGATTTCAGAAAAAATTCAATTAGCACAAGTGCTTATTTCCGAAAAGTTAAACACAGAAGTCATTGATCTCATTCCAGCTTACAGCTCTATTCTTATTGTTTTTAATATGGTCATTGTTGACCACCATCAATTAACCAGCCGACTCCAATGGCTCTTAGCAAACATTTCAAACATGCCAAACCGTTTAGGCGACTTAAAGAACAAAATTAAAAAAAACATTGTTAATTTACCGATTTATTATTCACTAGAGTCGGGGCCCGATTTAGCGAAAGTTGCAAATCAAGCCAATTTAACCATAGAACAAGTCATTCAACTTCACCAAAGCCAACCTTATCAAGTATTCACTGTTGGCTTTGCACCAGGCTTTGCCTATTTAGGTAATGTTAATGAGCGTATTGCTACACCAAGATTAAATACACCTCGCCATAAAGTCCCTAAGGGCAGCGTTGGTATTGCTGACAATCAAACGGCTGTTTATCCAAATGACTCTCCGGGTGGCTGGAATATTATTGGCCTCTGCCCTACTAAGATGTTTACCCTTAATGAAAACCCTGCGATGCCAATACAAGTTGGAGATACTGTTAAATTTTATCGTATTTCCAGATCAGAATTTTTAGCCCTTGGTGGTATTTTAGGTGCTGTATCATGAGACAAATTGCATCACATAAAAAACACATAAGTTTAGGTTTTATTGTTAAAAAGCCGGGTATATTAAGTTTAATTCAGGATAACGGCCGTTATGGTTATTTTAATCTTGGTCTGACTAATGGTGGTCCACTCGATAGACCGGCTTTTTATTGGGCCAACCGCTTATGTGGTAATAAGATCAACAGCAGTGTTATTGAAATAACCATGGGTGGTTTAATTTTAATTGCACAAGTAGATACTGTTATCGCTGTCGCAGGTGCCACTATCCCAATGGCAATTAACGGCGAACAAAAAGAGCTATGGCGTAGTTATCAAATAAAAGCTGGTGATACCCTGTCCTTTGGTTATAGCCAAATAGGTATTCGTAGTTATCTGGCCGTTAAGGGCGGATTTACGATTCCTCAGATATTTGGCAGTTCTTCGACGGTATGTCGGGAAGGTATTGGTGGCCTAAATGGCGACAAAATAAAAGTTAACGATATTCTCCCCTGCGAAAAGTCCCCCTCAAGACAAAACCTAATCAATGGTGACAAAAATTTACAACTTGCTAAGCAATACCGACCAAAGTATAGCAATAACGTAACGTTACGCACGGTCGCTGGCTATCAACAAAGCGACTTTTCACCAGAACAACAAGCGCTATTTTATTCAAGCGAATATTGTGTGAGTCAGTATTATGATCGGATGGGCTATCGTCTTGAAGGCAAAAAGATAAAATCAAAAATTAAAGGTATTGTTTCTGAGGGTATTTGTCATGGTGCTATTCAAATTCCAGCGGATGGCCAACCAATCGTGCTGCTTAATGATAGGCAAAGCATTGGGGGTTATCCTAAAATTGGCAGTGTTATTGATCTTGATACCGCTAAATTGAGTCAACTTAGCCAAGGAGGAAAGATAGAATTTAGAAAAATAACTATCGATGAAGCACATCGGGTATGGCATCAAAATATAAACCTTATTAATCAAATAACACTTACCCATTGTAATTAACCTTAAAAAATTCTTTACTGATTTAGTTGAGCAATATTCAACATTTCACCTACAAATGAGTCAATAACTGTGGCAAAATAACAACGTTTTTCACCATTGCACCATTAGCAATAAATTAGCAACAAATCGGTATTTATTTTTAGTTATGACAGCAGCATTAATTGATGGCAAAGCTATTGCCTCGCAAGTTAGACAAGCAGTAAAAGAAAAAGTAAGTCAGCGTTTAAACGTGGGTTTACGCCCTCCTGGTTTAGCGGTAATTCTTGTCGGGAGTGATCCCGCCTCTCAAGTCTATGTTGGCAGTAAACGCAAAGCTTGTGAAGAGGTTGGCTTTGTTTCTCGCTCTTATGATATGCCTAAAACAACCACTGAGGATGAGTTATTTTCTTTAATTGATGAACTTAATCGAGATAATGCAATTGATGGGATATTAGTACAATTACCTTTGCCTGAAGGTTTAGACGCTAACTTGGTGATTGAACATATTAACCCTGAAAAAGATGTTGACGGTTTTCATCCCTTTAATGTCGGCAAATTAGTTTTACGCCAGCCGGGCTTGCGTCCCTGTACACCAAAAGGCATCATGACACTAATTGAATCGACAGGTGTTAATCCGCATGGTTTAGAGGCTTTAGTTGTTGGAGCGTCAAATATTGTCGGTCGACCAATGACTTTAGAATTATTACTTGCCGGTTGTACTGTTACTACTACCCATCGCTTTACAAAAGATTTAGAAGCTAAGGTGAGGAACGCTGACTTGCTGGTAGTTGCGGTAGGTAAGCCTGCATTTATTCCTGGCGAATGGATAAAACAAGGGGCAATTGTTATTGATGTCGGCATAAACCGACTAGACACCGGAAAATTAGTGGGTGACGTTGGCTTTGATATTGCTCAAACTAAAGCCGCTCATATAACCCCAGTCCCTGGTGGGGTAGGTCCAATGACAGTCGCAAGTTTAATTGAAAACACCTTAATTGCCTGCGAAAAATTCGGTAAATAAACTATTGGCTATCAGCCATCAGAAACATCTGATGGCTGATAACTCTTCCTTTTAGCAGCAGACCTACGCTTGGTATTAAGCTTTACGCCAAGTGGTACCGTTAGCGCTATCTTCTAAGCTAATTTTCATTTCATTGAGTTTATCCCGCGCTTCATCAGCAGCAGCCCAATTTTTATCAGCCCTTGCATCATTTCGCTGTTTTATTAACGCTTCAATGATTGTTGACTCATCATCTAAATCGCCTTGTAAAAAAGCTTCAGGGGAATTTTGTGCGATACCTAAGACTTCACCCAATTTAACCAAGACGAAGGCTAGCTCAGCTGACTTACTGTCTTGTTCAGCTTTTAATCGATTAATTTCTTTGGCTAAGTCAAATAGTACTGCCATAGCTTCAGGGCAATTAAAATCATCGTTCATCGCTTTTTCAAATCGTTGAGCATAGACGTTATCACTCAAGGAAATCTCAGTTAACTCAATATCCCTTAAAGCAATATATAGACGTTCTAGGCTTGAACGTGCTTGACTTAGATTTTCTTGCGAATAATTGAGCTGACTACGGTAGTGACTTGATGTTAAAAAGAAACGTACAGTTTCAGCATCGTATTCTTGTAAAACACTACGTAGCGTAAAAAAATTATTTAATGACTTAGACATTTTTTCTTTATTTATTTGTACCATACCGCCATGCATCCAATAATTAACATAGGGTGTATCAAAGGCACAACAAGACTGAGCAATTTCATTTTCGTGATGAGGGAACTGAAGATCTGAACCACCACCGTGAATATCAAAGTGACTACCTAGGTGTTTGCTGTTCATCGCAGAACATTCAATATGCCAACCTGGACGGCCTTTGCCCCAGACTGAATCCCAACTAGGTTCACCTGGTTTTGCCATTTTCCATAAAACAAAGTCCATTGGACTCCGTTTAGCATCATCGACATCAACACGTGCACCAGCTTGCAACATATCAAGGTTTTGCAAACTTAATTTGCCATAATCTTTAAACGTTTTCACTTCAAAAAAAACATCGCCATTACTAGCAACGTAGGCATGGCCTCGTTCAATCAAACGTTCGATTAAGGTGATGATTTCTGGCATGTGTCCGGTAACTGTCGGAGCAATATCAGGGCGCAAAATATTTAAATCGTCAAAGTCTTGATACATCTCTTGGGTCATACGCGACGTTAAACTGTCACACGTCTCATTATTTTCTTGCGCTCGCTTAATGATTTTATCGTCTACATCAGTGATATTACGGACGTGTGTAACGTCATAACCTAAGTATTTTAAATAACGAGCGATAATATCAAAGGCAACATAGGTTCTAGCATGGCCGATATGAAGAAAGTCGTAAATAGTAATACCACAAACATATAAGCCAACCTTCCCTTCAACAATAGGTGTAAATACTTCTTTTTGTCGGCTTAAGGTATTGTAAATTTGTAGCATAACTTTAATGATTCTCTGTAATTAAATAATAAATTTACTCTTAAGAAGAGTGATAAGCGGCAATTGTACCTTAACAAAACAAAATGGTCATCAGATCTACACATTTTCACTAAGAAATACGCTACAATCACCCTACTAATTTTAGTACAACTTTATTAATAGCACTTACGAGAGAAATATGATTACTTTAAAAACGAACCTTGGCGATATTAAAATTGAATTGAACTCTGATAAAGCCCCTATCTCAGCTAAAAATTTCGAACAATACGTTGAAGATGGCTTTTATAACGGTACTATTTTTCATCGTGTCATTAAAGGTTTCATGGCACAAGGTGGTGGGTTTGCTGCAGGCATGGAAGAAAAAGAATCTCGTGCTAGTATCCGAAACGAAGCAAACAATGGCTTAAGTAATACACGTGGTACTTTAGCTATGGCGCGAACTAATGATCCACATTCGGCATCTGCCCAATTCTTTATTAACCTAAATGACAATGACTTTTTAGATCATAAAAACGAGTCTGAAGCTGGCTGGGGATATTGTGTTTTTGCTGAAGTTGTTGAAGGTATGGATGTTGTTGATAAAATGGCATTAGTTGAAACGGGTCGTCGTGATTATCATGATGATGTTCCAAAAGATGAAATTATCATTGAAACTTGTGAAATCTCTTAACTTGATATTTTTATTATAATTAAAATAGTAATTGAAATAAATGCCGATGAATAAATCCATTAGTAACAAACAAAAAGAGCCAGTGACATACTTTGTCGCTGATCTTCATTTGAGCCAAAACAGAACTGATATTACAGATTGTTTTGTTTCATTTCTCAAGAATGAAGCGGTCTATGCACAAACCTTATATATATTAGGTGATTTGTTTGAAAGTTGGATTGGTGATGATGATGATAGTCCTTTTGTTGAAACCATTGCATCGGCACTATTAACGTTGAAAAAAACAGGTACCTTTATCTATTATATTCATGGTAATAGAGACTTTTTACTTGGGAAGGAATATGCAAAAAGATGTGGGATGGCTTTATTACCTGAAGTTATACTCATTGATTTATATGGTCAACAAAGCGTAATAATGCATGGCGATACACTTTGTACTAGGGATGTTGGTTATCAAAAGTTTCGTAAAAAATCTCGCTCTTGGTGGTGGCAAACAATTATAAAAGCGCTACCGTTATCTGTCAGACGAAATAAAGCGGCCAATTACCGAAAACAAAGTGCAGCAGCAACCTCGATAAAATCACAAGATATTATGGATGTTACCGCATCAGAAGTTGTTAAATGTCTTGAAAAATATCAATGTCAGTGGCTGATTCATGGCCATACTCACCGACCTTTCGTTCATGACTTAATAGCAAATGATCAACCAGCAAAGCGAATAGTTTTAGGTGACTGGTATGAACAAGGCGCCTGGTTAAAAGTTGATGCCAGTGGCTATACCCTAATGAACAAAGCATTTTAAACTTGATAAGAGTTGTCTATTAACAAGGCACACCACTATGAAATTTAAAATCTTTATCATCACTAGTAATTAATTGAGCCTCGACCTCACCAAAAAACTTAACCCTTTCACTAATGTCCTCACCCGCCACCTCTTCAGCGAGTGTTAAATACTCTTGAAAATGTCTTGCCTCTGAGCGCAATAGCGAGACATAAAACTTATTGAGTTCATCATCTAAAAATGGCGCGATTTTAGCAAATCGTTCACACGAACGAGCTTCGATATAAGCACCACAAATAAGTTTATCAATTAAATTAGCTGGCTCATGGGTTCTTACTTTACTCATTAACCCTTTAGCATAACGACTGGCGGTGATATTTTCATAGGGTATTTCTCGTGCTTCCATTATCTCTAATACTTGATAGAAATGATGTAATTCTTCTTTAATCAGTAATACCATTTTATCAATAAGATTTTGAGCAAATAACGAATCACTTTTAGGGACAATAGCTTTAGACAATTTGTCATGATCAGCCAAGCTGCTAAGATCGCCCTCTTTTCGATAAATATATTTTTCATAAGGTTGAAACCAACGCTGAAGCGCTTCGCCACTTTCTTTATCTACCGCATACTTTCGAATTAACCACATAGCAGTTTGACCCGCTTTTAACTCACAGATTAGATGGTCGGTAAGTAACAGATTTAAATGCTCTGGTTTTTTTGCTTCCTCGACCCAACTATCTGAAGTTTCAGCTTGTAAGAATGCAAGGATGGGTTCTAAAAGTGTTGATGTATTCATATAAGTAATAAGAAAAATAAAAGTTACGCTATTCTAAATACCTATTAACTGAGATACTAGATAAATAACTGTTCTAAAATTTTATAATGCAATAGTAGGACTAATGAAATCTCCAACAGACAAACTTTTAAAGCAACATGACAAACTTATTCATACTGAAAAAATAAAGGTAGTTTCCCACGTTCAGCGGGTAAATGACGACTGGTTTATTAATACCTTAATGTTAGACGGCGTCGATGTCCCTTTTAAATATAAGCGTAAAAAGCTCTATAAAACCCTACAAGGCCATCAAGTCAATATTACCTACTATTGCCAAACAGAAATAATTGCGGGTTTTGAAATAGAGATGATGAATGTAGTCAGAGTAAAGCTGGCATAAAGTTTCAGATCGTCATGTCCTATATCTTCCAATAATCTAACGACTTCCACTCCATCAATCGTAAATAACAAAATAATATAAGTAAGTGCTATTTTAGTTATTAACAGTATAAAAAACGATTATTTTGCCTCTTTATCGATTGTTTTACAAACAAGTCTTGACGAATGCCTCGCCATCTTACATAAATAGCATAACGACTAAAAAAAAATAGAAAACAATATAGTCGACACAAGCAGTCAACGGAAAATCTAGACACCGTTTGATATATTATCGGGGAAGCGAGGAGAATTTTATGATACTAAGTCATATATGGGGGCTCTACGCTCACCCAAGAGATGAATGGCAAACAATTGAAAAACGTCACGAGAGTTTAATGTACTCATTAGTACATATTTTAGTCGTAGCACTTATTCCTGCTATTTGCGGTTATTATGCTGCCGCTCATATTGGTTGGACTATCGGTGCAGGAGATGCGATAAGGCTGACACAAGAAAGTGCAATGATAATGTCTGTCGCCATGTATTTGGCTTTAATTACTGGGGTATTCGCCTTAGCTTACTTAATTCATTGGATGGCAAAAACATTTGATTCAACACCTAACTTCACCCAATCATTAGAGCTAGCAGCTTACACTGCTACACCACTATTAATGGTTGGTATTACCGCATTGCTGCCTGTATTGTGGTTTGTAGCACTCGCAGGTATCGTAGCGATGAGCTATTCAGTTTATTTATTATATTCTGGTGTTCCAATTATGATGAATATTGAGGAAGAAAAAGGTTTTATTTATTCAAGCTCTGTTGTTACTTGTGGTCTGGTGTTACTTGTAGGTATTATGGCAACAACCGCCATACTTTGGGGCATGGGTTTGGGCCCAGAGTTTATATCTTAAGGCGAGTCTAAAATTTAGCTATTAATAAAAAAGGCACCAAAGGTGCCTTTTTTATTAGAGAACAATAACTAATTACTCTTCACCTTCGTTATACATATCAAGAATCGAATCTGCATTCTTATCAGTACTCTCTTTAGAGACATTATTTCTTAATGCATCCAGTCGTTCTAAATAAGCTTGATCAATATCATTGGTGACGTAACGGCCATCAAAAACTGAAGTATCAAACAACTTAACGTCCGGATTACCTAAACCAACAGCAGCGATAAGATCCCCAATTGATTGGAAAATAAGCTTGTCTGCGCCAATTAAGCTACAAATATCGTCGAGTTCTCTGCCATGGGCAACAAGTTCATTTGGGCTAGGCATATCGATACCATAGACATTTGGAAACCGAACTTCTGGGGCCGCAGAGGCAAAATAAACTTTATTGGCACCAGCCGCACGTGCCATCTCAATGATTTGACCCGAGGTAGTACCTCGAACAATTGAGTCATCAACCAATAAAACGTTCTTACCAATAAATTCAGTTTTGATAGCATTAAGCTTTTGACGCACAGACTTTTTACGTTCTGCTTGTCCTGGCATAATAAAGGTGCGACCAATATAACGATTTTTAACAAAACCTTGACGATAAGGTAAATCTAACTGTCGGGCTATTTCAAGAGCCGTATCACAAGAAGTTTCAGGAATAGGAATAACAACGTCGATATCAACATCATCCCATTGCTGCATAATTTTTTGCCCCAACTTTTTACCCATTTCAACACGAGAAGCATAAACAGATATTTTATCCATGGTTGAGTCAGGACGGGCAAAATAAACAAACTCAAAAATACAAGGGCTGTAAGAAGGACTCGCTGAGCATTGTTTACTATGTAGACCGCCGTTTTCAGGGAAGAAGATAGCTTCGCCAGGGGCTATATCGCGAACAAATTCAAAGCCACAAGCATCAAGTGCAACAGACTCGGAAGCGACCATATATTCTACATTTTGTTTATTTTCACGTTTACCAAAAACTAATGGGCGAATACCGTTTGGATCTCTAAAAGCAACTAAACCATGACCTATAACAAGGGCAACAGTAGCATAAGCACCACGAACACGGTTATGTACATTGGCAACAGCGGTAAAGACATCGTCTGCTGCTAATACATTCCCTGAATGTTGTAATTCATGAGCAAGGATGTTCAACAACAATTCAGAGTCTGATGTAGTGTTTACGTGGCGATGTGCCTTTTCGCGTAACCATACTTTTAACTCGTCACCATTCGTTAAATTACCATTGTGTGCCAACGATATACCAAAGGGTGAGTTGGCATAAAAAGGCTGGGCCTCAGATGAACTAGAAGTACCTGCCGTAGGATAACGAACGTGACCAATACCAATATCCCCTTGGAGTCTCATCATATGACGAGTATGGAAAACATCTTTAACTAAGCCATTTCCTTTACGCATTCTGAATGTATTATCATTGATAGTGACAATACCCGCAGCATCTTGACCACGGTGCTGAAGCACCGTTAAACCGTCATATATTAATTGACTAACAGGTGTTTTACCAACAATACCAACAATACCACACATGAAATGTTCTCCGCAGAAGGGTTAAATAACCAATGACTGTGTCATTGGCATTATTTCAAAAAACTTGTTGATTCTTTTAGAAAACTTGATGACTCTTTTAAATATTCAAAGAACCATACAACAACAAAATTAAATTCAGGAATCAATTGCGATGCTTTCCACCAATCGGTTTCATCAGCAGAGCTAAAAGCATCCATAAAAAATAGCATCGCACTAACGACAAGTGCACCTCGGAGCGCGCCAAAAACTAGTCCAAGGACACGGTCAGTACCTGAAAGCCCTGTTTTACTGACTAGTTGACTAATCAAGTAATTGACTAAAGCACCAATGATTAATGTGGATATAAACAGGATAGCAATAGCGGCAGCATTGCGGAGAAATTGATCAGAAATATTAGTTAAGAGAGTCGCTACATTGACATAAAATGTGCTGGCGATAAAGAAGGCACTGAACCATACAACGAGAGACACAGCTTCCTTAACAAAGCCTCTTACTAAACTAATTAGTGTTGATACGCTAATGACTGCTAAGATTGCAATATCAATCCAAACCATAAGTTAAATCCTATTATAATATAGGCGCGCATTCTAACAGATCAAGTAAGCTTAGCGCTATTTTTTTATCTAATTATTAGCTTGATAACGCGCTACTTTACCTTGTACATTAGTTAAAATTTTAAGTTTTGATAATTTTTTATCTAATGATGATTTAATTAGCTCAGGTCCGACAAATACTTTAGTTAAAGTGCCATTTTTTGTTTTAATGGGCTTTGTATAAGCGTTATAACCATTAGCCTTCAACTTTTTAAGCAGCTCTTTTACATTTTGTTTATGGCGAAAACTACCTAACTGAATCACCCACGCTAGAGTTAACTCAGCTTTTTCAGGTGTTTGTGTTACTTGTTTACTTTCGACTAATGCGTTAGCGGTTAACAATTTAGTATTATTTGATTTCAGGGGGATTTTTTTAATAGTCTCTATTTCATCTTTAATTAGCACTGCAATTTTAACATCACTTTTGCTGGTAACTAAACTTTCTTTCGGCTGACTTACTTTAGGAACAAGCGTTTCAGAGTCATCTATGGCAGGCTCTTCACTAAATTTATCATCGGGTAAACGTGCTAATTTATCTTGAGGAAAAGTACTCTTGACCTGCTTTTTTTCAAAAGCAGGGGCAGCAGAAATCTCTTCAAAATCTGCTTGATATGATTTTTTTTCACCATCAAGAATATCGGGTAAAAATATAATAATAGCCGCAGCAACAATAATAGTTCCCACTAGGCGGTTTTGGAAAGGTGTAGACAAGCTCTGCTCCTAAATATTTAACGCAACAACTTATTAGTTACGCTAGATCATTAAACGCCTAATTTCAGCGACAGTGTAAAAAGACCCAAAAACAACAATTAAATCTGTTTCATTACTATTTTTATTAGCCATTTTAAATGCCTGAGTGATATTGTCAAAACAATTAAGTAACTTAGTGTTAGTTGATAGGTTATTGCCAAGGTTTTTATTAAGCTGTTGCCAAATATCTGCTTTACTCGCAGAGCGAGGAGCTAATACTTCACCAATAAACCAATCATCAATAATAGCTAACATAGGCTTTAAAGTGTTACTGATATCTTTATCAGATAACATGCCAACAACAGCAATAACCCTTTGATAATTATTTTTACTTTTTAAATGAGCTATATATTGAGCCAAATACCTTGCTGCTTGAGGATTATGGGCAACATCTAATAAAACATCACAGTTTTCTTTAAATAGCTCGGTACGTCCAGCAACCTTAGTAAGTTTAATTGCTTGATTAACTTTTTTATTCGTTAATTTAATCCCGAGTAAATGTAAAACCATGAGTGCAGTTGCTACATTGTCTTGTGGAATATTGGTTTTATTCAGTTTATCAAGTACTAACTGTTCATATGACCAAGACCATTGTGCACCCGATGTATCTACAATAAAATCTTGTTGACGAACCTTTAGCTGAACATTTATCTCTTTTGCATAATTAATAATTGATATTGTCGGTGCTGTGTCACCTAAAACTGCCAACTGTTGGCTACGTAAAATACCCGCTTTTTCAAAACCAATAAGTTCGCGAGTATTACCTAAGAATGCTTGATGGTCTAAATCTATGGTAGTGATTACCGCGATATCAGCATCAATGATGTTGGTAGCATCTAAACGACCACCAAGACCGACTTCTAAAATAATAATTTCTGGGCGAACAGCCATCAAAATAATAAAAGCAGCTAACGTCGTATATTCATAGTAAGTTAATGAAATGTCACCTCGAGCTTTCTCGATTTTCTCAAACGCATCGATTAAAGGTAAATCTTCAACATCAACCCGACTGATACGTAATCGTTCATTAAACTTTTCAATATGAGGTGAAGAATATACAGCAACAGTTTTATCTTCGGTTAATAGAAAGTTTTCAAGAAAAGCACAGGTTGTACCTTTACCATTGGTGCCCGCAACTGTAATCACTTTTGCAAAGCTAAAGTCAATATTAAGTCGTTGGGCAACGCTATTAATGCGGCTCAATCCTAAATCAATTTCAGAGCTATGAATAGTTTCTAAATAACAAAGCCACTGCGCTAAGTTATCTCTTGGCGAGTGGCTTTTAAAATTTTCTGACATAAAATTACACCGACTGCATTAGTTGTTCAAATAATAAAAAGCAATATTTATCAAACTAACGCTAAACTAGCTATGAAACATGTTTTACAGGACTATCTTGTCCCGTAAATTTAGCCAGCATTCTTGCTAAGGTTTCACGCATATCGCGCCTATCAACGATTAGATCAATAGCACCTTTCTCTAATAAAAATTCACTCCGTTGGAAACCTTCAGGTAATTTTTCACGAACGGTTTGCTCAATAACACGAGGTCCAGCAAATCCAATTAAGGCTTTAGGTTCTGCAACATTAATGTCACCAAGCATAGCTAAGCTAGCAGATACACCACCCATAGTAGGATCAGTCAGCACAGAAACATAAGGTAAACCTTGCTCACTCATTTTAGCTAATGCAGCACTGGTTTTTGCCATTTGCATTAAAGAAAATAGCGCTTCTTGCATTCTTGCACCGCCACTGGCTGAGAAACAAATAAACGGTATATTATGTTTCAAGCAGTAATCAACGCCCTTAACAAACCTTGCGCCAACAACCGAGGCCATTGAGCCACCCAAGAACGAAAATTCAAACGCAGCAACGACAACAGGTAAGCCATGAAGTTCGCCTTTCATGACTACGAGGGCGTCTTTTTCGCCGGTATTTTTTTGTGCTGCAACCAAACGATCTTTATAACGTTTTGAGTCTTTAAATTTTAAAATATCTTGCGCTTCAAACTCTTCACCAAGCTCAATGCGTTCGCTTTTGTCTAAGAAGCTTTCGATACGTTTACGAGCACTGATACGCATGTGATGATCACATTTTGGACAAACGAAAATTTGTCGCTCTAATTCGACTTTATAAAGCACAGCATTACAAGACGAACACTTACTCCACACTCCTTCTGGAATATTTCGCTTTTGGGTCGACTTTGCTTTGGGGAGAATTTTTTCTATCCAACTCATAATTTAATTTTTGCCTATTGCAACGAATAAAAACAAATTTGACTGAATTTTAACCATCAAATTTCAAATAATTAGTAAAACACATATACCTAGCGATTAGACCACAGTTTAGTATAGTTTGAATATAAAAAACTGGTCTGTTTTGTTAACTTAGCGTAAATATTAACTTAAAAATAATGGCCCTAAGTTTCTTTTAGGGATGTCAAACTCTAAAGGATAATCTACATCAACAAAATATAGACCCGCAGAAGGAGCAGTAACACCGGCAACACAACGATTCTTAGCTTCTAATACTTCATTTAGCCAAGACACGGGTTTTATCGATTGCCCTATTAGCATTAAACTACCTGCAATATTTCTTACCATGTGATGCAAGAATGCATTCGCTTTAATATCAATGATAACAAATTCACCATGGCGGGTAACATTACAATGAATTAGTGTTCTGTTGGGTGAGTGAGATTGACAATGTACCGTACGAAAAGAAGTAAAATCATTAGCCCCTAATAGGGTTTGTGCCGCCTGATGCATTAAGTTCTCATCAAGTGGATAGTGAAAATGACTGATGCCATTACTTAAAATAGCAGAACGAAGCCTAGTATTACCAATAATATACCTATATCGTCTCGCAGTAGCGCTAAAGCGAGCATGAAATTCATCACTAACTTCTTTCACCCAAGTTACCGCTATATCTTTGGGTAAATGAGTATTAACACCTAAAGTCCAAGCATTAGCCTTTCTGATTTTTTCTGTTTCAAAATGCACAACTTGATTGGTTGCATTTACACCAGTATCGGTGCGCCCAGCACAAACCACATCAATATTTTCATCCGCTATTTTAGATAATGCACGTTCAAGTGTTTGTTGAACACTGACAACAGATTTTTGTCTTTGCCAGCCATAATAGTTTTTACCATCATATTCAATACCTAAGGCGTAGCGCATGTAACCTCTTTCTTTTAAAAACAGCTAATTTCCGCCGCATTATCTATTATTTCCCTCATTGATGCTAGGCGTATAAAATCTTTCATCTGAAGCTATTTCAAAAACCATAAAAAAACGGCAAACATTTTATCATTGTTTGCCGTTACCAAATTATAGAGACTTTAAATAATGAAGTTATGGATTCATCTTATCAAGTAAATTTTGAGCTATTACTCGTTGCTTTTCATCTCCTAAATTGACAATGTCATTCAAAATAACTTCCGCATTGTCTACATCACCGATTTCAATATAGACTTTAGCAAGATCTAACTTTGCAGCGAGCCCAAGCTCATCGTCATCAACATCAATATCCACATCATCATTAGCGGTAAACTCAGGAAAATCATCTAAACCAACATCTATATTATCTTTATCATAATTTTCATCTACTGTATTATTATCTAAGTTGTCAGAGATGTCGGAGAGTAAGGAGTCAACCGAAACAAATTCTTCATTTGAATCATTCTTTTCTTCTGCTTCGAGGGGGACATCTTTGACAGTAAGTTCATCTTTTATATCGAGCAAGTCCACGCTAGTAGATACTTCAGATTCCTCTTCAATATTGGCCAATAATTCATCAAAGTCTAAGTTATCTAAGTTTTGAATATCTTCTATTTCTGAAGTATCTGGAACTTCCTCATTATCATAGACAGCTGATAGCCCGTTACTTTCTTTTTCATCATTTAATAAATCAGACAATGTTGATTCATCAAAATCTGATGATATAGCTTCCATTGTTTCATCATCAATAGTGTCAATAACATTATCATTAACAGATTTAATATCGGCAAGTAAATCATCGCCAATGTCTAGATAAGTATCGTCACTTAACTGTTCGTCATTAACTTTAGGAATCAACTGATCAATATCAAGTTCATCTTCATTAAACTGTTCATCAGCTTCAGTAAGCTCGGAGGATAAATCATCCGCAAGAGTTTCTGCCGCTAATAAAACGTCGACAACATCGGGGTCAGTTACCTCATCATCAGTGGGCAATTCATCAATAATATCATCAGCTTCAGTAATCTCAGTAGGTAGATCATCAGTAGATTTTTCTTTTGCTAATAAAGCATCGACAGCATCGGGGTCAGTTACCTCATTATCAGCAGGCAATTCATCAATAACATTCTCAGCTAATAAATTATCAAGATCATCAACTTCAGTAATCTCAGTAGGTAGATCATCAGTAAATTTTTCTTTTGCTAATAAAGCATCGACAGCATCGGGGTCAGTTACCTCGTTATCAGCCGGCAGTTCATCAATAATATTCTCAGCTAATAAATCATCAAAATCATCAGCTTCAGTAAACTCAGTAGGTAGATCATCAGCTAATATATTATCAAGATCATCAGCTTCAGTAGTCTCAGCAGGTAGATCATCAGTAAATTTTTCTTTTGCTAATAAAGCATCGACAGCATCGGGGTCAGTTACCTCATTATCAGCAGGCAGTTCATCGAGAGGTAAGTCATCTTCAATATCAATCGTTTCAACCGATTTATCTGATGATTTTTCTAAATTACTTTGCTCAATCTTTCCAGTGTCTACTAAAGTTTCTTGGTTCTCTTCTCTATTCGGCTCTTCATGATCTAAACTTGATAATAGTGGGTCTAAATTCCCTTCATCAACTGCAGTAGTAGGAAGCTCATCATCTATTATATCAAGATCATCTAAGTCAATATCATCTAGGTCACTTTCATCTAAATCACTGTCATCTAAATCACTGTCATTGTCATTGGGAGCAATTAAAAGCTCATCATCTAACGATGATTTTTCATCAATATAACTACTTTGATCAAGTTCTTGTTCTGGTGTTATCTTGTCAACTGCCGATTTTTCGGTCATGAGTGCATTAGGCTCATTGGATTGGATTGGCTGATTTTTACTGAGTCGGATATAATATAAGAAAAATAGACCTAATAATAAAATGGCAGGAACTGTCATTAACAATGCAGTATAAACAGGACTGGAGATAAAACTTTGACGTTGTAATTCTGCTTGCTCATTTTTGAGAATTTCATTTTGTTTATCAGTTTTTGTTAATTCTAATGCATCTTCTAAAATTATAATGATTTCATTCAATTGCTGATTAGTTTCCTCAGATTGTGCAGCAGCATCTTGTAAATCTTCAACTTTACCATCAACTTTAACCAAACGAGTTCGCAAGTCTTCATTTTCTTTTAATAGTGTTTGCATGGCAGCAATAGAGTCTGACAAATCTTTTTGAATCGTATCTAATTGAAGTTTTTGGCTTTCTCCAAAAGAACGCAACTGCTCATTAATTTCTATTTTTGCCTTATCAATATCTGTTTTCTTTAAACTTTTCTTTACAGGTGGACTAACTTTAGAAATCCATTTCCTTTCATCAATATCAGCTTTTAGTTTTGCTGAATTCCCATTAATTGCTCTCATAGTTTCTACAGATGGAATATTAATTATTTCTCCTTCAACTAAATAATTAATATTATCTTCAGCGAAAGCTTGTGGATTATTCAGATACAATGATTGCATGACCTGATAGACACTAAGGCTAGGATCTAATCTCACATTAAGGGCAATATTCCAAAGGGTATCACTTGGGCTAATTGGACCGTATTGAAGTGATATATTTTGATCTTGTAATTTGGGACCGCGAATGCTGATGCCAAGTTTATCTTCAGCAGCAACTGAAACGTTAGTGGTAAGCGTTCCTATTATAATTACCTGCCACAAGCATAGGCTTAAAAATTTTACCATCGAGGCTATCCTAATTATTTTTATTGATATCAATTATATTTTGTTTTCAGTCGTTTAATTTAGCAAACAAAATAATATAGTTTGATATTTTAGTCTGTGCCAATCATTTGGCACGTTTCAAACCATATAAAACTTAGCAAATTTTATTCCAACTTTCATAATTATACTAACATAACCACTCTGTTTAATTAGAAAATTAACAGTAAAAACAAAAAAATCAGAAACTTGTCACTATATTAACGACTCGGTTCTGATTTTCTTTAAAATTATTAATAAAACTATTCGTTATGATAAATAATTTTTCACAAGTAACTCAGCTATCTGAACACTATTGGTTGCTGCACCTTTTCGAACATTATCAGCAACAATCCACATATTAATACCATGTGCATGACTTATATCTTCGCGGATACGGCCAACAAAAGTATCATCTTTACCACTAGCATCGGTAATTTGAGTAGGAAAATCTTCATCATTATGACAAACAACAATACCTTCAGCTTGGCTTAATAATACTTTAACTTCTTCGGCAGAAATTGGAGTGCGGGTTTCAATATGAAGCGATTCACCGTGACCAAAAAATACAGGAACACGAACCGCTGTAGGATTGACTAAAATATTGTCATCACCTAGAATTTTTTTAGTTTCCCAAACCATTTTCATTTCTTCTTTGGTATAACCATTATCAAGAAACACATCAATTTGAGGGATAACATTAAACGCAATCTGGCGGGAAAAGTTTTTAGTTTCAACAGGTTTACCACTTAACAAATCAGCTGTTTGTTTAGCTAACTCATCCATTGCCGCTTTACCACCACCGGACACTGACTGATAAGTACAAACGTTAACGCGATCAATACCAACAGCATCATAAATCGGTTTGAGAGCAACCATCATTTGAATGGTAGAACAATTTGGGTTAGCAATAATATTTCGATTACGATAATCCGCTAAAGCGTGAGGATTTACTTCAGGTACAACTAATGGAATGTCATCTTCGTAACGAAACTCTGAGGTATTATCAATAACAATACATCCCGCCTCACCTGCAATAGGTGCAAACTTTGCTGAAATTGCACCTCCAGCTGAAAAGAAGCCAATTTGAGCTTGACTCCAATCAAAGTTATCAGCATCAAGTACTTCAATGCTTTCGCCATTAAAGTCAATAAACTCACCGGCTGAACGAGCACTCGCTAATGGATAAAGCTTATTAATTGGAAAATCTCGTTCTTCAAGGATTTCTATGATAGTTTTACCTACTAATCCTGTTGCGCCAAGTACGCAAACATCAAATTTCTGTGCCATGTCCCTCTCTCTTACATTAGATTTTCTTATTAAAGCCTAGTAGATGTGGCACACCTTCAATGGCTGAATTTGACAAGGTAACTGTTATTGCAGAAAACTCCCTTCGCGCTGGGTAAGTTTTACGAATATAATCGAAACCTTGACAGAGTATTTGTTGACGAAAAATAGCATCGTCACGCCTGACATCGTAAACCATTTTGACTAACTGGTTTAGTAAAACATCACTAAATTCACCTTTTATTTCAACACTGTCAATTAATGGTATGGGTAAAAACTGACTCAGCTGTTTTTCTGGTAAAACTTTTAATTGTCGGCATAATGCCAGATAGAGCATTTCGCTACCACGAGCTTTTCCTTCTAAGCTATAACCAGCAATATGGGCAGTGGCAATGTCAGCATACTCTATCAACTCATGCAAAATACTTGGTTCGTTCTCCCAAACATCTAACACCAAGGTTGTTTCCATACCTTGGTGTTTTAACTTTAATAATGCTTGATTATCAATAACTTCACCACGGCAGGCATTAATTAATATTTGCTGCTTATTGAGTTTAGACAAACATAGGCTATCTAGTAAATGATAAGTAGGAAATTCTCCCTCATGAGTCAAAGGCACATGCAAAGAGATAACATCACAGGCTAACGCCTGGTTTAATGAAACAAAGTCACGTTGATCATTTGTCTGTGCTAAAAAAGGATCACACAAAAGATGTTTAATACCTAATGCGGTTAATTTTTCACTTAATCGACTACCGGTATTACCTGCGCCAACAATACCAACCGTTTTATCTAGGACATTAAACCCTTTACGTTCAGCTAAAACGACTAGAGCGCTAAGCACATATTCAGCAACAGAAATTGCATTGCAACCAGGGGCCGAAGTAAAAGCAATATTTTGTTCATTTAAATAAGCTTGATCGATATGATCAACACCAATAGTCGCGGTACCAACAAAAACTAAATTATGATTAAGTCTCAGAAGATCTTTATTAACTTGAGTAATAGAACGCACTAACAAAACATCAGCATCACTCAACGCCTCAGCGGTTAAATCACGCCCTGAGAAAGGGATAAGCTGACCAAAGTTGCTAAAAAATTCTTTAGCGAAAGGCATATTTTCATCGTAAAATATTTTCATTATTTGCAGCGTTTATTGGTTTCAGTTAGCTATTTTAATTTAACAGGTTTTATAAATAAAGATTGAATATCATAATATGGTACGAAAATTAAAAAAAACCCCAAAATAATATAATTTTTTGGGGTTATTAATAAACTTTAAACTAAATATCGAATACTAGCTTTTAAATTTTCTCATCAGTAATGTGGCGTTTGTACCACCAAAACCGAAGCTATTTGACATAACCATGTTTAGCTCAGTTTCACGCATTGTTGTCACAATATCCAGACCTTCAGCTTGCTCGTCTAAGGTGTCAATATTAATTGAAGGAGCGACAAAGTTATTCTCCATCATCAGCATAGAGAAAATAGCTTCATGAACACCAGCAGCACCTAGCGCATGACCTGTCATTGCTTTAGTTGCACTAATCGCTGGAGACTTTTTACCAAAGACTTCTTGAATGGCACCAAGCTCTTTAACATCGCCTACCGGAGTAGATGTGCCATGGGTGTTTAGGTAGTCAATTTCGCCTTCAACACCGTGCATCGCTTGTTGCATACAACGAACCGCACCTTCACCATTTGGTGCAACCATATCATAGCCATCAGAAGTTGCTCCATAGCCGACAATTTCAGCATAAATATGTGCGCCACGGGCAAGAGCATGTTCGAGCTCTTCAACCACCACCATACCGCCACCGCCAGCAATAACAAAACCATCACGGTCAGCATCATAAGTTCGAGAAGCTTGCTCAGGGGTATCGTTGTACTTAGAAGATAACGCACCCATGCCGTCAAACATCATAGCTAATGACCAATCAACCTCTTCACCACCACCAGCAAAAACAATATCTTGTTTGCCAAGTTGAATAAGTTCTGCCGCATGGCCAATACAATGGGCGCTAGTTGCACAAGCAGAGCTAATAGAATAATTCACCCCTTTAATTTTAAAAGGTGTCGCCAAACAAGCCGAAATAGTACTCGACATAGTTTTAGGCACTGCATAAGGGCCAACACGCTTAATACCACGTGTACGTAATGTATCCGAAGAAGAAACAATATTAGCAGAGGAAGCGCCACCAGAGCCAGCAACAATACCTGTGCGGATATTTGAGACTTGATCTTCAGTTAATTTTGCATCATCAATAGATTCTTGCATAGCAATATAAGCATAAGCAGCTGCATCACCCATAAAACGATAAGCTTTACGATCAATCATTGATTTCGTATCAATATCAGGTTTACCCCAAACTTGACTGCGCAAACCGACTTCATCAAAACTTTCAGCTCTTGTGATACCTGAACGCCCTGCTTTCAATGACGATAATACTTCTTCTGCATTGTTGCCAATACTCGACACTATGCCTAAACCTGTGATAACTACACGTTTCATTTAATTAACCAACTTAAAATTTAAGAATTCGGGCGTATCATACAGACTTTCACCCACTTAACTGGTCCATCCAGCGTACACTTGTACTCTCATTTTATCATTAGTAAAAAAAATTAGAAAGTAAAAGGAGAAAAACATATGAATTTCATCTTATATAAACAAAAAATCAATCGTTTAAATACCAATAAGTAGGGATAAGCAGAAGCCTCTACTGTTATTCACCTTAGTCACAAAAACTTGCTATAATACCATCGTTAATTTTTATTCATCTCATAAATACATCAAGGCGTTAGAGTGCAAAAAAAAGCTGCAACAATTAATAAGACGGGTAAAGTAACCGCTCAATTTCTACAAAGTAAACTCTCTAATAAAGGTTATCAATTAAGACCTCAAATAACCAAACCAGAGCAAGTTGCTATTATTGGTGGTGGTATTGCTTCTGCTTGTGCTGCTTTTGCCTTGAGTAAACAAGGTGTCAACGTTACCTTGTACTGCCAAGAAAGTAGAGTGGCTCAAGGTGCATCAAGTAATTCAATTGCAGCTGTTTACCCATTACTTCACCAGCAAAAAGATGACATTAGCGAATTTTATCAACAGGCCTTTGGGCGGGCAAAAAGCCTATATCAAGAGTTACTCGCCAGTGGATTTTCATTTAGCCATGACTGGTGTGGTTTACTCGATGTCAGTTATAAAAGTGCACTACAAGATCGCCAACAACAATTTGATAAAATAAATGCTTGGCCTGAGACGTTAATTCATAGTATTAATGCAAAACAAGCAAGTAACATTGCCGGTATTGACTTGAAATTTGGCGGCTTATTTATGCCTAATGCAGGTTGGGTAGCGCCTGGTGAGTTAGTGGAACAATTACTTAATGCGGCAGAAAAAAGTAATCATTTACGTATTGAAACCTCAACAAAAGTCGAGTCTATTGAAAAAGCTGATGATGGAACTTGGCAGTTAAAAACTAACAAAGGTAACATCAGTGAAAAATTGCTTATCGTCTGTGGTGGTGCTGAAACTCTCCGTATTAATATAGTAAACGAATTACCATTAACCTCAGTTCGGGGCCAAATCACTGACATGAAAACTAATGACAAAATAAAAAACTTATCAACAGTACTTTGCCATAAAGGTTATTTAACGCCTCAAAACAATAATATACATTGTATTGGCGCAACATTTGATAAAGATGACTTTGATACAGAGGTGCGTGAAGAAGATGATAATTTTAATCTCAATATGCTTAATCAATGCTTACCCGAAGTAACGCAATGGCAACGTTCTGATATCAACAAAAGCAAAGCAAGGTTACGTTGTATGACGCCTGACCATTTGCCGATGGTAGGTGCAATGCCTAATATCAAAGCACATCAAGAAATATACCCCCACTTAGCAAAAGATAAAAATTGGAAATATAACCAAGCAGCACCTTGTATTGAAAACTTATATGTAATGACAGGTTTTGGGGCAAGAGGCCTTTGTTCCGCACCTTTACTTGCTGATATTCTTACTGCTGACATCTGCGGAACACCTTATCCTGTAGACAGTAAAATACTATTTAACTTAAGCCCGAATCGATTTGTTATTAGAGATCTTATCAAAAGGAAAATTTAGCTTTTTAATATGAGCTATAAAAAACACAAATAAACTAACAACAGTTGAGTCACAGTTGTTCACTTTGTAAAGCCTTACCAAAATAAATAATCCCAATAAGTAATTGAAATATATTTATTTTTAATATTTTAATTCAGAATTCTTGGTTATAAAATTACATTTTGCATAATGAAATACGATGTTTGTCTCAACCCATCATATTTACTTAGTGGCTCTAGTTAAGTAAAAAGAATCTAACAGGATGCAAACTAGAGAATTAATGAATACATTAATTTACAAAATAATGAGCAAAATTAAACGAGTAATTAACACTCGGGATATTTTAGCCGATTAATTAGTGATATCATACGCGATTAAAAAATAGCGTAATACTTAGCAGAACCAATAATTGACTAAAATCAATGGCGATTAATTTTCAAAGAGTATAATGACTTAATAGCTCGGTATTGAGATTAAGTACAACGCAAAAGTTATATAATTAGACTATTTTAAGATGATCAATAGATTAATCTGTCTGATATGATCAAAAAATTAGAAAATTAAGGAAGTAAAATGTTTATCCAAATGCAGCCTCTTGATGCTGACAAACGCAACGCTTGTCCTGAAAAATTTAGTTTCGGGGCAACGTTCTCTGATCATATGTTTACTCAAGAATATGACCAGGATAAAGGCTGGCACAACGCCCTTATTAGTCCTTATCATTCGCTATCATTAGACCCTTCTGCTGCAGTATTTCATTACAGCCAAGAGATATTTGAAGGCTTAAAAGCTTATAAAACTCATGATGGAAAAATAAATTTATTTCGTCCTGAAAAAAACTGCAAACGTTTTAACCGTTCAGCTAAACGTATTGTCATGCCAGAGGTTGACGTTGATTTTCATCTGGATGCTATTCAAAAGCTAGTGGCGTTAGATAATCAATGGGTACCAGATCAAGACGGTTCATCTTTGTATATCCGCCCGACTATGATAGCAACAACACCTAAATTAGGTTTAGGTGCAAGTGCAAATTATAGCCACTTTATTATTGCAGGTCCTGCTGGCGCGTATTTTTCAGGGGGATTAAAACCGATATCAGTCTTCGTTGCTGACGAATATCGTCGTGCAGTTAAAGGCGGAGTTGGGGAAGCTAAAACAGGCGGAAATTACGCAGCAAGCCTTTATGCCTCAGAAGAAGTCGCTAAAAAAGGTTACTCACAAGTTTTATGGCTTGATGCTATTGAAGGTCGATTTGTAGAGGAAGTTGGGGCCATGAACATATGTTTTGTTTATGAAGGCAACTACATTGTTACTCCAGAACTCAGTGGCAGTATTTTACCCGGTATTACCCGTGACTCAATTTTAAAATTAGCACCCGCTATTGGTTATGAAATCAGCGAAAAACGTTTAGATATAGAGCAAATCTTAACAGATATAAAAAGTGGTAAAATTACCGAAGTCTTTGGCTGTGGTACTGCTGCAGTAATATCACCTGTTGGAACATTTTGTTACAAGGAAAAGGTTTATGTTATCAACAATAATGAGACTGGAAGTGTATCTAAACATCTATATGACGAATTGACAGGTATTCAGTACGGCACTAAAGAAGATCGCTTTGACTGGATTAAAACGATTGAATTGTAAAATAACCACTAAAATAACTCAACACAGCCTTAATCGAATCCTTTTTGATCAAGGCCTTCCTCTTACGTTGAAACCATTATCATGAAAATACCTAAACGCTTACAACCCTTGCTTGACGATGGCTTAATCGATGACGTTATTAGCCAATTAATGAGCGGTAAAGAAGCCACTGTATACGTTGTCCGTTGCGGTGATGACATTCGTTGCGCTAAAGTTTATAAAGAAGTCAATAAGCGCAGTTTTAAAAAAGCAGCCCAATACCAAGAAGGTAGAAAAAGTAAAAACAGCCGCCGCGCAAGAGCCATGGAAAAAGGCTCAAGTTACGGAAAAAAACAGCAAGAAGAAGCTTGGCAGAATGCCGAAGTAGATGCGTTATATCTCCTTGCAAGTGCCAATGTCAGAGTTCCTACTCCATTTGGCTGTTTTGAAGGCGTGCTTTTAATGGAGCTAGTCACCAATGACGATGGTGATGTGGCACCAAGATTAAACGATGTCATTATGTCAGAAGAGCAAGCGATTGAAGATCATCAACTGATGATGATTTATGTCATGCGCATGCTATGCGCAGGCATTATCCATGGCGATTTATCTGAGTTTAACGTATTAGTGGATGATTACGGCCCAGTCATTATAGATTTACCACAAGCAGTAGATGCTGCCGCCAATAATAATGCTAAAGCTATGTTAAGACGTGATGTAGATAATATTACCAATTACTATGGACAATTCGCGCCACAATTACTGAAAAGTAAATATGCGCAAGAAATGTGGGCATTATTCGAAGGTGGTGAATTGACCACAGAGACTGAACTCTCAGGATTATTCAAAGAAAACACTGATGCTGCGGATGTCGATACCGTTATTGAAGAAATAAAAGCGGCCTTTGCTGAAGAACAAGACAGGTTAGAGAGGATAAAGTCTGCTGATGAAGTAGAATAATTAAAAGTTAACCTCTTTTATTTACCAAAAATCAATCACCGCAGGAGTACAACATATTGTCTACTGCGGTTTATTTTAGATAAATCTTAACTTAAGCCTTAAGGAAGCGATTAATTAACAGTTGAGTTGACGTTGATAAGCTTTCATCACAATCGCCTTCCATAGCAGACAATATCTGATTACCCAGTTGCTTACCAAGCTCAACGCCCCACTGATCGAATGAATTAAGTTGCCACAATACACCTTGCACAAATACCTTATGTTCATATAAAGCTAATATAGTTCCAAGAGAATGGGGATTAAGTGTCGATATGACTAGAGTATTACTTGGTGTGTTGCCTTTCATCGTTTTATGCATTGCTAACCGGCTAATTTCATCCTCACACTCTCCTGCTAATACCATTTCATTTTCAACTTGTTGCAAGGATTTCCCTCGCATTAGCGCTTCAGATTGGGCAAAGCAATTAGCGACCAAAACTTTATGATGCTCTTCATACTTACTAGAGCCCTTTAATGAAACAATAAAGTCTGTAGGAATAATATCATCACTTTGATGCATCAACTGCATAAAGGCATGCTGTCCATTAGTACCCTCTTGTCCAAATAATACCGGGGCTGTCGCCCAAGAAAGCTTCAGGCCCTCCAAAGAGACTGACTTACCATTACTTTCCATCTCTGTTTGTTGTAAGTAACCAGGCAAAGTTCTTAATGCATGCTCGTAGGGCAAAATAGCTAAATTAGGATAACTCAAACCATTACGATTCCACATGCCAATTAACGCCATAATTACTGGCATGTTGTGACTAAAGTCTGCAGTTTGAAAATGTTTATCCATTTCAAAGGCCCCATGTTTTAGCTTAGCGAAATTCTCATTTCCTATCGCTAACGCCAAGGGTAAGCCAACCGCTGACCACAAGGAAAAACGGCCGCCAACCCAATCCCACATCGGGAGGATATGTTCTTCAGATAAACCAAAAAGTTTAACCTGTTTGATATTAGTACTAACAGCAAACCACTGCTGAGCAATAGACTCGCGAGGAAGTGAAGCCAACATCCAGTTTTTAACCGCTGTAGCATTTAATAAGGTTTCTTGTGTTGAAAATGTTTTAGAAATCACCACCACTAATGTGGTTTGAGGGACGAGTTTTTCTAGCTTTTCTTTAACAGCAGCGCCGTCAACATTCGCTAAAAAGTGAACATCTAACGCCAGACAATGAAAAGGTCTGAGTGCCGTCAATCCTACTTTTACGCCATAGAAAGAACCGCCAATGCCAATGGCTAAAACATCAGTAAACCTTTCGCCGGTAATACTTTTAATATTCCCTGAGTAAACATCATCAACAATTTCAGCCATCTGTTTTTCGGTATTAATGACCTCATCGGCAGAGTCAGGCAATATAGTCCTTTTAACTTTATCAGGAGCTCTTAACAAACTATGTAATACGGCCCGCTTCTCCGTTTTATTGATTTTTTCACCACTAAACTGTGCCTTTATTTTGTCTGACAGTCCTGACTCTGCTGCCAGAGAAATAACCGCAGAAAACTCATCATCGATAATGTTTTGTTTTGAATAATCTAGGAAGAGATCAGCTACTGACAGTGAATACTTTTGCGCTCTTTGTTTATCAGTAAAAAGAGAATATATCGAGCGAGATTTTGCTTGTTCAGCGAGAAGAGATAGTTTAGTAACATCCATCTAATATTGTCCTTTTAAAATTCTACTACTTTTAATTTACTGCAGTAGCTCAATAATATCAAACTTGAAAAATTGTGAGGATAGTAATTAATTACAAGTTCATTACTTTTTATTAGATAAATAGCAAAAAAATTACAGGTGGAAATTTCTGTTCTGTATTCACTTTATCAAGATAATTACAACAAACTAAGTAAGAATGAATGCTAACTCTGTTGACTTAGTTAGCCAAACGAGCAAAAAATAAACGGTAAAAAACTTACAGGCTTAATATGATTATGTTGGTACGTTTAACTTGCTATTCCCTATTTACTTGGTGCGGCCCTAATTTGTATTAACAATTTCCGCTTGAAATTAATAGCTGAGCGAATTAGGGCCCAACTAACTGTTATTAATTTGTCATTGTAGGTATGAGTTATCTGGTGCAGAATACAAGAATCACCCTTGGTATCCATTTATTATCAATATTTGATGGGGCCTGTTAACCATTAGGACTTTTTGTGAAAAAGATGTCTTTCAATAAAATACTACTCTGGACCTCACTGATTTTTCCCACACTAGCAGCAGCAAGTTCGTTGTTAATCGTGCCGTCGAGTGAACAACCAATTTTAAGAAATATTCAAGCTGAAGTTAGTGCTCAGCGCTTAAAGCAAGATGTGACAACTTTAGTTAACTTTGGTACGCGCCACACTCTGTCTGAAACTAAATCAGATACTCAAGGTATAGGCGCAGCAAGACGATGGATAAAAGCTGAATTTGATAAAATATCGCAACAATGTGGTGGCTGTTTAGAAGTGATTTATCAAAAAAAAGCGTTCTCTGGTGAGAAACGTATTCCTAACCTAACCGATGTAGTCAACGTTATTGCTATTCAAAAGGGCCGTGTAGACCCCAATCGTTACATCATTATGTCAGGTGATATAGATTCTCGAGTAACAAATCCACTCGATTTTACTAGCATATCTCCCGGCGCTAATGATAATGCCTCTGGAGTTGCTGGTGTCATTGAAGCCGCAAGAGTTTTATCAAAATATTCGTTTGATGGGTCGGTTGTTTATGCAGCACTATCGGGTGAAGAGCAAGGTTTATTTGGTGGTAAAATTATGGCTAGCCTTGCCAAAAAAGACAACTGGCGCGTTGAAGCTGTTATTAATAATGACATGATAGGTAATATTTCAGGGATCAATGGTGTTATCAATAATACTACCGCAAGGGTTTTTTCTGAAGGTATTCGTTATCTAGAAACCCCAGAAGAAGCCAAGAAACGGAGGTTTACCGGTGGAGAAGTTGACTCACCTTCTCGTAATGTTGCTCGATATATTGATAAAATTGCCGACCAATATATTCCAAACCTTGATGTTATGATGGTATATCGTTTAGATCGTTTCGGTAGAGGTGGCCATCACCGTCCATTTAATGCTGTTGGTTATCCGGCAGTGCGTATTATGGAAACCAATGAACATTACAACCGTCAACATCAAAATATTCGTCGTGAAAATGGCATCGAATATGGTGATGTATTATCGGGTGTAGATTTTGACTTTACTGCCAAGTTAACCTCTTTGAATGCAGTAACTATAGCATCAATGGCTTGGGCACCTGCACCACCGGCCAATACCGAGATTTCAGGCGCTGTTAAAGCGTCAACAACATTAAAATGGCAACAACTGACAGGTAAAATCGCAAAAAACCTTGCTGGTTATCGTGTTCATTGGCGCCTCACGACTGAGCCCACTTGGACGAATAGCCAATATGTTGGCAATATTAACGAATTTGAATTAGTCAATATTGTTATTGATAATTACTTTTTTGGGGTGAGTAGCGTCTCAAAAGATGGTTTTGAAAGTCCTGTCGTATTCCCAGGGCCAGCAGGCTCTTTTGGTAGCTACTAGTTAGTTTTTTGGTGGCACTGTAGCTTCTGATTTTTTAATACCACTATTTAGTCTTATTGCTGAAGACCCTGCAAGGCCTCAACAATATAATGAGTAAACAACCCGCCAATAACGGGCTTAATACTGTTGACTAAAAGGTTAATAAACGAGAACAGTCAACTGTTACTTTAATTGCCTTATTATAAGGCAAACGCTACCACGAGTGCGGTTACACCCAACACAATGTAATGGGGTTTACCATTGGGAACTTTCGACAGTAACCAACAACTAACAAAAGCTAAAGCGAATAATATAGCGCTACCAATAAATACACCTATCAAAGCGTGGCCCATGAATAAGCCAACAATTGACAAAGGAATACTAAAAAGTAATGCCGAGTAAAAAGGTTCTTTTTTTATTAAATACAACTTGTAAGATAGGGCCAGCATTAAAAATTTAAAGATAAAAAACAACACAGAGATTTCCTTTAACATAAAGCCCCAATTCGGGACAGGGTGATTATTAACTAAAATATTAAAAACGAGAACAGCTCACTATTTTTGTCTTTATATATCCAATGGTTAGACATCAAAAATGCCAAATCCTCAGAAGAACTATACACTAACTTACAATCAACACAGCTATAATTTCAGAAGAAATTTAACTTATAAATACCTTTTGTCACTTTAGTAAATCCCTCAATATAATCGTTTAAATAACGACATACTGAAGTAAACTATTTACCCATTGATATACCAACTCCAAATTTAAATTTCATGAGGTTCTGATTTCCATTCTGTTTAGGAAAGAGAAGGTGTAAATAGCCTTAAATAAAATGTTATAAACAAACGTCGATTTACCTAACAGTCAAAATACTGTGTAATAAATGACTGGAGCTTTCTTAAACCTTATTAATAAAGACTTTCGAAAGCTCCTCTAACGGTTTTACGTCCAATACTTAACTATAATGATGAGCAGTGGCCGTAAATAAAAGTGGCTTTTAATCTAGCTGATAAACGGTTACAGAACCGCTTTGAGGATTTTCATCCGTTCCAAGAGGCTGACTAATGGCAATACTACCTCTATTACTTACTGATGTTGCATATCCAAAACTAGCGTATTCTAGCTCACCCAAGACTCTTTGCTCACGATATAAACCTGAATCAAACCATCCTCCATATTTGGAAAAACCGATATTTTGCAGGAAAAGTACCTCGCCAACAGATTCACTTTTAGGAGCTGCCATAGCCACAAATTTACCGTTTTTACTAATACTCACTGACCAACCCAAATTATCTCCTGCTACCTCTCCAAAAGAGTCACCAGATAGAGTCCATTGATTTTCAATAAGCTCAAAGATTTTTACCGCTCCCTGAGAGCTTTTGTTTGATTTGCTGGCAAATGGAGCACCTGCGACAAGGGTAGACCCATCGCCACTAAGAGCAATAGCAGTACCCAAATTCCCGCCACTATATTCCCCATTTATTTTACTACCAAGCAGGTCCCAACTTCCGTTGGTAAATTTAAAAACCCTTACTTGCCCAAAGCCATCACCTCTAAAACTATGGTTCGGTGAACCGATGGCAACCACGTCACCAGTATCGTTTAAGCTGATGCTAGCTCCTGAAGAGTCGCCACTAATATCGCCATTAATATCTTGTCCAAGCTGTTGCCACTCACCAGAATCAAGCTGAAAAATTCTAACACGTCCAGCAAATTCAGATTCCGTGTAATCACTGGGTTGGCCAATAGCCAACACATTACCTTGTTCATTTAAGCTAATACTTGCATTAGTTAAATCACCAATGTTGGCTCCGCTAATATCACTACCCAGTTGCAACCATTCACTACCCATAAGTTTAAAAACGTTAATAACGGCTAAATCACTTTGATTATCGATATCAAAAAAGTAACCACTAGCAATAGTATCTCCTGCATTGTTTATGGCGACTTTTTTGCCAAAGTGAGCATTTTGCTGTTGCCCCTCTAATTTATTTCCAAGGACAGTCCAATTGTTATTCTCAAGTGACAGTACGATTACTTGACCTGCATTATCAAGAGAGTCACTATGGCGTGGGGCTCCAACTACCATTCGTGTGCCTTCCTCATTTAAAGCAATACTATTACCATATTGATCACCTAAACCACTTCCCTGCGTTAACTCGCCCACTTGGCTGATTGTTCTAAGTCCAAGTGCATTAGCAACACCGTCTGCCTTTAATGCCCACCAAGTACCATAAAAGGAACCATTGCCTTCAACAGTTTCTGGAGTGCTATCATTAGTATATTGATAGATAGGTTGGCCATTAATGAGGACCATGTTACTACTGTTTTTTGTTATTTCGGCTGTTATCTCTAGCGATATATCAAAGTCTTCGACATCATCCTCAACAACTATGTATGGCCAAGCCTGACCAATATAATTTGGTTCAGCGTTAATGTCAGGAGAGAAGATATAAACCGTTCTTAACGCTGCAGTAGGATCTCCACCTTCCGTATAAGTTAACGACGCGCCCTCTGCTTGAATAAACGAAAAGCATTGCTCTTCATAACATTTACTAATCGTTGATAATGTAAATTTATCAGGTGTTGGAGTTGGCGTTGGCGTTGGCGTTGGGGCTCCATAAACACTCTCTTGTGATTCATTACCAGAGCCACCACCGCAACCAGAAATCAAAAGAAATCCGAACATGATTAAAATGTTTTTCATATAAATCCTAATGTTGATTAAATAACAATGAAATTTAGCGGAATCATTACCATATTCCCCCAAGAAACTTGCCTTTTATTTATCTATTATATTTTAGCGCTTTATTATTACTACCTAGCATTAGCCTCAATGATTGCTGAAATAAAAATACCATCAAGTAACGCTTGTTTGGCTTTTTTAAGGCCTATAAAATTTGACTAAGATATATTACGATTGAAATGAGATATTGGATCATTACCCACTGCTAATCCAGTTAACGTAGCAAGTAATAAAATAGCATTTAACATCATGACTTATATATTTATTCTTAAACTCGTAGTGAGAGCTACTAAAATAAGAGTTCTTGATATCTAGCTTGAAGCCTAGCAATTAGATTAAGTAAGGGGAAGCGAACATATATTAGAAGGTTGAACTCAGCCAAGAGGGAGAAATTCCACCTTAATGACTAGTTATATTTTAATTAAAGTCGCCGAATGGCATAATTAATTTGACACAAAAAGACTGTCAACACGGCTAAGAGTATATGAAATGCTCAAACCTACTCCAATGTATTTACCGACAGAAAACGTTACGCTAATAGGAATAGAGTGCTCACTTAATTTAACAGGATGACTACAACCTAAATCAATAAATTCATAATAATTTTCAGTAGCACTGCTAAATAAACACCGTAAATCAATATCAATATAGGTATTAGTGTATTCACTTTGATATTGTTTACCCACTGTAAAATTTAATTCGTTCACTCCTGATCTGCTGTAATCCATCCATCGCCATTAGTATGCGCAATATCAAAGCCGACAATAAAATCGTTATAATGAGATAATTGATATTAACCTTTCATGCTTAGGTTAGTCCTCCCCCTTCCCACAAAAACCAAGTTCACCCCATTTATTTGGTTTGTAACTCGTTCCCTTAACTTAAAGTAAGACACATCAACAAAAGCAATGCTAAAAATTTATACATGTCTTATCCTTCAAATATATCAGCCAGATAACAGATTAATCGATTGTTGGCTCAAATCGTGTAAATAAAACAAAGCCAGCGGCCATGTAACTATTTATATTTATTAACTATAACTTAGGTAAGTAACACTATATAAAATATATAGCCTGCAGGAATCAAAAGTAATACGCCAAAGGTCAAACGCTTAACTTTGGGCAGTTGGAGCTTTGGCTCAAACATAATCAAATCACTAAACAACCATAACATTGGCGCGATTGATAATATTAAGGCTTCTGAGCCTGATAAAGAAATCGAACCAGATAGAGTAAACATCGTCATTTCACCAGCAACAACACCAAATAAACAATAAATTAGAGCAGCAGTTGGCAGTAGGTAGTGTTTAACAATTCTAGTTTTTAGATCGGTGTTTTCATATTCCATAAAAGTTTTCCTTTTAGAGCTAACGTCATACTAACGGGTTAAAAATAGTGAGCTATTGAACAGTGAGGCACAATATATACTCTCTTTTTTAATATCAACTATTATTAATATTCATAGCCTTCTCAATAATTACCAATATAACGTTTACTAATACAATTGATCATTCTGGTGATTCCATTTATGTCAAACACCTAATAAAGCTGATGCTAAAATAATATGCAAATAATGTTGTTTAAAATTAGCCACCTAAGCGTAAAAAGTATTACGTGTCCTTATTTATTATATTTTACTGCCCCCGTTCATTAACTAAATAAATCTGCTAGCCAATCTAGGGTTAGAACTGTAGTGAAAATTTTTAACACTAACAGCGCTGTAAAAAACAGTATTAAAGCGATTTTAACTTTTTTACTTTGAATATTATTCCAATATAGTAATTTAGCCTTAACTTCGTTTTTAATTTCATCTATAGCTTCTCTCATAAAAATCCTTATTATTCATCGACAATTTAATAATAAAACCATAGTACTATTTGGTATTGATGACTTTAACAGAATTTATAGCCAGTAGACCAATAGACCTATTCAAAACTTGGGCCAAATGACCATTTAATGCAGCAAAGAGAAACACAAGTACACCTAAAAACACAAAAGCAGGCCAAACAATTTTATTGGGCTGATGAAATGCAGTAAACGCTAAAACAATTAACAGATCTGTAATTTCATCATTTAAAGCTTATCTACAAAAAAATAGCTTGGCTAGTCGTTACTTTTGCTTGAAGACATTCTTCAGCTCATTATTTTAGATTTTTGCGGCCATCCTTATATTTTTTCTGATATTATTCTGATACAAATAAGTCCCTAAGATTTAAACAATGAGTTAATTATTATGAGTGTTTCTATTTTTGGTAGTGCACTATCAAATAGTGCAACAAAAGCCCTTTTATTAGGCTCAGGCGAACTGGGTAAAGAAATTGCCATCGAATTACAACGACTTGGTATTGAAGTTATTGCTGCAGACAGCTATGCAAATGCACCGGCAATGCAAGTAGCTCATTCTTCACATGTGCTCAACATGCTTGATGGCGAGCGTTTAGAAGATATTATTCGTGCAGAACAGCCTGACTTTATTATTCCTGAAGTTGAAGCCATTGCTACCGCGTCACTCATAAAATTAGAAGCTGAGGGCTTTAATATTATACCGAGTGCGCGTGCAACACAGCTAACAATGGATAGAGAAGGGATCCGTCGCTTAGTCGCTGAAAAACTTGCAGTTAAAACATCTCCTTATGTCTTTACTAACAGCAAAGATGACTATTTAAAAGCCGTAAAGGAGATAGGTATTCCTTGCGTCATTAAACCTGTAATGAGCAGTTCAGGCAAAGGCCAAAGTGTTATTAAGTCAGAAGCCGAACTAGAGTCCGCATGGACCTATTCCCAAGAGGGAGGCCGAAGTGGGGCTGGACGTATAATTTTAGAAGGTTTTGTACCGTTTGATTATGAAATCACCTTATTAACCGTAAGTGCTGTCGATGGCATTCATTTTTGTGCACCTATTGGTCATCGTCAAGAAAATGGTGATTATCGTGAATCGTGGCAACCACAGATCATGTCTGAATTAGCATTACAAAAAGCACAACAAATCGCGACAAGAGTAGTCAAAGAACTTGGTGGTTATGGACTCTTTGGTATGGAGTTTTTTATCAAAGATAATGATGTTTACTTTAATGAAGTTTCACCCCGGCCTCACGACACAGGTTTAGTTACACTGATGTCTCAAGATTTCTCAGAATTTGCCTTGCATGTGCGTGCTATTTTAGGATTGCCAATTGGCACTATCACCCAATATGGTCCAACAGCGTCATGTGTCATTTTAGGTAATGGCCAATCACAAGATATTAAGTTTGCTAGATTAAGCCAAGCATTAGGCGAAGTTGCCGGCTCACAGGTCCGTTTATTTGCTAAACCGAATATCGACGGTTCACGACGCTTAGGAGTTGCTATTGCACGTGGCAAAAACATAGAAAAAGCTATTGATAATGCTAAGTTAGTATCCAGTCGTATTGAAGTACTTTACTAAATTAAAATCTGTCGACTGATGAAATCTACTTGCCTCGTTCGTATTGAGATATAAGACAGGCATAAGTCTTTTAGTGATGATTACGCAGTAAATGTGCCTCAAGCCATTGAGTTAACTTTATATATAAAGGAGCATAATTTTACTATAAAAAATAGTTAGCTCTTTTTGCTTGCCCCATGTCTATTTACAAATGTTCGGGACATAGTCAATTTTAAGCCGCAACTTTCGAGTTTTGTAAATATTTGTTATGCTGCTAATTCCATTATCTTAGTTGGATCAAATCATTAACGCACAGGTATCAAAAATCAAGCAGTCAGCAGACCCTAAATCTTTTAGTCAGACGACGGCAATTGCGGTAGTTATTGCCAACATGATTGGCACTGGAGTCTTCACCAGTTTGGGCTTTCAACTACTCGATATTCAGTCAGGTTTTAGCTTGTTAATGTTATGGTTCATTGGCGGCATTACTGCACTTTGCGGTGCGTTAACCTATGCTGAATTAGGTGCTGCCTTACCACGAAGTGGTGGTGAATATAATTTTTTAAGCCATATATATCATCCTATAGCGGGCTTTGTTTCTGGCTGGATTTCGTCAACCATAGGTTTCTCAGCACCCGTGGCACTGGCAGCTATCACCTTTGCTGCCTATTTCTCCTCAGTATTCCCAGTACTACCGGCTAACTTGCTTGCCATTGTTTTGATCGTGCTAATGGCCGTAATACATGGCAGTTCACGTAAAACTAGTGCAGGTACCCAATGGATTTTCACTTTGATCAAGTTGTTATTGATCGTGATTTTTTGTTTTGCTGCGCTGATAGTAGTCGAAACGCCGCAACCGGTAAGTTTTATGCCCGAACCTCAAGACGGATCAATTATGTTCAGCGGCGCTTTTGCGGTTTCCCTTATTTATGTCAGTTATGCCTATAACGGCTGGAATGCTGCAACCTATTTAAGTAGCGAACTGGATAAGCCCCAGCAAAGTCTTCCACGAATATTAATAGTTGGTACCGCCTTGGTTATGTTGGCCTATATAGCGCTTAATTTTGTCTTCCTCTATTCAACACCGATGTCGGCCATGGCGGGTCAACTTGAAATTGGCTATATCGTTGCTCAATCAATGTTTGGTGAAACTGGAGCCAAGGCAACGGGTTTGATCATGTCCTTATTATTAGTCTCGACAGTAAGCGCCATGACTATGGCGGGCCCAAGAGTATTGAAGGTTATCGGCGAAGACTTTTCATTATTTAAAAGTTTATCTGTAGTTAATCGATTTGGAATCCCTCAACGAGCAGTTTATTTTCAGTCCTTGTTAGCCATTATATTTGTTATAACGTCGTCTTTTGAGTCTATTTTGGTTTTCTCAGGATTTGCTCTAGCGCTGAATAATTTTTTTGCTGTATTAGGAATTTTTATACTGCGTTATCGTCAGCCTAATCTGGCGAGGCCCTATAAAACTTGGTTGTACCCAGTACCCCCCATTTTATTCCTGTTGGTAAGTGGCTGGACCTTAATTTATATTGTAAAAGAAAAACCAACACAAGCTTTGTGGAGTTTATTACTGATTGGCCTAGGTATTGGTTTTTATTGGCTATCTATTTATTTGGGAAAAAAGACACAGCAGTAATATACCAAGGCGAAAAACCGTTATCCTTGACTTACACCTTCTAACGTTAAGGTTATCTCAAATCAAGTTGAAACGGATCTAAAGCGAGTGCCATCACCTAGTGTTGCCACCACAATTAAATGCTTGTTGTATTAATTGAAGTTTAGCTCCTTTTGGAAATACAGTAACTTGATAAAGCCTGTCATATTCGTCTTCAGGAATTATTGGTAGCTCAATACCGGCTAGCTTGCCCGCTAGGACATTAGTTGTTTGGTTGTGCCCCACGATTAAAACATCTCTTTTATTATTTTTTACAATTTCAAAAAGGCTTTCTAAATCATAAGGGTCATAAAACTCTACCTTCAAATCTTTAGATTTTGCCGTTGGTAATGCAGTGCTTTTAGTTCTCTTAAAGTTAGTTGAGTATATATCCTTAAGATCAATATGTTTAAACAAGGTAGTTAAATTAATGGCTCGCTTTAGACCACACATAAGTAGTGGCGGGTTCTTTTTATCTTCATGTATTAAATCTTTTTCTGCATGCCTTATTAAATAAACAGAATATGCATCACTAGCCGTAGTTTGGAAACTTAGTAATAATGTTGCAAAAAATAGTAAACCTTTCATAAGTACTGCCTTTATAGTGACAACGTTTAGTTAAAGGACTATATGCAGTTGATTAACATAAGTAAAACCCAACTGATATTTGTAGTCACTCCTATGGCCTATATAGTCTTTTGAAGTCTTGTCATGGCCCATTGGTTAATTGTTCTTAATCATTTAATACGCACATAGTGACGTATTCAGCGGTTTTTCTGCTGCAATTTTTTGTCATCATCAGTTTCAATAGTGACCAAAAACCATTGATTAATATCCTTTACAACATCAGTTAGCTTTGACTCCCCCCTAGAGTTACGAAAAGAGTGATCTAACTCAGTATATTTTTTATAGTTAATGTTTTTCTTTCCTTTTTTGATCAATATGTCGATCATTTTGTCAGTACTCATCACTGATACAGACTGATCTTTTTGACTTTGTAAAATCAAAATAGGTGATTCCACTCTATCTAGTTGCTTTAACTGGTCCATCTGTAAAACACTTCGCCACCAACGACTACCATGGCCACTAATTTCAATTTCCATCTGTTTATTAGAAATAATTTGAGAAGCCATTTCTGTAAAACCTTCGATTTCAGCTCTGAGTTCTCGAGTGTCCGGTTTTCCATATCTGATGCTATGTATAACATCATCCAAAAACCATCGCCCACCACCATTAAATGATGCAGTTGCATCAATTGATTTTGCAAGTGATGCAACAGTATTAGCGACTACGGCACCTTCACTTCCTCCAATCATTAAAAAATTTTCATAGGGAGCTGTTCTATCGACTTCACTCATTACGAGTAGAATATCGGATACACGTTGATCTAAGCTATCCATTTTTAAATAACTTTTTGGACAATCTTTACGTTCTCCATTTTCACTATATACCAGAGCAGAGGTAATACCGTATTTTTCAATCAATAGCAGGTCAGCCCCAGGCCAAGCAAGCTTAAGGTCATTGACGCTAGCATTGTGTGCAATACTGTTACAGTCTGAGCCTTGAACTACCATCAATATTGTATTTGAACGTGCCGTTAGTGAATTTTTTTTAATATAATAATCTATCAATGAACCATCAGATCGTTCGACCTGCAACCTCTCTATTTCGCTTGCGTGCACATTTACACCAAAAAATAAGAACATTAATAGCGTACTGACCATTAGGATTTTTTTCATAAACTTCCCTTTTTATTTAAAGATATGAACTATTGCTATATATGTCTAAAATATTTGACACAGCAGACAAAGTAAAATATATTTTACCTCAGGTCGATAATTATGGACATGGACATGAAACTTACATTTAAAGAAAAAAGCCTTTGGATACAAATAACCACTCTTACTTTAGTGTTCGGAAGCTACTTTCTTAATATGAATTATAATATTACGAATGGTCTTCCGCCTAATTTAATATTTGATTTCATTTGGTTACTAATAGCGTTCATAGCCTTAAATATTTTAGCTCATATTTTTGCTGCGGTTTTTAACAAGCCAGAGTGCGAAGATGAGCGTGACAAATTAATTGAGTTAAAAGCCACACGCATAAAAGCGTTCATTTTAGCTACAGGTATCATAATCACTATATTAGCCAGCCTAACATTAGAAAACCAATTATTAACGATTAACCTTTTACTCTTATTTTTGGTAGTTTCTGAGGTAATAGAAAAAGTCATTCAATTATTTTATTACCAGAAAGGTCTATAAATAATGAAAAAGTCAGGGTTTACTATTTCAAATAGAATACGAACGCTAAGGTTTTTAGCAGCGGAGATGACTCAAAAAGAATTGGCTGATTTAGTTGGTGTAACAAGGCAAACAGTTAATGCCATTGAAGCAAATAAATACTCCCCTAGTTTAGCAGTAGCATTTAAAATCTCTTTAGTTTTTAATGCGCCCATAGCAGAAGTCTTTAGTTACGACTAACCATATGATGGGGAAGCTCGTGCATAACAGTATATTATGGAGACGTCTCAGTCATATAGTAAAATAATTCGCTATGGGTTAGGCAAAAATGCTTACTTAGGGGCTAGTCATATTACAACTGCCATTAATTATTAGCGTATCGATTTCGATATATCTTAGTCAATTTTTTGAGCCGGATCTGATCAGTGATTAGAGATATTAATGGGGATAAATTTGATTTAGGTGCCTTACCTTTGCCCATACGTTGCAGTTGGCGTCTGGTAATCGCCATCGTTGCAATAGCAGCCATCGTTTTATCTTTCCACTGCACCTTAGGTAAAATAGCTTGATAGTCTGGCGAAATTTTCCACCTTTTTGCTAGGTCTGGACTAAAAGCCAATGCTCGACCAAGTCCGACCATATCAACCCCTTCATCGAGCACTTTTTGCGCCACAGGTAAGCGTACAATACCGCCTGTTGTCATAATTGGCATAACGGCTTCTTTGGCAATTTCTTTCGCAAAATCAATAAAATACGCTTCTCGGTTAAGGGTGCTGCCATCAACAGTATTTCCTTGCATGGCCGGGCTTTCATAACTTCCACCAGATAATTCAACCAAGTCTACCTTTAACTCTCCAAGGGTTTTTACCACTGCTAAGGCATCATTTGAGTCGAAACCTCCATGTTGAAAATCAGCAGAGTTGAGCTTAACCGTTACCGCTATATTTTCAGGTAAGATTTGCTTCACGGCTTTAACAACCTCATAAAGTAAGCGTGCACGGTTTTCAAGACTCCCTCCCCAATGATCACTTCGTTTATTTGTCAGTGGCGATAGAAATTGTGATAAGAGATAACCATGGGCGGCGTGGATCTGAACGCCATGAAAACCAGCTTCAGCAGCACGTGATGCGGTAGTAACAAAGCGTTGAATTAATGACTGAATCTCAGTCTCAGTCATTGGGCTTGGTTGAGCAAATAACTTACTATGTTTACCCATGTTTAGCGCAATATCTGACGGTGAAAATACCTGTCCTCCCATTGCCGCATAGACTTGACGACCAGGATGATTAATTTGCATCCATATCTTGCTACCCTGTTGATTACCTGCTTCAGCCCATTTTTTAAAGGGGGCCAATGGTGTGTTCGCCTCAAGAGCAATACCTCCAGGGCCTGTCATAGCACGATGGTCAACCATTACATTACCAGTAATAAGCAGCCCTGTCCCACCAGCAGACCAAGTTCTATATAACTGGAAAATATCTTCCCCAGGTAAATGTCCTACTACCGCCATATTTTCTTCCATTGCCGCTTTGGCTAGGCGATTTGAAAGTGTTGTGCCGTTTGGCAGTGTTATGGGTGCAAATACAGTATGACTCATTTAGTTTTCCCGATAATTAATGTCCGCTACCTTAATTTTCAAAGTACAAACGTAATGTCGACTTTATTGCCAACAGTGTAAATATTAAACCAGAGCATAGCGACTATAAATAGCTATTAACATAAAACGCTAATCAGCTATTTTTTAAAACGTGAAATCAAGCTTGAGGTATCCCATCGATTACCACCTGATGTTTGAATTTCTTGATAGAAACCATCGACCATTTCGGTCATTGGTAATTGAGCACCGGCTTTTTTCGCTTCAGCAAAGGCAATAGCTAAATCTTTACGCATCCAATCAACAGCAAAACCAAAGTCATATTCACCAGCAAACATTGTTTTATATCGATTTTCCATTTGCCATGAACCCGCCGCTCCTTTGGCAATAGTTTCAACTAATGCTTCGGGGTCTAGCCCTACTTTTTCAGCAAAATTAAAACCTTCAGCCAAGCCTTGTACAATACCAGCAATACAAATTTGATTGACCATTTTGGCTAATTGGCCACTACCCACAGGTCCCATTAATTTACTGAACTTTGCATAAGCCTTTAATACCGGGGCGACTTTACCAAACTCAGCCTCATTTCCGCCTAACATTACGGTTAATACCCCATTGATAGCGCCAGCTTCGCCCCCAGAGACGGGGGCATCTAAGAAAAACTTGCCTTGCTCTTTGGCGATATGACTAAGTTCACGAGCCACCTCTGCTGATGCAGTAGTATGGTCAACAAAAATAGCACCGGGTGATAGACCGGCTAAAATGCCGTCTCCACCCAAAGATACTTGGCGAACATCATCATCATTGCCAACACAGCAAAAAACAATGTCACAGTCTTGTGACGCTTTAGCCGGTGTTAAAGCAAAACTGCCACTATATTCAGCTTGCCATTTTTTGGCTTTTGCCAACGTTCGGTTATAAACACACACATCATGGCCAGCTTTTTGTAAATGCCCCGCCATCGGATAACCCATAACACCCAGACCGATAAAAGCGACTTTCATTTTTTACTCCTGAATTTCATTGTCGACAACAAGTAGTAACAAGGACGATATAATTTAATTAATAACAGTTTACTTAACTTTGATCTGTTGCTCTAGTTTCTTTGCTTTTCAATGACAAATAATTTACATTGTGCACAACGTAAATACACAATAAATCAAATTATCACTGGAGAAATTTATGTCTAATACAATTTATCAATTCAGCGCTCATAACAATAAAAATGAGAACGTTGAACTAAAGGATTACCAAGGCAAAGTAATGCTTATTGTCAATACAGCAAGTGCCTGTGGCTTTACTCCACAATATAAAGGCTTACAAACCCTCTTTGCTGACCATCAAGCTGAAGGCCTAGAAGTACTTGCCTTTCCATGTAATCAATTTAAACAGCAAGAAAAAGGGGATAATGAAGAGATTAAGCAATTCTGTGATTTACGATTTAATGTCAAATTTCCACTTTTTGACAAAATTGACGTTAATGGCGATAACGCTCATCCACTTTTCACCTTTTTGAAAGAACAAGCGCCGGGGCTTATGGGTTCAAAGGGAATAAAGTGGAATTTCACTAAGTTTTTAGTTAACCGTCAAGGCGAAGTGGTCAGACGATATGCACCGACAACTAAACCCGCCAATATTGAAGTGGATATTAAAAAACTCTTAGCTGAGTAACTGAAAAATATGATTAACGCGGCCAATAGTCATTTAAAGTTAGAAAAACAATTATGTTTTCGGCTTTATAGCTTAAGCAAAAAAATGAATAGGTTATATACACCACTATTAAAGGAGCTATCACTGACCTACCCTCAATATTTAGTCATGCTGGTATTGTGGGACAGTGCTAATGGATTATCCATTAAAACACTAGGCTTGAGGTTAGATCTTGATACCGGCACTTTATCGCCGTTATTAAAACGCATGGAAGCACTGGGGATAATAAGTCGTTGCCGAAATAAAGACGATGAACGAAGTGTCGAAATACAGCTAACGGAGTCAGGACAACGACTAAAAGATAAAGCACATGACATACCCACTAAAATGTTGAGTATTACCGGTTTTACGCCTGAGCAGTTACAGTTATTAAATCCACAATTAGATCAGTTATTAGTGAATATCAGTGACAGTAATGTAGGGGATAGTTAATGTAAAACACCCTACTGATTATTTAGTAAGGCGTTATATTAATATACTTGTTATCTGTAGCAGGTTTAACTAAATAAGGTATCGTGAAGTTTTTCAACCACTTTATTTGCATCTACTTCATCAACTAAAAAGCATAAGTTGTTTGAGCTTGCGCCATGACAAATCATCCGAACATTAACATCATCAATATTTTTGAAAATACGACGGCCAATACCACTCGTTGAGTCTAACTTATTACCAATAACCGCAACTAGTGATAACCCATGTTCAACAGTGACTTCACAAAGCTGCTCTAGCTCTTGAACTACAGCACCAGTTATAACCGCTTGTGTTGACCCTGTAGGGTTATCAAAGGTTAACGCAACACTTATTTCGCTGGTAGTAATTAAATCAACACTCAGTGCATGCTTGGCTAAAATAGCAAAAACTTCCGCTAAAAAACCACTCGCATGCAACATGGCTGGGCTTTTAACGGTAACGAGTGTTTGTTCACGTCTGAGTGCAATTGAGCGATATGTTGGGTTTGACTTAACCTGCTGCTTAATGAGCGTACCACCTTTATCAGGCTCTTTACTAGAACCAACAAAAACTGGAATATTGTGACGCATGGCAGGAATTAGGGTTGCCGGATGTAATATTTTTGCGCCAAACGTCGCCATTTCAGCAGCTTCACCAAAGCTTATTTCATCAATAGGTCGTGCATGAGAAGTGATGCGCGGATCAGTGGTAAAAATACCGACAACATCAGTCCATATAGCTAATTTTTCAGCGTTTAATGCTTCTGCTAATAGTGCAGCACTGTAATCAGAACCACCACGACCTAAAGTAGTCGTTTTACCTAACGCATCTTGACCAATAAAACCTTGAGTGACAATGACCTTACTCGCTAATTTAGTTTCTAAAACGGCTTTAGTTTGCTCTCTAAGTTGCTCAACATTAACCACGGCTTTACCATACAAACTATTAGTTTTCATCACTTGGCGAACGTCAAAACACTCAGCGGAAATAGCTAAACTGCGTAATACTTCAGTAAACAAAAATGAACTGAGTTGTTCGCCAAAAGATAAAATAGTGTCTGCGGTTTGCGCGCTGTAGTTGACCGACTGCTTATTCGCTTCAACCGCTAGTTGACTTAACAGTTCTGCGATCACTTCATTTAATTGGTTTTGTTTAGCTAAATGCTGACTAATATTAAATTGAATTTTTCGAATGTTATCAATAATTGCTATTTGTTCGTCTGCAGCAATATCAGCTTGGCTCAAACGTACTAATTGGTTAGTCACCCCAGAGCTTGCCGAGACAACAACAACACGATTAGCTGAATTTTTTTTGATGATATGTGCACAACGACACATTGCTTGATAATCAGCGACACTGGTGCCACCAAATTTAGCGACAATAAGGTTTGATCTGGAATTTGAATGGTTTTCTGGAAACATTAAGATTCTTCCTAACTAGCGAACAATACGACGTTTATTAAGATGCTAAATTTAATTGTCGCTAAAAAATAAGGAAGAGCATGACTGAACCGTTAGGCTTGTAAAAAGCAGAGTAACTAAGCTTTTTCAGCCAGAAGCTCTCCACCTTTTATTAGAGTTTCATTTATATTTCGATAAATAAAACTCAATGAAATCAGGTGACAATCCTAGGGTTTCAACCCTAGTGACCGAATAACATATGCCACACATATCATTATTCTCGGCAATAAACTCCCTCAAAAACAGTCGATGGAATGGTGGTTCCTCACGATTTCTACCTAGTTATTGCTCCTCTTCTGGTATTATTTATTAATAAAATCAATATTATTAATAAATAACCGCATCATTAAACCTTATCTGCAATCAAATTACAATAGACTTTTAGACGTCTATTAATTT
>CAWVSL010000013.1:0-61615 GCA_963933115.1 uncultured Colwellia sp.
ATGTCATAAAAATACGTGAGGTAAAATGAGTGTGAATAAATTAAAAATAAAAATACGTGAGGTAAAATGAGTGTGAATAAATTAAAAATAAAAATATCTTTGTTTTCTCTATCGACAATCGCATTAATCAGTTACTTTTATCAACAGCAAGGTGAACCAATGGTCTCTAGTGATACCCAAATCAATTATAGTATTGCTGCTACCAGCGAAGTTCTTTTAACCAGTGAAGCAGGAGATAAAATAGCTCCCCAAGAAAATTTAGTCTTTAAAGAAGGGACGCCTAGCGGCACCGTTATTACGATAAGACCCGATATTGTTAAACAAACCCTTACCGGTATAGGTACCTCTTTCACTGAATCATCTGCTTATGTACTCGCTCATTTAACTGATGAAAAAAGAGCGGAGGTTATGGAAAACATCTATGGTGAAAAGGGCGCTAATTTTTCATTGGCCCGAACGCCTATCGGCGCCACTGATTTTTCAGTGAAAGGGAAATACTCCTACGCCGATGTTAGAGATGATGCTAATTTAACCCACTTTACTATCGGCGTTGACCAAGACGGCTTCAGTAACCTTGAGTATCCAGGTATTAAGAATACCCAGTTTGACTTATTGCCGATGATTAAAGAAGCCTTGGCCATTAAATCGAATCAAACAGACAAAGAACTAAGAATTATGGCCTCTGCCTGGACAGCTCCGTCTTGGATGAAGGATATTGATGATTGGTACATAAAAGGAACAGCTGAGAATAATTTTGAAGGGACAGGCGGAGAGCTTAAAGCAGATTATGTGGCTACCTATGCTGATTACATCATTAAATATCTGGATGCTTATAAGGCCGAAGGAGTCAATATTTGGGCGTTAACTCCGGTTAACGAACCTCATGGTAATAGTGGGCAGTGGGAAAGCATGCATTTCACCCCAGAGAGTCAAAGTACCTTTATTAAAAGTCACTTAGGTCCAAAATTGAAATCTAGCGACCACCGTGGGATAAAGTTATTTGTTTTCGACCAAAACAGAGACGCCCTTGAGCATTGGGCTAATGTGATTTTTGGTGATAAAGAGGCTGCTCAATTTGTTGATGGCGCCGCCGTACATTGGTATGAAAGCACCTTCAAAGTTAATGAAGATGTTTTTGATCGGGTTCACGAAAAATTCCCCAACTTTTCCATTATTCATACCGAAGGCACAATAGATGATTTAGGTAAAGATGCACCGGGGGGAATACTTGACCCTATTCTCTTTAAAGAGTCCAATTGGTTTAACAACGATGACTTTTGGTGGAATGCGAATGCAACTGACTGGGCTTACACAGCAACATGGGCTCCCAATCCAGAAGATCATCCGATTTATACCCCAGTTCATCGCTATGCAAGAAATATAATTGTCAGTTTAAACCATTGGGTTGAAGGTTGGATTGACTGGAATATTGTATTGGACAGCAATGGCGGTCCTAACCATGTCGGGAACTTTTGTGGTGCGCCCATTATGATTGATACCGATACTGGCGAAATTTATTACACGCCGATTTATCATATTTTGGCTCAATTTAGTAAAACAATACGCCCCGGTGATAAGGCCATTCAGGCGTATAAGCAATTAGAGGGCTTGGAAGAAGATGACTTACACGCCAGCGCCTCTATTAACGATGACAACTTGGTGAGTGTACAAATATTGAATACCACCAAACAAGCCATTACTTACTTTTTACAAATTGGTAGCCAACATGCTGAAATAGTCGTTGCAGCTAATGCCCTTCAAACCGTTAGAGTAAAAATTTAATCAAAGATAAAATTACGGACAAGGGTAGACTCATTAATGTAAGTCTACTGTTGTTCGTTATTAAATTTTTTCCAACCAATATCTGTTATGCGAGTATGATTAATGAGTAAACATCCTTTTGATACATTAACCCTAGAAAATGGTGCGCAACTTATCTTTACCCCTTGTCCAGGAAGTAAAGGAGCCAACTTACCCGACTCAATTAAACAATTAAAGCAAGCAGGTACTTCGGTATTACTGACCTTAATGTTTGAAAATGAAATGTCAAAAAATCAGTTAACAAGATTACCTGATATTTGTCAGCAACATGAAATAAAATGGTTTCAGCTACCAATTGTTGATGATGAAGCGCCAGAAAAAACATTTGAAGTTAATTGGTTACGCCATCAAGCCGATATTTTAGCTGTATTAACTAATAAAGGAACTGTTGCTGTTCATTGTAAAGGCGGAACTGGCAGAACCGGGTTAGTTATTGCCTTGATTTTATTAAAAATAGGCTTGTCCAGTGAAAGCGTCATTAATGAAGTACAAAAAATCAGACCAAAAGCACTCATAAATACAGCCCAATTAGCGTATTTTACATCAATAGTCAGTACTCAGTGTAAATAGCGTTAATTTTTGCGGCGAACGCTATCAATACCCTAGACAATGGTGTCAATGTCATCATTGTCTAGGGTAGCGTTATTATCAATCATCATAAAGCAAGCAAAACTGTCTTGGGGTATGGTCATTTTCAAAGCGTAATCATTGAGAAGGTGCCCTTAAGCACTCTTCATATCCGTGGTTAAATTACGTAACCAAAACTTACTTTTCATCCGTGAAACAAACATGAAGGCTTTACAAATCTCTTCTGAATAAGCGACAAATACTACCCAAAAAATAGGTAACGAAAAATAAAATGCCGCTAAAAACGTCAGCGGAATACCCAAAATCCACATGCCAGTGATATCAATTAACATGCAATACTTATTGTCACCCCCTGCACGTAATATCCCCATAGATAACGTCATATTAAACACTTTTAAACAGGTACCAAAGGCAATTAAAATATAGATATCATGGGCAATAGCCAACGTATCTGAAGATAATGATGCATAAGGTTTAAAAACAAACTCTTCAAATTGAATCATTAAGAGAGCAAGAAAAAATGTCACGATAGGCGCACTAATAGCGTAATTTTTGGCAATGGTCCAAGCATAGTCAAATTCATCACGACCGAGGCGTTGCCCCACCAGAATAGAACACGCAGAGGCAAAACCAAAAAAGAACGAGATCAGTAAACCTTCGACTGGCGCAAGTAAACTCATGACGGCAAGCTCTTGGGTACCTAGTTGACCGTAGATAAGTTGATAAACAAAGGTACCCAATGACCAGACACCAAAACTAATCATCATTGGCCAGACCAAAGCTAACAAATCAATCCATTCTGTACGCTTATTTAATAGAGAAAAGTTCAGTTGAAATGGGAAAACAATGTGCTTTATCTTAGCTAAACTGACAACAAGTAAAAATGCATGAATTAACCGAGCAATAACTGTTGCCCAAGCTGCACCTAAAACTCCCATCGCAGAAATACCAAAACCACCATTGATTAGCCAATAGTTTAAACCAATATTGATCAGTATGGCGATAATGCTTAGTAACATTGGAAACTTTACTTGGCCTGCACCACGCAAAGCGTTTTCAAAAATTAGAATCAGCGACACAAATAATAGACTTGGCATAGTGACCCATAGGTAACTCTCACCAGTATTAATGACCTCGGTGTCATTAGACGCTAGGTTGATAATATCACCAGCAAAAAAATAGTTCAGCAAGACAATAGGAATTAAGGCAATAAAGGCAATGATTATTGTCATTAGAATAACTTGTCTGATGCGAGCTATTTTACCTGCGCCATAATACTGAGCGGATAGAATACCAACCCCAGTTGCCAGACCTGACAGAATAATTAGCACAACAAATTGTATTCGATTGGCGATACCAACAGAGGCAACGGCTCCATCGCCTAGGTGAGCAACCATCATAATATCAGTCATGCCGAGCATAGTAACTAATATGCTTTGCAAGGAAATTGGCCAAGCTAATTTAAGATTTTCTTTTAATGATGAGGTGTTTTTTATAACCATGGCAAAATGCTGTAACAGTAAATTTTAATCTATGCATATTTTAAAACAAAAAAAAATTATAAACAGCGGCAGAAATATCATATATCATGTCTAAAACTATCATCAAACGATTGAATTATGTGGCAAGATATTCTCAACATCCATCAAGATTGCAAAGAAGATTTTTTCAATTTCGAAAGCCTCCCAGGTAATGCCCAAGAATTAATAGCCTTTGCAGGAATATCATTTTTACAAACTCAATACCAAATAGGAAATACTGGGAAAGGTATAGACTTAAATGATAGATCACAAAGCAGAGTGAATGTTCATTACTTACTGGTAACCAAATCTGGCCAAGGAAAAATACGTTTTGGCGATAAAGAAATCGTCCTCAACGCCGGCAGCATAGTGTTGATACCTGCTGGCACCGCTTTCTTGTATGAACTCGATGGTGAGTACTGGGATATGTGTTGGTTATTGTTGCACGACTGCCAACAGTACCAGTTTATACATCAATTAAAGGCCAATGTTTTTAGTCACACTGATGCTAATAAAATTTATCAAACCATGGCGCTAATACGAGAGTTTAACTGCAATAGTAACGGCAGTGATCGTCGTTATCAGTCAGATATTCTTTTGCGCTTAGTTGAGATAATGCTGTATCAAATCGAACAAACATTAAATAAAAAGCATAAGCTTAATGATCAACAGCTAAAATTTCATGCTGTGATAGAGAATGCGACTAAACAATTACAGCGACCTTGGTCAGTTTCTTCTCTGGCCGCTAACATGCATATCTCAGAGCCTCAATTTTATAGGTTATGTAAGAAAGAAACGGGGATGACACCGATAAAATTATTAACTCGGTCACGATTAGACCATGCCTGCTATTTACTTCGTTATACCAATTATAATTTAGAACAAATCGCTTTTACTATTGGCTATGCTGATGCAGCTAGTTTTTCGCACCGTTTTAAACAGTATTATCAACTAAGTCCGGGCTATTGGAGAAACAAAGTTAATTCAGTAACTTCCATACTTTGAAAGCGCTCTCAAATACATGCTAGACTGCAACTATCAATCAAATCCACAAAACTTATATAATGTCTACAATTTACCAAGTCTCTGAACTCGCTGGTGTCTCTTTATCTTCGGTATCACGCGTGATGAATAATCACGAACATGTCAGTGTAAAAACTAAAGCTAAGGTTTTGGCTGCGATGGAAAAACTTGATTATCGGCCTAATTTTACCGCCCGATCATTAGCATCAAAGTGCTCTAATAGCGTTGGGGTTTTAGTTGCTGAACTTAGTGGACCATTTTACAGTGACATTTTATCTGGCGTAGAGAGTGAATTAAGTAGTGCAAATAAACATGCGGTGATCGTTTCTGGTGGCCATAATGAAAAAAATGAGCAAGAGTCTATCCAATTTTTAATTGATAGAAATTGTGACGCGTTAGTATTGTGTGCCGACTTTGTTTCTGATGACTACCTAATAAACTTAAGTAAAAAAGCGATTCAAGTTGTTATTATTAATCGTTACATTGCTGAAATTGCTGAAAATTGTATTTATATAGACAACAGTCTAGGTAGCTATCAAGCCACCCAATATTTGATCGAACAAGGCCACCAACATATTGCGTACATTTCAGGTCCATTATGGAAACCTGATGCAACTGATCGCCTTAATGGCTACAAAAATGCCCTTGTTGACAGCAATATAACATTTGATGAAAAATTATCTTACGAAGCGGACTACACCACCATTGGTGGTCGACAAGCGATGCTGAGCTTACTCGAAAATAAAGCGGTTTTTACCGCACTGGTTTGTGCAAATGATGAGATGGCTTCAGCCGCAATGAGAGTTGCCCGAGAAAAACATCTCAAGGTCCCAGAAGATTGTTCCATTATTGGTTTTGATAATATTTATTTCTCAGAATACTTATATCCCCAATTATCGACCATTGAAAATCCTATTAACAAAATGGCTAAAATGGCGGTTCAATGTGTACTAAAGAACACTTACAATCAAAAAGAGTTGGTTATTCAAAATTTATTTAAAACAGAACTAGTTTTACGTGAGTCAACGCAGCACTTCATGTGCTCTAAAGTATAATCATTTAATACTGTCTACTCGGCAGGATTCAACCCGAATAAAAAGGCTCAAATCTACTGACGAGAATTGAGCCTTTTTTAACTTATTAATAAAGCCTTATTGACAAGAAATCATCGCTTGTTTAATTGCATTCGGCTTTATAATTACATCGGTGAAGTCGATGTTTAATTGAGCAGCCGTTGACAAAGAAAACGGCGTATAAATTTCGCTAATATCAGCCCCATTGTTTTTAAAACACTGTAAATCAATTGATAATGTATGCCATTGATTAATCGTTAATTTAGAGAGTTCATTGGTAATATTTACGTTACCTGCACAATTTTCACCACACAATAATGATAAATAGATGGGTGATTTCTCAGTTATGCTTTGTTGCATAGGCAAGCGAACCGTTAATTCAAGTGTCGATTTAGCCTCTAAATAAGCTGTAAAGTTAGTAGGATAACGGTTAGTGAACGCTATACGTCCTTCACCCTGACCGTTAAAAACAGCTCTTATAGAGTCTTCTTGTACTTCTTTATCAATAGTTCGAAGGTACACTATTTCATTCTCAAAAATACTACTTGTCATTTTATTGGTGCTGCGACCATCAGAAATCATCATTGCCCATGGCGCTTTAACAACACTTTCAAATAAAGTGAATGTTTGCAAACTTGCTTGAGTGATTGATTTATTAATCGCTAAATCATCTGCTAGTAAGTTCTTATCACCATATTGTAAGCCATAACCGTATGGCAATAATGGCTGATAATTTTCATCAAAGCGGTTTACTGTTGTCTGTGCTAAATTTGCAGGCCAAGAATAAGAAAGCTTCCCCTTAAAATCATAATTAATTGCACCATTGGCTTGAGTAAATAAAACATCGGCAACAGCGTCACCTTCAGAGCCTGGTAACCAAACAGCAACAAAAGCGTCAGAAGCATTAAGCTCAGCATTGACCCACATAGGTCGACCACTTATAAATAGCGAGACCACGGGAATGCCCTCAGCTTTAAGTTTGTTGAGTAAATCAAGATCGCGCTTAATACCCTGTTGGTATTCAATATGGTCAAGATCCCCTTGCCCTTCGGCATAGGGTTCTTCACCAAAAACAACAATAGCGACATCAGGTTTTACTTTGTACTGCCCTGCTACACTCAATTCAACCAAGCCACCCGCCATGTTTACATGTTGCTCAATACCTGTATATATTGAACTACCGCCAGGAAAGTCTTGATTGGTATTATTGGTGCCTTGCCAAGTAACTGACCAGCCCCCTGATTGCTTACTAATATTATCAGCACCATCCCCAGCGACTAATACATGAAGCTTTGGTGATAGAGGGAGAATATTTGCTTTGTTTTTAAGTAGTACTAAGGATTCCCTTACCGCTTGTTTAGCTAATGTTCGATGAGCTTTAGCGCCAATTAATTGCGTTTGTCCTGACAGTAATCTATTTGCTGGACTGGGTTTATCAAAAATACCCGCTCGAAATTTAACACGCAAAATTCTACTGACCGCATCATCAATACGTGATTTAGCGATTTCGCCACTTCTTACCTGTGCGATAGTGTTTTCATATAACGGTTTCCATGCAGCCGTAGGCACCATAAAAATATCTAAGCCGGCATTAATCGATTGTGGGCAACTTGCCTTAGTACAACCTTTTACTTGGCCATGACCATTCCAGTCGCCAACAACAAAACCATCAAAGCCCATCCGATCTTTTAATACATCGGTAAGTAAGTACTTATTACCGTGAATTTTTTCCCCATGCCAGCTGTTAAAAGAGGCCATCACAGACTGTGCGCCAGCGTTTAACCCACCAACATAGCCCTGACCATGAAGATCGAATAACTCTTGTTCACTGTCTAGATTATCCCCTTGGTCGTCTCCACCTTGCGTACCACCGTCACCTAAGAAGTGTTTGATGGTACTAATGACACGGTTATCGCCAAGGAAATCTTTATCAATATGCCCCTGTAAGCCTTTAACGATCGCACTTGAGTATATTCGTACAATTTCAGGATCTTCTGAATAGCCTTCATAAGTTCTTCCCCAGCGATCATCTCTTACGACGGCAACTGTCGGTGCAAATACCCAATCAATACCGGTTGCCATGACTTCTTTAGCCGTTATCGCAGCAATTTTTTCAATTAATTCTGGGTTATTCGCTGCCCCTAAACCGATATTGTGTGGAAATAGCGTCGCACCAATGACGTTGTTATGGCCATGTACCGCATCTGTACCCCAAATTGTTGGTATACTTGCGCCATCAATAGCGTCATCAACAGAGGCTTGATACATTGCTTCAGCAAGTTCAACCCAATCACTAGGTGTTGCATGCTTATCATTATTTGGAAAAGCACCACCACCATTTAAATATGAACCAAAACCATAGTTACGCATGTCGTCAACCGTTATATCTCTAATTTCAGGTTGGATCATTTGGGCAACTTTTTGTTCAAGGGTCATACTCGTTAGTAATGCCTTAATTTTACCCTCAATAACAGGATCTTGCTTAAGCGTGACATTGAGTTTTGGCCAAATTTCTAGTGAGTTATCGTCAGTAAACTGTTCAACTGATACGGTATCAGCTGCTAGATGGGCAACATGCTTATCGTCACTACACCCCAATAAAAATTGTGTTGCCACCAGGCTAGACAGTAGTAAACGATTAAGTTTAATACTGCTAGCTTTACTCTTTATAAAATTAAAATTTTCCATAATGTTACTTCTGTATTTTATTTGCATATCTGTAAGTTATTACTTAATCAGTCAAGTGCTTAACTTTACTGCCCAAAAGGCCATAATAGGCAATAAATAAGTAGCATATTATCGGAAGGAAAAATGACGCTTGTATACCAATACTATCGGCTAATACGCCTTGAATAAGCGGAATAATCGCTCCACCGACAATCGCTAAACATAAGATAGCAGAGCCTTGACTGGTGTGTTGACCCAAACTATTAATCGCTAAACTAAAAATGGTGGGAAACATAATTGAATTACACAAACCTACCAATAAAATAGCCACCATAGCCAATGTACCGGTTGATAAAATAGCAACAAGGAGCAGAATAACCGCCAAGGCAGCATTGAAAGCTAAGGCCTTGCCCCCAGCAACTTTTTGCATAACTGCAGCACCAATAAAGCGGCCTACCATCGCGCCACCCCAATAATAGGCGATATATTTAGCCGCTTGAGACTCAGCTAGCCCTGCAATTTCAGGCTGCGCAAAAAAACTCACTAAAAAACTACCTATAGAGACTTCAGCCCCGACATAAACAAAGATACCCGCCGCACCTAATACCAGATGACGATATTGCCATGCACTGCCATTTACTGGCGATTTTTCACTCTCAGACTCATTTGTCACTGACATATTAGGTAACTTAAGCAAAGCAAAAATCGCTGCTAAAATTAATAGCATTGCCGCTAATAACACATAAGGCATCTGAACTGCGTCAGCTGAACCTTGCACCGAAATAGCGTCTGCGGCTTCGTTCAAAATAAGCATCGCACCAAAATATGGCGCAATGGTTGTACCTAAAGAATTAAATGCTTGGGTCATCGTTAACCGAGAAGATGCCGTACTAGGCTTTCCTAGGATACTGACATAGGGGTTTGCTGAAACTTGCAATAAGGTGATACCGCTAGCGAGAATAAATAAGGCTAATAAAAATAGTGGATAGCTGTGCATACTCGCCGCTGGATAGAAACTCAAACAACCAACAGCGGCAACAACTAAACCAATGACAATACCTTTTTGATAACCCAGTTTTTTAACAATTATCCCTGATGGGAGAGAAACGATAAAATAGGCACTAAAGAAACAAAACTGAATCAACATCGCTTGACTGTAAGATAAATCAAAAACCCCTTTCAAATGGGGGATCAAAATATCATTTAAACACGTTATAAAACCCCACATAAAAAAAAGTGTCGTGAGTGATGTCAAAGCAAAACGGTAATCACCGCTTTGATTGGCATTAATTGCTTGAGTAGTAGCACTTGATGTTGGTGAAGAAGCCATAAGTTCCCTGATATTCCAATTTCATTATGGTTAACCGACCATTATTCACTCAGTTTTTTGAGGAAATAATGGTCGATTAACTTTGTAATTATATAATAACCACCTTTGTTTTTAATGAAGAATAAAAGTGATTGACCTGAACAAAATAAAGCACTAATCTCAATGTAAGCGCTTTCATTCCTACTATTAAAAACTAACATTAACGATTTTTCAAGAATTTTATAGCTGCTTTTATATATATTTGTTACATGTCATATAATAATAAAAAATAACAAACAGGTAATATTTCATGATAGGCAAGCTCACATTACCCAATAACTCGGCAATGTTAAGTCAAGACTTTACCTATGGCGTGGCAACAGCCTCATTTCAAATTGAAGGGGGTATCGAAAGCCGACTCCCTTGTATTTGGGATACTTTTTGTAGCAAACCTAACACCATTATTGATAAATCAAATGGTAACCTTGCCTGTGACCATTTCAACCTTTGGCAACAAGATATAGAATTAATAGCGGCTTTAGGCGTTGATGCTTACCGATTATCAATATCATGGCCACGGGTCATACAGAAATCTGGAGAGCTTAATTCAGAAGGCGTCGCATTTTATCTCGCTATTTTAGAGAGCTTAAAAGCGAAAAAAATAAAAGCCTTTGTCACACTTTATCACTGGGATCTCCCCCAGCATTTAGAGGATAAAGGTGGTTGGTTAAACAGAGATACCGCTTATAAATTTAGTGAGTACACCGATAAAATTAGCCAAGCTTTTGGTGATCTCGTTTATTCTTATGCCACATTAAATGAACCCTTTTGTAGTGCATTTTTAGGATACGAAATCGGTATTCATGCACCTGGCATTATCGGTAAAGAGTTTGGTAAAAAAGCAGCACATCATTTATTGCTTGCCCATGGACTGGCGATGAAAGTGCTTGCTATAAACAGCCCAAACACCTTAAATGGTATTGTTCTTAACTTTACACCATGTTATCCGGCAACTTCGAGTAAAGCCGATAAACACGCTAGCGATTTTGCTGACGATTATTTTAATCAATGGTATATAAAGCCTATTTATCATGGTGAGTACCCCGCAATATTAAATCAATTACCACTTGAGCATCATCCTGAAGTAAAAGAGGGCGATATGGAGATCATTTCACAACCCACTGACTTTTTAGGGGTGAATTTCTATAGCAGAGCTATCTATAAAAGCATTGAAAATGAAAGATTTGAGCAAGTTGAACCTCCAGAGCCAAAAACAGATATTGGCTGGGAAATCTATCCACAAGCGTTCAGTGAATTACTAGTAACATTAAATAATACTTACGACTTACCCCCTATTTATATTACTGAAAATGGTGCAGCAATGGCTGATAAAATTATTGACGGTAGTGTAAATGATCTCGATAGGGTAGATTATTACCAACAACATTTGAATTCAGTCAATAATGCCATTAAACAAGGCGTCAATGTACAAGGTTATTTTGCCTGGTCTTTGATGGACAATTTCGAGTGGGCAGAAGGCTATTCGAAACGTTTTGGTCTGGTTTATGTTGATTACGAAACTCAAAAAAGAATAATAAAAACAAGCGGCAATGCATATAAAGAGTTAATTTGTCGACGCTAATAATTATAAAAAACACACAATTGATAAACATGGAGTCAGAACACTATGGTTAGTATGAGAGAAAAAATAGCCTACGGATTAGGTGATACCGCCAGTAATATTATTTTCCAAACGGTAATGATGTTTTTATTACTTTTTTATACTGACGTTATGGGCTTATCGCCTGCTGCCGTTGGCACGATGTTTTTATTAGTGCGTATTATTGATGCCGTCACCGACCCTATCATGGGTAATATTGCCGATAATACAAAAACAAAATGGGGCCAGTTTCGTCCTTACTTATTATGGCTCGCATTGCCTTTCGCTATTATTAGTATTCTTGCTTTTACTACCCCTGATATATCGGGCGAAAACAAAATAATTTACGCTTTTGTCACTTATACCTTATTAATGATCGCCTACACAGCAATTAATATCCCTTATTGTGCATTAGGAGGGGTAATAACCGCTGATGCAAAAGAGCGCGTCACAGTGCAGTCCTATCGCTTTGTTTTTGGTATGTTAGGAGGGGTTATTGTTGCTGCGGCAACTATGCCTATGGTTGAATACTTTGGTAATGGGGATAATGCTAAAGGTTATCAGATGACCATGATAGCGATGAGTTCTCTGGGTTTAGTCTTATTTTTATTATGTTTTCTTGGTACGAAAGAAAGAGTGAGCCTACCAGAAGATCAATCAAGTTCTTTTAAAGAGAATTTACAATCCTTATGGAAAAATGATCAATGGCGAATTTTATGTACTGCCTCATTGTTCTTGTTAACCGGACAAGTATTACGACTGACCTTAGCAGTGTATTATGTAAAATATTTCTTAGGCCGCGAAGACTTAATCACCTCATTTTTAACCTTAGGTGTTATTGCTAGTATGGTAGGTTGTGCCGTCGCTCAGCCCTTAGCAAAACGAGTTTGTAAAATAAAAGCTTACATTGCCTTACAAGCAATTTCAGCCACTATCTGTTTATTTAGTTTTTTCATCGGTGAGGATCAAATTGTCTTAGCTTATGTTGCATTTATTGCTTGGAAATTCTTTTTAGATATGGCATCGCCACTGTTATGGGCAAAAATGGCAGATACCATAGATTACGGCCATAAAAAAACCGGTATTCGTATTACCGGTATGGTTTATTCAGGGGTCATCTTTTTTATTAAAATGGGTGTAGCCATCGGTGGTGCACTTGCCGGTTGGTTGTTAGCTTTTTATAACTACCAAGCTGATGTTGGACAAACGGAAGCCACTAAACAGGGAATATTATTATCTTTTACCGTATTACCCGCGTTAGGATCCTTCGTTGTCGCTTGGGTAATGAGAAAATACACCTTAACAGAGCAACAAATAGAGGATATTCAGGGCGAATTGAGTGGGTCAACCCGTTAAGGTGTCTAAAATTATTTATTAATTTTGTCACTAACGAGTTTGATCAGTCCAAAAGAAAGGCTAAAGGTCAATTTAGGAAATAAATGGCAACGATATACGAAGTATCTAAACTTGCTGGAGTATCACTGGCGACAGTATCACGGGTAACTAATAACAATACTCGCGTCAGTGATAAAACAAGAAAAAAAGTGGTTGATGCTATGGCTGAACTTGCTTACCGCCCCAACTCTATTGCCCAGTCACTTGCTTCAAACCGTTCTAATAGTATAGGCGTGATGGTATCAGAACTTAACGGCCCCTTTTTTGGCCAAATGATGGCAGGTATTGAAAAAGAACTGAGAGAAGCAGGCAAGCATGTCATTATCACAACGGGACAAAGCAAAGAAGACAAAGAAAAAGATGGCATTGAGTTTTTATTAAGTAGAAATTGCGATGCGTTAATTGTTCATATTGAAGCACTCAGTGATGAATACCTTAGAGGGCTCAACGAAGGTGATACCCCTGTCTATTTTATGAGTCGAACCGTTGAAGGTCTTCAAAATAATTGCATCAATTTAAATAATGAATTAGGTGGATATTTGGCGACACAAACCCTGATAGAACAGGGTCATAAACAGGTAGCTTATATTGCTGGACCACAATTTAAACCTGACTCTAAAGATAGATTCCTTGGTCACAAACGCGCTCTTAAAGAAAATAATATCGCGTTTGACCCTGACCTATATTTTGAAGGTGACTTTAAATGCGCTGGTGGACAAAATGGCATAAAGTCGTTACTAAATAAGCGTAAAATATTTTCTGCGCTAGTCTGTGCCAATGATGAAATGGCATCAGGTGCTATGACTTTCGCCCGAGAGCATGGCATTAAACTACCAGAAGAATTGTCTATTGTTGGTTTTGATAATATTATTTTTTCACAACATCTCTATCCTAAACTCACCACCGTAGATTACCCCGTATTTGAAATGGGCCAGATGACGGCTAAGTTAGTATTAAAAAATGTCTATCATCAAAATAAACTACAGATAACGCATTTTTTCGAACCAACGCTAATTACTCGAGATTCAGTGTCTAGTCTTTATAAATAAGACTTACCTATTAAAAAAACATCATGAGTGTGTCCATAACATCGACAAGTAATGCCCCGTCAACACATGCGCTAATCATAACCTTGGTTAAGCGTTAATTAAGATTATGTTTTACCTCATTTTTTATATTTTTATAAAAAATTAAAAAGATAAAACCTGCCTTTTACAGGAGGTCGATAAGCTGTTACTGTATGGCTTGTTTAATAATTAATCGATTTTTTATAGGTGGGAATCAAATGCAGTCAAATATGTCTTTATTCATTAATTTTTTCAAACAGTTATTCTCGAGTAAAAGCGAAGAGAATACGCAGGAGGTCAAGCCTGCGACAATTAAACGTCCGTTACCTTCGACGCCGATCAATACAATCGCTGATGAGGGAGAAAATTTAAATACCATTACAGATGATCTAATGGATGAAAAAGAGAAAAACAAAAAGAGCCAAACAAACAGTACAAAGAAGTCAGCCGTTAAATTAACGACCCAACCTGAAACTAAAAAACAAAGTAAGGAGCCAGCAAAAGCCAAACCAATAAAAAAAGCTAAGTCTGTTTCAAAAGCTCAAAGCAAAACGTCTACTAAAACCATACCCACAACGATCGTTTTAGATGATGCCAACAGTAGCCTAACAATCAAAAACAAACGTATTGTTGGTCACTGTAATAAGAGTCCAGCGTCATTTATTGTGACCCATATTGTTAAACCTGATCAAGAAAAGTTAAGAATGAATTTAGCACTAACGGGTTGGCAAAATGTTGAGGGCTTAAGTTTTGTTACGTACGATATTGCCAATGATGCCATTATTTTTTCGAAGAAGTCTGATAATAAAATGGTGGCTCAACTGAACGACGTATTGCTAGCTTGGGCTAGAGAGCTCAATAAAAATTATTATCTTTAAATAACCATAGCGTTAGTATCATTACAGACACTTATAACGCTGAAATGATATTTCCTATAATTTAATTTTATACTCGATAATAATTTTTACAGACGTTTTGTACCACATCAGCCTGTCATTAAGACAGGCTTTTTTCAATTTCACAGAGACTCACTGAATAACTCAAAGTTAATGTCTGGCCATATTTTGTTCGCCATTTCATCAGCTAGCCCTTCCCTTAACTTTATAAGTTGTTTTTCAATATGGTTTTGTCCTATTTGCTTGGCTTGAAACATAGGGCCACCTTTAAACTGAGGAAAACCATAACCGTGCAACCAAATAACATCGATATCTGAGCTTCTTTGCACTATACCTTCTTTCAACAAAGCAAAGCCTTCTGATATTAAGCCAAGTAGTGCCCGTTGAACAATTTGATCATCAGTAAAGGTCACCTGCTTGATGCCAAGCGCTTTTGCTTTTTCCTCAAGCAATAAGGCTACGGCGGGGCTGTATACTTTTATCCCCTGATCATCATAATCATAAAAACCTGCCTTAGTTTTGCAGCCTAAGCGGTCAGCTTCAACTAGGGTCGCTGCTGCTCTAAAATAGCCTTTGTCATAGTCAGGAAATGGTTGAGCGCTTCGAGCACTGTGGCCAATATCAATACCCGATAAGTCTTGCACCGCTAGTGGTCCCATTGCCATGCCCCAATTGGTCATCGCATTATCTAGTTGTTCAACCTTTGCGCCTTCTAATAACATCTGCTGAATCTCGCGCCCGTACCTTGTATACATACGATTACCGGCAAAACCAAAACAGACATTAACCAATACAGACACTTTTTTCAGTTGCTTACCAACTCGCATTGCGCTGGCAATAACTTGCTCGCTAGTTTTATCCGCTTTGACCACTTCTAAAAGCTTCATAATATTGGCAGGGCTGAAAAAATGCATACCGACAAGTTGCGCTGGACGGTTAATTGATAAAGCCATAGCATTGATATCTAAATAAGAGGTATTAGTAGCAAATATAGTTTCTGGTTTACAAATTTCAGTTAATTTTTTAAACAGCTGTTTTTTAAGCTCGATGTCCTCAAAAATAGCTTCCAGCACTAAATCACAATTTTTTAAAGCTTGGTAATCAATACTGCCCGATAAGCTGGCAATACACTCATCAGCCCTAGTTTGACTCATTCGGCCGCTTTTAACATTAATGGCAAAATTGTTTTTGATACGAATTAAACCAGCCTCAAGTGCTTCTGATGACTGTTCGACTAATTGGACATTAAAATTAGCCGATAAAAAACAGGTAGCAATACCCGAGCCCATATTTCCACCACCAATAATACCAACATTATTAACAACTAATGGCTCAGCATTAAGGGTAACCTTAGCGGCTTTTTTTTCTGCACCAAAGGCATAAATTAAAGCCGCTGATTGCTCTGACCCTCGTAACATTAAAAACTGTTCACGTTCATAAGCCATACCATTTTTAATCGTCATAGCCTGTGTTTTATTCAAAACATCAAAAGCGACGATAGGTGCAACTTTTCCACGTGCTTTTTTTACAACCGCTATTTTCGCGGCTTGCCAATCAAAGTGTTCATCATTCATCACGATATCACTAACAGGCCGAGGTATTAACTGGTTAGCCTTGATAAGTTGCTTGGCAAAACTTATAGCTTCATTGGCTAAATTGTCTTCAACAATCCTATCTATCAACTTGGTATCGGTAAAATTAGTCATATTGATATGGCGACCAGAGGTGATCATCTCTACTGCTTTTTCTGGCCCAATAAGGTGCATTAATCTTTGTGTGCCTCCGGCACCAGGAATTAACCCCAAATTAACTTCAGGCAAGCCCACTACAGCGTTGCTTAATGCAACACGATAATGACAACTAAGCGCAACTTCAAAACCACCACCGAGTGTGGTACCAAATAATGAAGCAATTACCGGTTTTGTACAATCCGCGATACGGTTGACAACATCAGGAAGAAATGGCGCTGTTGCTGGCTTTCCAAATTCTTTAATATCGGCACCAGCGATAAACGTTTTGCCCTCGCAGCGAAGTATAATGACCTTCACCTTGTGATTAGCTTCTAAACTTTCAATGGCCTTAACTAATCCAGCTCTCACTTGCTGAGATAATGCATTAACGGGTCGATAATTAATGGTGATGATAGCAATTGCGTTATTTAACTGAGTCTTGAATTCAACAGTAACAACTGGGTTAATATTTTCGATTGTCATTGTTTTCTCTTTGATTTTTAAATTTTAATCTTTAGGTTATAAATTAACACGCTAGTCTTACTTAAAGCGCTGCCAGAAAGTATCTTGTTCTAACGGTAAGTTACCCAATGAATTTTGTAATTGCTGGCTAATATAATTGAGTGACGGTTGAGCTAATTCGTTATATAAGTTTCGAACCAATTGATGTGTTGCAAAACCTTGCCATTGTTCAGGTAACATTTGCTTGGGTAACTCATGATCTTTTAATAAAATACGGCGGTATTCATGAATCAATAACGTTCGCAGCAGAAAGCTTTGTTGATCATTAATATGGCTTGAACCTTTTTGACCTTGCCCTTTTCCTTGTACTTCACTGATAACCGCTTGATAGCTTTTGAAAAGTTGCTGATATTGTTCTGCTAGTTTATTAATATGCCATCGCTTTTGTACTAACGTTTTCAAAACATTGGCTGATGCGTCATCAATGGTTTTACAACTAAATACCACCACAGCATCAGTTAACTGCAACTCTTTTAAGGTCTCTTCTAGTGAAGTTTGATCAATTGAAGGATGAGCAAAAACACCTGATGAAATACTGCTAAACCCTAACCAGTGTAATTGTCGACAAAAAGCTGCCATCGTTCCCTCTGGTACAAAAGATGGCAGCACAATTAACCAGTTGCCATGCCAATCATCTTTTTTTTCAGCATAAATACGTCGAGCGGCCTTTTCATAATGTAGCCTAGCGGAATCAGTAAAAGCATAAAAACTACGGCGACCCACTTTGTTAACTTTTAACCAGTCATCTTGTACTAAACGAAACACTGAGGTTCTGATCAAACGTTCTGAATAACCTAAGGGTTCTAATGCTTTAATTAATGAACCAATCCATAACCAACCACCATGTTGTGATAAAACATCACCATAGACAGTCACTATGTATGACTTACAACTAAAATTGCTGTCGGCACATCGGTTAGCAATAAAATGAGTTAACATACTTGATTGAGTTATTGGCTGCATAGATTATCCCTAAAAATCAAAATCAATAGCCACTTTTTCAGTTACTGGGTGTGCTTGGCAAGTTAAGATCATCCCCTCTGCTACCTCTTGTTCTGTTAAGGAATGATTAACATCCATTTCAACTTTTCCCGTAATCACTTTAGCTTTACAAGTCGCGCAAACGCCACCCTTACATGAAAAAGGTAAATCAGCACCGTGATCCATCGCTGCATCTAAGATATTGTCACCACCCACCGCTAAATTAATAAAGGTTTTCCTACCCGCAACCTTCACTGAGACTTGACTCATCGCTTGACCGTATTGTGCGACACGTTCCGCTTTTTTAGTCGCCATTTCAGTATGAGTTGAACCAGAAAAAAATAATTCATAATGTAAATTATCGTCACTAAATCCCCAAAAATTAAAAGCAGTAACAATTTCTAAAATCATGCCTTCTGGCCCACAAAGAAATATATCGCTAAAAGTTTTTATCTTAATCACCTGAGCTTGGTCTAAATCAATCAATTTTTGTGCACTAATTCGGCCATTAAATAACGGGGCTTCATGTTCTTCTTGAGTAAATAAATTGACCCATTCAAAACGGTCAATATGTTTGTTTTTAATGAAGGCGATCTTTTCTCTAAACATCATTAAAGGTGTCGATTTATTACCATAAATCAAGGTGACTTTCGCTTTAGGCTCTATCGCAAAAATTGAGCTAATATGTGATAAAATTGGCGTAATGCCACTACCTACAGCGATGAACAAATAATGATTGTTGTTGTCTTTTTGTAGTTCGGTATAAAAATGACCTTGGGGTGGCATGACATCTAATACCATACCTACTTTGAGTTCATCATTGGCAAAGTTAGAAAAGAGTCCTTGGTCAATACGCTTAATAGCGACTTGCAGTGATTGCTCAGTGACTGATTGACAAATAGAATATGAGCGCCGAATATCTTCACCATCAATATCTACTTTTAAGGTAAGGTGCTGTCCTTGTTGGTAGCTAAACTTTTTTTTCAATTCGTTTGGTAAATTAAAACTAACAGCAACAGCATCTTTAGTTAATCGCTCGATAGCTGAAATAGTTAAGGGATAAAATTCAGTACTCATATTTTTCTCTTTTTATTACTTTTTTCTTGGGTTACTTAAGCTTTTATAAACACTAACGTCTCGAGTAAAATACTCAGAGGGGACTAGGCTAAACTATAATTTTTTAAAATAATCAAAAATTTCCAGACAATCATTACATCGATACATTGCTTTGCAAGCTGTCGAACCAAACTCACTCAATAATTGACTGTCACTACTATGACATACCGGACAATCAATACGATTATCTTGCCTTGGTGGCGCAATTTGCAGCGCTTTAAGTTGTTCCTTACCCGCAGGTGATATCATGTCAGTACTCCAAGCAGGCGCTAATACAACCTTTACCACCACTTTAGCGTAACCGGCATCATTAAGAGCTTTAATAGCGTCTTCACTCATCGCATCAACTGCAGGGCAACCACTATATGTTGGTGTAATGACAACAGTAATCAACTGATTTTTTTGATTACTGTTGTCATCGTTTTGGTTCTGGTGTGTAACGTTTTGTAAAACACCCAGGTCCCAAAGGGTTACACCGGGTAACTCAGGATCAAAAACGCCATCTAAAACTTGCCAAAGCGTTGCACAGTCTGAATTGTTTCTAAAATTTACTCGCTCTGCATAAATAGGGTGTAATGTTGGAATAACTTTAGCTAAAGACTCTGTATTTTTTATCATTATCTTATCCTAAACTCTCACCAATTCATCTTCGGGTAGCTACGCTGCAAATATTGCATTTCACATAACATCTGACCTAAATGTTCAGTATGAATACCATTTCTTCCACCTCGAATTTGAAGCTTACTGTCTTGGTAATCTATAGCAGATGCTGCCAACAATTTTTGTACGTGAGCATCCCAAGGGGCTTGCAAAATTGACCGGTCAACGGCAACACCTGTTTTAACTAATTGCGCTTCCCAGTCGAGTACTTCAAATAGTTCACCCGTGAAGTCTTTTAATTCATCTAAAGCACGCAAGATGCGTTGACGACTTTCATCAGTCCCTTGTGATAATTGTGTGATCCAAAGCTCACTGCGTTTTAAATGATAGCGTGTTTCTTTGACCGCTTTTGCAGCCACAGCAGCAACAGTAAGATCTGTTGATGAGACTAATTTTTCTAAGTACATATTATAAAATACGTCTACTAAAAATTGTCGTACCATAGTAAAAGCAAAATCACCTTTAGGCAGTTCATGTATCAATAAATTAGTGTATTGGCGCTCATCTCTTAAATAAGCCAAATCATCTTCATTACGCCCTTTACCTTCGATTTCGGCCGCATATTGATAAAACATTCTTGCACGGCCAATGTAATCGAGGGCAACATTTGAAAGGGCAATATCTTCTTCTAAATAAGGAGCCTTTGAACACCACTGTGAAAGCCGATGACTTAACACTAGGGCGTCATCAGCCAAACCAAGGACAAAGCGGGATAATGGGCTTTGCTGTTCAATAGCAAAGGGGTTTGCTGCTTTTGCTTTCATAGCGGCCTCCATTACATACTCCTAACGTTATCAGGCAGCACATAATGTGTGGCATGACGATAAGGTTTGTCGTCCATGGGATCAACAAAACTTTCAATATCACTTTCATCTGATGCAGTAATATTCGTTGACTCAACTACCCAAATACTGACACCTTCAGAGCGGCGTATATAACAATCTCTGGCATACATTATTGCCTGTTCTGGACTTTGAGCATGTAAGCTGCCCACATGTTTGTGATCTAAGCCGCGGTTTGAACGAATGAATACTTCATAAACAGCTAGTTTTTCTTGTTGCATGATCAGGCCCTTTTATTGTCTGTACTTAATTTAACGGCTTATTAACTGTTTTGCTTAAGTTGGTAAGCACTAACCGCTTCACGAACCCATTTACCATCTTGATCCGCCGCTTTGTGATGTTTAATTCGTTGATAGTTACAAGGACCAGAGCCGTTAACCACGGCTTTAAATTCTTGCCAGTTAATCTCACCACTATCAAAGTGACCACGCTCCTCATTCCACTTAATATCAGGATCGGGGATTTCTAATCCCAGTACTTCAATTTGTGGTATCGTTTGGTCAATAAATTTTTGCCGTAAGTCATCGTTTGACATCCGTTTAATTTTCCAAGCCATTGACTGACTGGAATGGGCAGACTCGGCATCGTGTGGACCAAACATCATTAAAGATGGCCACCAAAAACGATTCAGTGCATCTTGTGCCATTTGCTGTTGAATTATCGTCCCTTTTGCCATCTCAAACATGATTTCGTAGCCTTGGCGTTGATGAAAACTTTCTTCTTTACAAATTCTCACCATAGCCCGCGCATAAGGACCATAAGAAGTCCGCTGTAAAGTGATTTGATTTACAATAGCAGCACCATCTACTAACCAACCAATAGCACCAATATCAGCCCAAGATAACGTTGGGTAATTGAATATTTGAGCGTATTTTGCTTCACCTGATTGCAAAGCTTTGATCATTTGTGCTCGACTAATACCTAAAGATTCAGTCGCGCTATAGAGATATAGGCCATGACCTGCTTCATCTTGCACTTTAGACAGTAATATCGTCTTACGGCGTAATGTGGGTGCACGAGTGATCCAATTACCTTCTGGCTGCATGCCAATAACTTCTGAATGAGCATGTTGCGACATTTGACGAATAACGTTTTTGCGGTACGCTTCCGGCATCCAGTCCTTGGGTTCTATTTTTTGTTCGTCAGCAATTTTCTGCTCAAATTTAGCTAGCTCCTGCTCTGGAGTTAAATTTTTATGGCTCTTTAAGGTTTGCATAAGCGCGGTTTCCCTAACAAATCTTGATAATAATTAACTTTAATTTATGATACTCATAAAATTAAAAATCATCAATATATGTATCGCAATAGCATTTACTGCAGGTGTAAATTTGTTGTTACAGAAAGTTAACGTTATTTATTATTGTTATAACCTTGTATGAATAAATTAGGGATATGGGTCATTGTCAGACGATTTCTATCCACTTTCGGCACTAGTGACTTAAAGTACGATTAACTGCACTGTTCTTACTACTGAATGTCATTATTGAGTAATGTAAAGCTAAACGTTTAGTGTAGGCTGGCAACTCATTGATATTTAGGGTGGCCATATTGAAAATAATGCAAAGGCATTAGTTATCCAGGTATTAACAGTTTTTAAGCAGAGGGGAATAGAAAGCTAATAAGTAAAAGTAACCTTTCAGTGTTATGAGAGTCAATTAAGCTAGCGTGCTTTAACCAATAAAATAACACTGAATTTAAGAAGTTTTTCCGGTAATAATTTGGCGCTAACAACATAGCTTATATTGTTATCAAGCAGTCTTTAACTGAGTACCCTTTTCTGGCGTTAGTTCAGTTAACCGATAACAATTTCTCTGCTCAAAATTAGCTTGGTTAATAGTCATTTTTTGACAAAACTTTTTAATAACATCAGCATCATTAATTTTTTGGTGGTTTTTTTTGCATCATGCCATCAATGTAAGCACTGTTACCGTTTAAACTAATATTAGCTATTGCCGTGTAAGGATCACCATAATTATCAACCCGTAAAGCTCGAACCATTTTCACTTCAAATATCCAATTATCTATCTGTATATTACGACTGATAGTTTCACTCATAGAAGACTCTCTTTTTTAATCATAAGGTGGTTTTAGTAAATCAATTTTAATCAATACACCAGTATAGTAAGTAACAAAAAATATGCGCTTATATTTTTTAATCCATTGAACGTTTCTATTGATATCGACTTTTTAAACTGATCAGTTAAATCATTCACTTTTAATTACTGAAGTTTAATCTTTGTTTAACTAAAGTTTGCAACCCTATTTAGTCTGATAATTGACTCGTAAATTCCATTCTAATCCGTTCATATTTTTTGAATTTCCTAAATAGGTTTTAATATCATGATCTACTTTGACCAAAGAAAATAGTAAACAGCACATTGATAAATTAAGCATACGGATAGGAAAACAACCATTTATAATGACAATTTTTTATCATAAAACGGATATTAACTTTAAGTAAACTTGTCGTTGTCATTTACAAGATGAACACTGACAAGTTAGAGTGGTCATACCACGTGTTTAATTTAAAGATTTTTGATGGCAATTATAGAACAAGTAAATTTTGGGCCAGTCTCAGGCCTCCGCGTAGGACGTTTTAATAAAGGTATCAATACCAGTTTTATTGTTTATCAATACCAAGACGTTATTATTGATACAGGGCCGATAAACCAATGGCAATATGTAGAAGCCTTTACCAAGGAACATCAGATTAATCACGTGTTAATCACTCATCATCATGAAGATCATAGTGGTAATGCTTTTTATCTTAAAAATAACTGTCAACTCTCTGTGCACAGTAATGCTTTATGTCAAAATTTACTCAAGCATAATTTCGAAATCCCTTTAATTCAAAAAGTAATTTGGGGTACTGGCAAAGCAGTCGAAACCGAAGTGTTAACCGATATATTTACCTCAAAAAAAGGCCTAGAGTTAGCGATAATTTTAACGCCTGGCCATACGGAGGACATGAGTTGCTTTTATGATAAAAATAATGGTTTTCTTTTTACTGGTGATCTCTATATCGCCTCTAAAGTGCGTTACCTTCACAAAGATGAAAACTTAAACAAACAACTAGAAAGTTTAAATAAAGTAATTGCCTTAGACTTTGACACTGCATTTTGTCCTCATCGGGGTATTATGAAAAATGGCAAACAAGATATTATCAACAAACGAGATTTTATTATTGAATTATCATCGCGCGTTAAATCACTAGCTAATCAAGGTTTACCTGTAAAACAAATACAACGGCAACTGTTAGGGAAAGAAGATATACTCACTTTACTTTCAAATTTTCATTTTACAAAAAAAGGCTTAATCGAAGCTTGCCTCAAGCTACCCAACTGATATTTAGGTAATGCAATTATTTAACAAAATGATAAATCGGGTATATCGAACTTATATGATTAATAATCCTGAGCCATTACAAAAAATCATTAGTATTCATAACAATATTAGCCTTGGTATTTAAGCTAAATGAACAATCATCGAATAACGTTCTCATTGATGATAATAACAACTGAATTTCACCCACAACAAGAAGAACCTTTTGATAGATACCACCCTGCTAGCCCTTTTTATTCCAACCTTTTTCTTAGTCAGTATCACTCCTGGTATGTGTATGACTTTAGCGATGACTTTAGGTATGTCAATTGGTGTTCGTAATACTTTATGGATGATGTGGGGCGAGTTACTGGGTGTAGCTTTAGTGGCAATTTTAGCGGTGATTGGTGTGTCATCAGTGATGCTAAAATTCCCTCAGTTTTTTAATGTATTAAAAATTATGGGTGCAGCTTATCTGTTTTATGTCGGTATTAATATGTGGCGTTCAAAAGGCAAGCTTGCTATTAGTGATGCCATACAAGTCATTAAAATCAATAAAAGACAACTCTTTAATCAAGGTTTAGTCACTGCTATTGCCAATCCAAAAGGATGGGCGTTTATGGTGTCTTTATTACCCCCTTTTATCAATCCCAGTATACCGCTAACAACACAGTTGGCTGTGCTAGTTGCTGTTATATTAGTCTCAGAATTCACATGTATGTTGCTATACGCTACTGGTGGGAAAACCTTGGGTCGATTATTAACCCAAGGTGATAATGTTCGACGACTAAATAAAGTCTCTGGCACATTGATGATCTTAGTTGCCCTTTGGTTGGCAGCTAGCTAACAGTGCTTAGTGTCACTTTTTTTAACTCGTTTTAAAGCACAACGTAAACCGAGTAATATGAGTAACCCATAAATATTAATACTCCCGGCATAGTCATCATAAACTTCAACGATATATTCAACGTCATTATCAGCACTTTCAAGTGGTAGTGCATAAAGGGAATTATTATCATCTGAACTATAGGTCGCAACTATCTCGTCAAAACCCACCTTGTATAAGTCAATTAACACATCATAACTATCACTGCTATACCCTTGATGAAGGGTGGTGATGACTTCATATTCATCGTCTTCACTCTCACCATAAACAACAAAATTATTGGTTGTGTGGTAATAAATCCAAGGGCCACCATTTTGACTCAAATATAACTCAGCATAAACTTGGGCGCTATTGGAGGAGGAGTAACTCAATAAATCAGCATCAAATACTACACTAAATGTTTGGTAATATTGATCACCATCATAATCATCTAATAAGTAACTAAAGGCATTATAAATACTAAAACTCTGTTGGTAATTAATCCGTCTCGATGCCCTCTTAGTTTTATTTGACGCTGTACTGAGTTTTTTCTTAGCCACTATATGCGCCTCACGGCTAATATTTAATCGCGTAACTAACCCGAGAGATTTATCTTTGGTTAAAACAATCTGTTTTTTTCGGTAATTACTGTCATTATTGCCTGCAGTTATACTTAAACCAACAGATACTGTAACTAACTCATTAATCGCGTTAGCCTTTATTTCAATACTATTAGCCGTTACAGATATTAGTAGAGCGATAAAACCCACTAAAGTGAGAAGGTATCTTAGACGATGTCTCATTGAACTATTCGCTGACTTTTTAATTAATGGCATAAACTCTCTCTGACTTATTGAAGATACCACCATTAAAACCTAATAAAACTGAACAAAGGCTGAACAGTTTTTTAGTTGTCATAAATTAATGATAATAAGGTTCAGCTTAGGTTCAGCTTCATGGGTATATATTAACAATGGTTTATTTACCATTCACTTGGGTTTACACTGGAAAATGTTTTTTCTAATTGATTAAGGGTCTTAGTAAATGAAAACTGTTTTATTAACTTTTATCGCGCTCATTGCCTTCTTTGTGCCCAATGATATTACCCATGCATATGGCAGTAATGACTCGCAGGTGAAAAGAAATACTCAGAGTAAAAGTACCCTGAAAATTTATAGCTCTCGACAGGCTGCAAAATTAGTAAAACGCCGCTTTAATGGCAAAGTATTAAACGTAAAAAAACAAACCGTTAATGGTAATAGTGGCTATAAAGTAAAACTTATTAAAAAAAATGGCCATGTGGTTTCTGTATTGGTTGATGCTAAAAGTGGCCGAGTCATAGGGGGTAATTAATGCGATTATTACTTGTTGAAGATGATTTAGCCCTGCAAAATAATCTTAAAGAAAGCCTGATAAAATCGAATTATAGTGTCGATGTTGCTAATAATGGTCAAGATGGCTTATACCAGGGTGAAGAATATTGTTACGATGCTGCCATTATTGATGTTGGCCTACCAATTATTGATGGTATTAGTCTGATTAAATCGCTAAGAGCAAAAAATATTGATTACCCGATTCTCATATTAACGGCTAGAGACAGCTGGCAAGATAAAGTAGCTGGCCTTGATGCAGGTGCTGATGACTATCTAACAAAACCTTTTCAAAATGAAGAACTACTGGCTCGATTAAATGCATTAATTAGGCGTTCTGCCGGCCAAACAAAACCCATACTAACCAATGGTGTACTTTCAATTAACAGTAAGAGTTTTGAAGTGACTGTTGTCGATAAAGTCATCAGTCTAAGCAGTTCAGAATATAAAGTGTTAGCTTATTTAATGTTACATAAAGGTGATGTTATATCAAAGTCAGTATTAACCGAACATATCTATGACCAAGACTTCGATTTAGACTCAAATGTCATCGAAGTTTTCATTCGACGACTACGTAAAAAACTTGACCCCGATAATAAATTTGGCTTTATCGAAACCCATCGTGGGCTAGGCTATCAATTAAAAATAGTTAGCAAGAATGATTAAGACAACACTTCACAATTTATTAAACCATCCACAATATAACTCGCTAAAATTTCGTCTGATTATTAGCGCGTTATTAATGACATTTATCATTCTACCCATTATTGGTCTTACATTAAGTAAGGCATTTGAGCAACAAATTGTCACCTCTGTAAAAAAAGAATTAACCGCCTACAGTTACTCAATACTTGCATTAGCAGAAGTTGAGGATGGCAAAATTTCTATGCCTGAACAGCTATTAGAAAATCAATTTAATGTGATTCAATCAGGTCTATATGCCATTATTTCTGAGCTTAATATCCAATCTAATGGAGAGTATCGTCAATTATGGCAATCAAATTCATTACTTAGTATGAGTTCACCAACGATTTCAACCTCACCTGAAGTCGGTAACCATAGTTTTTCATCGTTAACGATTGATGATAAACAACACTTTATTTTTAGTTTTTCAGTGAGCTTTAACAGTAATGAAAATAATGTTCCGTTAACAGTTCACATTATTAAAAATTATAATGACTTTAACGGGCTTGTTCATAACTTTGAACAACAACTTTGGACTTGGCTTTTAATATTAATGGTTCTACTCTTTTTAGTACAAGGCAGTTGGTTGGTTTGGACTTTAAAACCCCTTAGGGTACTCAAATCAGAAATGATGCAAATAGAACAAGGGAAGCTAACCGAGTTACAACAAAAATATCCGTTAGAATTAGCACAAGTTACTCAACAGTTTAACTTGTTGTTACGCACCGAAAGGCAACAGAGAAAGCGTTACAGAAACGCTTTATCTGATCTTGCTCATAGCCTGAAAACACCTCTAGCAGTCATTCAAAGCCAACAAGAGTTAACTCAAGGTTCTAATGAACAATTACAATTAATCAATAATATTATTAATCACCAGTTAAAACGAGCACAAAGCGCTGGTGAGTACGCTTGGCACACTGGCATCAACGTCAAAGTTGTCGTTGATAAATTAATCACCACCATGGCCAAAATATATTTTGACAAAGGCATTAAGTTTCACTGCACTATCGATAGTCAAGCGAACTTTAAAGGTGATAAAACTGATTTATTAGAAATGCTTGGGAATATCATCGACAACGCCTGTAAAGCATGCAACCAGCATATAGTCATTTCAGTAAATCAACTCGCTGAAAAGTTAACTATAAGTGTTGCTGATGATGGCGTTGGTATTAATACCGATCTCCAAATAAATATTTTGAACCGAGGTACACGAAGCGATACCTATCAAGAAGGTCACGGTATAGGACTAGCTATTGTTAGAGATCTAATTGAGAGCTACCAAGGGCAACTAATTATTGGTAACTCATCCACTTTAGCTGGCGCTGAATTCACGCTGATATTTAACAGTAAATGAAACGCTAAACGACTAAAAATGCTTTATAACTCTGTTGTAAATTTATAATGTAGAAATAAAAGTGGGAATCTCTATATCAATTAAGCCTCTAAGTTTACTCATTTAGGCATATTAACCAACATCATTCAGCTTCTGTTCAGTTAACAAACTTTATAATTTAAACATCCTATTACTTTCACTTATAGTCTTTGGAAAAATGATGAAAAAACTTATATTATTTATATTTTTAACTTTATTTATACTAAGAACACCGAGTAGCCAAGCTCAAAATAATGAGGCATCGCCATTCACTGAAGGTCAGTTAGCACAGTTATTAGCCCCTGTCGCTTTGTACCCCGATACACTTCTTACCCATATTTTAATTGCTGCCACTTATCCTATAGAAATTATTGAGGCTCATCGCTGGGTAATAAAACACCCTCAGCTATCTTCAACGCAGATATTTGATCAAGTATCAGATAAAGATTGGGACCCAAGTGTTAAAGCCCTCCTCCCCTTTCCTATGGTATTAAAAAAACTGAATGATGAGTTATCTTGGACCACTCAATTAGGTGACGCATTTCTTACAGATCAGGTCCAAGTCCTCTCAAGCATTCAGCAATTAAGAATAAAAGCTGAGCAGGCAGGTAATTTATCAACCATGGACAATATGGCGGTTAGCCATGAAGATAATAATATCATTATTGAGCCCTTAGAGCCTGAAATAGTCTATGTCCCTTATTATGACAGCCGAACAATTTATGGTAATTGGCACTGGGCGCATTATCAACCCGTTTATTGGTCACACCCTAAACGTTATGTTGGTCATCACCCTTATTATTGGCATTCTGGTGTCCATATTTCATTTAACTATTTCTTCAGTGCCTTTCATTGGCAAAACCGTCACTTAGTGGTTTTAAATCATCGTAATTCACACCGTTATTTACAAAAAAAACGTATTGTTAGTAGTCATGGGGCAAAACGTTGGCTTCATAAACCTCATCATCGCCGCGGGGTCGCTTATAGCAATAGCCAGCTAAAAAAACACTATAAAAGTAATCGGGTGGATAAATCCCAGCGAAAAGTCATCCGCCAAAAGGATACACAGATAAAGGCGATACAAAATAAACAAAAAAACAAATCGCGTTATTCTTCTGCTTTAAATACCAAACACAGTAAAACCCTTAAACAGTTTCACAAATTGCCCAATAATAAAAAGGCAAAAGGTGTCAACAAAGATAAGGTGACCAATAAACATCAAAACCATCGCATAAATAACGCTAAGAGCCCAAAAAGGCATGTGATAAAAGATAAAATGAGAAGGTATGAGAATGACAGAAAAATGGATAAGGGAGCGACTCGTCCCAAACTCAATAGGTCGTCAGGTCGCCATAAAATCAAAAAAAACATGAGTAGAACAAAAATGCATAATTCAAGAACGAAAGCTAAAAACAATGATAAGTAATATTGACTACTTTCTAAGCTGATTAAACCAGAGTAGATTAGTGAAGTAGCGTAATAAGGCTAATACCTTCATTCTTTTAGTGCGCATCACAAAAATCAACATGAACAACTAAGTTATGTTTTGCATGCAAGGCATCGTCACTATAATATCACTTAGTCCAAAACCAGATAAAAAAAGTAATTGGAGAAAAAAGTGAAGTATTATATTCAGTTCATGCTGATGTGTATAATGTTGATTATAGCTTCTGTTGTTGATGCCAAGTCGAAAGGTGCCTATCCAGCAAGTACGGCCGAGTTGACATTTAATTCATATAACAAGCGTATGTCAGGCTTTGTTTATATCGCCAAAGGTAAAGGTCCACATCCGACAGTTTTACTACTGCATGGTTATCCCGGGAATGAAAAAAATCTAGACGTAGCCCAAGTATTACGTAAAAAAGGTTGGAACGTGGCGTTTTTTCATTATCGAGGCGCTTGGGGCAGTGAAGGTGATTTTTCCTTTCGTCATGCGGAGCAAGATGTTCAAGTTGTTTTACAGTATTTAAGTCAGGATGGTCATGCTGAAAATTTACGGATCGACAAAGAATTAATTTCTACTGTTGGCCACAGTATGGGTGGACACATGGCAATTGCTGGCATACTTGATAATCAAGTAGTTAAATGTTCAGTTGCTTGGGATGGTGCTAATTTAGGAGCTAACGGTGTTGGCTTTGTAAATGATCCTGATACGAAAATTCCGTGGCAAGCTTATGGTGACACCTTATTTATGCTCAATGGTTGGTCTGGTACAAAGGCAAAAGAAGAAACCCAAAAGTACGCCAAAGAGTTAGACCTAATTAGACGTGCCAAACAAATTAATGGTCGAGCAGTGATGCTTGTTGGCGCAAATACTAGCGTAATACCTTATGAGTTACATATTGCGCCATTATTAGCCGCATTGAAGGAAACAAAAGACAGTAAAATTAGCTTCAAATTGATCGATGATGATCATAGTTTCAACTCAACAAGAGCCGAATTAATAGAAACAACGGTTAACTTTTTAAATAATAACTGTAACGCTAACGAATAAATATGCCCCTTACTTGTTGCGTTATACTTTCATGGATATCTCTAGGGTATGAATATTAAAAGTATTTTTTTGAGTGCTATGTGCACTCTTTATTTATCATCTTGCGCTTTTATTCCCGTTATCGCTGATAAGCAGCCTTATTATCAACAATGCGATATGATAACTAAAAAGTTAACGCTAGTGGCAACAGAGGTTGGGACACTAGAGAGCTGTGAAAATGGCGACTTACAAGAATGTATTATTGGTAGCGGTATTTTAGCCTCTGCTAGTTACATTGTTTCAGGAAGCCTAGTGTTGATGGGAAATACGCTACATTGGTCAGAATATAAATTGAGTTGTTAAACACATAACTAGTGTTTAATTTAAAAAAGAAAGTTTCAGCCCTAAGCCTTTAAGTCATTAATTAATAGCCGAGTATAAGGTGTTAATTTTTAAGATAGATTTGAAGGAGACTTCATTAGTTGATGAAATAGTAAGTTTAGATTTAATAAATAATATATGGCAGTCGTTTTATAAGTAATGGTAGCGCTGGACGGACTCGAACCGTCACTCCCGAAGAAACCAGATTTTGAATCTAGCGTGTCTACCAATTCCACCACAGCGCCATTACTTATTATTTCATTAAACTCTATAAAGCGTCGTTTAATGAAAACTAATATTTTCGTATTAAACACTTTATTCTTTAATAACTTATTATTTGGTAATTAAAAATTTAAATTAATTAACATTCAGGTTTATTAAATGACAAGCTCTCTGAAGAGACGGGCATTATACAAAAAGCTAGCATATTGGCAAACGTTTTTTTCTATTTTGGCTGTTGGGTGTTCGATTAACAAACACTCATGGCAAAAAGCCTTAACTTAGCTGCTATTTATTGGCGACTAAAACTTATGGCTAGTTATATCAATCAACAAAATTGGTCTTGTTGATTACTATAACGTCTTACTCACCCTTTTTCATCCGCGCTAAAAAATATTAATATCAATCGTCTCGCTATACCCTGTTGAGTCAATTTGCTAGAATAACCCAAATTTCTTAATTGTATTCCTATGACTTCTTCTATTAACAATTTTCCTCGTGCAGGATTTATTCGTCGTTTTGGCTCTTGGATTTATGATGTTTTACTGGCGTTTGCTGTTTATATGGTAGCTGGGGCTATCGCTTTTTTACTCTTTAATATTTTGATTAAGTTTGGTGTGATTTCTATGGCTGGCTTTGAACATGCTATTGATTTAAAAAGATCCTCGCTACTTTATAGGATACTGGTTGATGGTTTTGGTATATTTTGGATAGCTTTTTTCTTTGTTTGGTTTTGGTCACGAAGTGGACAAACCCTAGGTATGAAGGCTTGGCGTTTAAGAGTACAGAATCAAGATGGTACGCGGATATCAAAAACTACTGCAATAGCACGGTTGTTACCGACATTATTTGGCTTAGGTAATTTTACGGTCTTGTTTGATCAAAAAAACAAACTGAGTTTGCAAGACAGAGTGACAAATACTGAGGTAGTGGTTTTATCTTTAGAAGAAAATAAAGGCCGGTTATAATAAATGGAGTCCGATAAAGTCTCCATGACACTTTTATTTATACTTTTGCATTAAGTTTTTTTCATTACATAGATTGAAATACTTACAAATATGACGCTAGGCATGAGTGCCCCTAACAAGGGAGGAAACTGGTAAACCAAACTCAACGAGCCTAGCACCTGATTACTAATATAAAATACTATTCCAGTAAAAACCCCCATCATAATTCTTGCACCCATTGATACTGAGCGCAACGGACCAAAAATAAATGATAAGGCAACCAATAGCATCACCCCAACAGAAATGGGTTGCATAACTTTACGCCAAAAAGCTAATAAGTAGCGGCTTTGATCTTGATTATTCGCACTTAAATAATCAAGATAATTTAATAAGCCGCGAATAGATAAAGACTCAGGTTTAACCATTACTACGCCAAGCTTTTCTGGCGTTAAACTTGACACAATATTTTTTTCAATAAGCACTTCAGTGGTAATTTGGTTTTTTTCTATATAGGTTTCTTTAACATTTGTTAACTTCCATGAATTTTCTTGATAACGTGCTGACTCAGCAGATAACCAACTTTCTAGCTTTAATTGTTCATTAAAGCGATATACTTGCACATTTTTCAATCTGCCTTGATCTTCGACTTCACCAATATGAAGAAAGTTATCACCGTCTTTTGCCCATACACCATTTTTAGCTGAAATTAGACTACCACCTGATATGGCTTGAGCTCTTACTTGTCTTGCTGCGACTTCTCCTGGTGGAGCTAACCATTCCCCCACCACCATGCTAATGAGGAAAAGAATAGCAGCAGTTTTCATCACTGATTTAATAATCTCGAACTTTGATATTCCAGCCGCCTGCATTACCACTAATTCACTATTACTGGCCAACATACCAATACCGATTAAACCCCCAATAAGCGTTGCCATCGGAAAAAACACTTCAACATCTCTTGGAACAGCATAAAGCACATAGAGTGCGGCATGAGACACCTCATAATTGCCCCGACCAACAGCTTTCATTTGTTCAACAAATTTAATAATTCCGCCAATACTGACAAAAACAACAAGAGTAACAAAAGTAGATGAAGCTAAAATTCGGCCAATGTAGCCATCAAGAATACGCATTATTTCGTTCCTTTTTTATGGCTAATTTTAACCCGATTTCTTTTTGGCATTTTTGCTTTGAATTTTAAGCCGCTACTGCGCCCTCTTATCAATAAAGTAGTCCCGATGATAAAAGCACCAATATGAATAGGCCACAAGCCAATAACACTTGGGAAAACGCCAGACTCCAATGCAGAACGCATCGATATCAGCAATAAAAAGTATCCTAAAAATAACATCAATGCAGGTAAAATTTTGCCAAACTTACCTTGTCTAGGGTTAACAACACTCAATGGAACAGCAATAAGAGTCAACATCAGACAAGCAATAGGAAAAGCGATACGCCACTCGATAGCGGCTTTATATTCAGGTGATTTTTCATTAAATAATTGTTCCGTAGGGATAGCGTTAAGCTTTCTTCTTCGCTGTTCAACTTTTTGGTCTTCAATTTGAATATAATATTTAGAAAACTCGACGGTTCTAAATTCGTCAGTCAAAGCATCACTTTGATAACGAATACCATTTTCTAATACTAATTTTTGTGAGCCTGAGTCTTCTTCAATAACCCTGCCTTTACTGGCATACACTAGACTTGAATTGATAACACTTTCAGTATTGGAGTTTTCATCTGGTAGTTGAGCAACAAATACTTTCTCAAGGGTATTATCATCTCTGTTTTTATCATGAATAAATACCACTGAATTTTCATTACCTGTCGTTTGAAAACGTCCTGCCACCAATGTACTTAAGCCAGAGTCCGCAGCCAGCTGGTCTTTAATTTGCACTTCATATTCTGCCGCCATTGGTGCTAGATATAAGGTAAATATTCCAGTGACAATCGCGGTTAACAAACTTAAAACAAGGGTAATGCGCACCACGTACCATTCACTGACACCACAAGCGTGTAATACTGTCATTTCATTATCAGCGTAAACTCGACCATAGCCAAGTAATACCCCTAAAAACAGGCTTAGAGGTAACAGCATACCGGCTAAGTCTGGAATATTAAGCGCAATAAAGGTCATAACCAATTGGCCAGGAATTCCTCCATCAGAAGCATCGTCAAGTACTCTAACAAATTTTTGACTGATGAAAATAGTCATCAACACTATAAAAACAGCGGCTTGGGTTTTAGCAACTTCTTTTAATAAATAACGGAAAATAATCAAGTGAGCCTCAAAGACATATTTTATTGATTCAGGGAAAGTCTTATATAATTGCTATTTTGACCCAGATCAGCCTTGTTTTCAATGTGATAGACAAACAAGTTTATAATAGCTATCGATTATAAGCTTAGGCGGCTAAATAATAGGATAAAAAACATTCAAAAACAGATGAAAACTTAGTTTTCCCTGACATTACACTCATTTTTAAGTAGACTGGTTGTTTTTATAAGTCATATATTTATAAATCATCCTAAAATTTCAATGTATGTAGCTATAATTATAGCTCTTAGCCTTTTAAACAGATTTATAAAATTGGCGATTAATAAACACTTTAACCTGGTTTATTTCGGATAATATAATGCACATTAGTGCTAAAGGAGATCTCATGGAGTTCAACGTAAAAAGTGGAAGCCCGGAAAAACAACGCAGTGCATGTATCGTTGTCGGTGTATTTGAACCTCGTCGTCTTTCAGGTGTTGCCGAACAGCTTGATGAAATAAGTGAAGGTTATATTAGTAATTTATTACGCCGTGGTGATTTAGAAGGTAAATCAGGCCAGATGTTATTATTACATCACGTGCCAAATATTTTAAGTGAACGTGTATTACTGGTTGGTTGTGGTAAAGAGCGTGAATTAGACGAACGACAGTACCGCCAAATTATTAGTAAAACGATTAACACCTTAAATGAAACAGGCTCGATGGAAGCCGTTTGTTTTTTATCAGAATTACATGTGAAAGGCAGAGACACTTATTGGAAAGTACGCCAAGCTATCGAGTCTACTAACGACTGCTTGTATAGTTTTAATAGTTTAAAAACACGTATTGAAGAGCCTCGTCGCCCACTTCGTAAAATAACCTTTAACGTGTCAACTCGTCGTGAATTAGCCATTGGCGAGCGAGCTATTACCCATGGTTTAGCCGTTTCTGAAGGTATTACCACCTGTAAAAATGTCGCTAATATGCCACCAAATATTTGTAATCCAGCATATTTAGCCGAACAAGCACAAATTCTTGAAAACGATTATGACAGTATCAGTACACATATTGTTGGTGAAAGTGAAATGGAAGAACTCGGTATGGGTTCATACCTCGCTGTTGGCCGCGGTTCAATCAATGAGTCAATGATGAGCGTCATTAAGCACAATGGCGCGAATGATGACTCTGCGCCAATCGTTTTAGTGGGCAAAGGCGTTACTTTTGATAGCGGCGGTATTTCACTTAAACCTGGCGCAGGTATGGATGAAATGAAATATGATATGGGTGGTGCCGCGGGTGTACTAGGAACCATGCATGCAATTGCTGAGCTTAACCTACCCATTAATATTATCGGTGTGTTAGCCGGTTGTGAAAATATGCCGAGTAGCAACGCTTATCGCCCAGGTGATATTTTAACAACGATGTCCGGCCAGACAGTTGAGGTATTAAATACCGATGCTGAAGGTCGTTTAGTATTATGTGACGCATTAACTTACGTTGAGCGTTTTAATCCTGAGTTGGTTGTTGATATTGCTACCCTAACAGGCGCTTGCGTTGTTGCTTTAGGTGAACATGCTTCAGGGTTATTAAGTACCCACAATCCGTTAGCACATGAGTTGCTAAATGCATCAGATCAAAGTGGCGACCGTGCCTGGCGTTTACCTTTATGGGACGAATACCAAGAGCAACTTGAAAGTCCTTTTGCTGATTTTACTAATCTGGGTGGTAAGGGTGCAGGCACAATTACCGCCGCTTGTTTTTTAGCACGTTTTACTAAAAAATATCACTGGGCTCATCTAGATATTGCGGGTACCGCATGGCGAGGTGGTAAAGATAAAGGCTCTACTGGCCGTCCAGTCAGTATGTTAACGCAATTTTTATTAAACCGTTCAGGCCAAGAACAAGGCGAATAAGCAGATGAAGGCAAGAACTACTCAAGTGATGTTTTATCAACTTGCTGATGATGGTAGCGAAGTTAATTCACTATCTCATCATGCTTGCCTTCAAGCTGCGTATTTTTATCGTCAAAAACAGAAAGTATTTATCTATAGCAAAGACAAAGAGAAAGCTCATGACATTGATGAAATGCTCTGGGCTTTCGATGCCAATAGCTTTGTCCCTCACAATTTAATGGGTGAAGGTCCGAGTTACGGTGCTCCAGTAGAAATAAGCTGGCAAGCGCCAACAGGACGGCGACCCGTACTAATTAATTTAACGGATACGGTACCAGACTTTGCGAGTCAATTTTCACAAATCATTGATTTTGTGCCGAGTGATGACACATTAAAACAATTGGCTAGAGAACGCTTTAAGGCATACCGTCAATTAGGCTTTACTGTAGGTAATCAAGTAGTACCTTAAGTAATTATCCTTATAAAAACGAAAGCCTAAATAACACATTTAACATAAAGAATATTACGGAAACTCTGATGGAAAAAACGTTTAACCCCACTGAAATCGAACAATCTCTCTATCAAACATGGGAAGACAAGGGCTATTTTAGTCCAACAGGCGAAGGTGAAGCTTATTGTATTGCTATACCACCCCCTAATGTCACCGGCAGTTTGCATATGGGTCATGCTTTTCAGCAAACCATTATGGACACCTTGATTCGATACCAAAGAATGCAAGGTAAAAACACCTTGTGGCAAACTGGCTGTGATCATGCGGGTATTGCGACTCAAATGGTGGTTGAACGTAAAATAGCCGCAGAAGAAGATAAAACTCGTCATGATTACGGACGTGAAGCTTTTGTTGATAAAGTTTGGCAGTGGAAAGAAGAGTCTGGCGACACAATTAGTAAACAAATGCGCCGTTTAGGCAATTCAATTGACTGGTCGCGTGAACGTTTTACTATGGACGATGGTATGTCTAAAGCGGTACAAGAAGTCTTTGTTCGTTTGTTTGAAGACGACTTGATTTACCGAGGCAAACGCCTAGTTAACTGGGATCCTAAATTCCACACCGCTATTTCAGACTTAGAAGTAGAGAATAAAGATAAAAAGGGCCATATGTGGCACCTGCGCTACCCATTAGCTGATGGCGCAACAACAACTGAAGGTCTTGATTATATTGTTGTAGCGACAACTCGTCCCGAAACAATGCTAGGTGATACCGGTATTGCGGTAAACCCGGATGACGAACGATATAAGCACCTAATTGGCAAAAATGTTCTTTTACCCTTAGTCAATCGCTTGATTCCAATTGTTGGTGATGATCATGCAGATATGGCAAAAGGGACCGGTTGTGTAAAAATAACCCCTGCCCATGACTTTAATGATAATGAAGTCGGTAAACGTCATAACTTACCACTGATTAATATTTTTGATAAAGATGCGGCTATTTTGGAGGCTGCTGAAGTTTATGATCATAAAGGTGAGAAATCTTTAGCTTACAGTACCGAATTACCGAGTGAATTTGCCGGGCTTGACCGATTTGTTGCCCGTAAAGCGATTGTGGCTCAGTTTGATAAATTAGGTTTATTAGTTGAAGTAAAAGATCATGACTTGGTTGCCCCTTATGGTGATCGATCAGGCGTTATCATCGAGCCACTTTTAACCGACCAGTGGTATGTCCGTGTTGAAAAGTTAGCAGGCCCCGCGGTTGACGCAGTAAAAGATGGCCAAATTGAATTTGTACCTAAACAATACGAAAACCTTTATTTTTCTTGGATGAATGATATCCAGGACTGGTGTATTTCACGCCAACTTTGGTGGGGACATCGTATTCCAGCATGGTATGACGAAAACGGAAAAGTTTATGTTGGCCGTACAGAAGCAGAAGTACGCGCAAACAATGATATTGCCGATGGCATGAGACTAAAACAAGACGACGATGTGCTTGATACTTGGTTCTCATCAGCTTTATGGACATTCTCAACATTAGGATGGCCTGAAAAAACTGAAGATCTTAAAACCTTCCATCCAACAGATGTACTCGTGACTGGCTTTGACATTATATTCTTTTGGGTTGCCCGCATGATTATGATGACCATGCATTTTAACAAAGATGAAAATGGTAAGGCTCAAGTTCCCTTTAAAAAAATCTATATGACCGGACTTATTCGCGATGAAAATGGCGATAAGATGAGTAAATCAAAAGGTAATGTTATTGATCCCCTCGATATGATTGATGGAATATCTTTAGATGATTTATTAAAAAAACGTACCGGTAATATGATGCAGCCTAAACTCGCTGCAAAAATTAATAAGCTAACCAAAAAAGAATTTCCTAATGGTATTGAGTCTCATGGTACTGACGCTCTGCGCTTTACATTAACCTCAGTTGCTACCACAGGTCGCGATATTAGCTGGGATATGAAACGCCTTGAAGGTTACCGTAATTTCACCAATAAGTTATGGAACGCTAGCCGTTATGTCCTAATGAATACTGAAGAACATGACTGCGGTGCTAATGGCGGTGCTATGGAATTTTCACTCGCTGATCGCTGGATCTTAGGGCAGTTTCAACAAACTGTTCAGACCGTTCATGAGGCTTTTGATATTTTCCGTTTCGACTTAGCTTCACAAGCTTTGTATGAATTCACTTGGAATCAGTTTTGTGATTGGTACTTAGAATTAACCAAACCCGTATTTGCACCTAGCGATACAGAACAAGGAAACGCAGCACAGCAACGTGCAACTCGTCATACCTTAGTCAATGTTTTAGAAGGTTTATTACGCTTAATGCACCCGATAATGCCTTACATTACTGAAACTATTTGGCAACGTGTGGTTCCTCTTACTAACTTTGTTAAGGAAAATGGGAGTAAGCATGGTGATAGTATCATGGTTCAAAGCTTCCCTAAATTTGACAAAGACCAGTATGATCAACAAGCCATTGATGACTTAGAATGGGTTAAACAATTTATTGTTGCCATTAGAAATATTCGTGGAGAAATGAATATCTCGCCAGCAACAATACTGCCGGTATTACTTAAAAACGTCAATGAAAACGATCAACGTCGCTTAGATGAAAATCAACAGTTTTTAAGTGCCCTAGCTAAGCTTGAGACTATCACTATCTTAAACAGTAATGATGAAGCACCGTTATCAGCATCAGCCTTCATTGGTGATTTAACAGTACTTATCCCTATGGCTGGCCTGATTGATAAAGATGCTGAAATAGCACGTTTAAATAAAGCCATGGATAAACTTAATCAAGATGCCGAACGAACTCGTGGAAAATTAAATAACGAAAGGTTTGTTAGTAAAGCACCTGCAGCGGTCATCGATAAAGAAAAAGCTAAACTCAAAGAAGCAGAGTCAGCCCTAGAAAAATTGATGGCTCAAAAAGCAGATATCGAAGCAATGTAAATATTTTGAAAACCAAGTAAAAATATAAGCCAACGTAATTGTTGGCTTTTTTATTTTAATGAGAATAAAAAGTAATGATCTAAATTGAACTTTTTAAAGAATCTTAAAAACAACTATGCTAGACTACGCTGGCGTTGAGTTTTTATGTTGCGGAAAAGTTTTTATACCGGCCTTTACAAGCGATTTATCACTGTGAATACCGTTATTGTTATTGGTTCCTTCCTCTACTTTATTCTTTAAAGATGTTGTTAGAGGGCATTTACTCCGTGAAAATGGTCAATAGTGACCGATATTTAATAATTTATGACTACGGGAAAATGTTAGTATGTCTGATACAGTAACTGGTAAAGTAAAATTTTTTAACGAAGCTAAAGGTTTCGGTTTCATCGAGCAAGAAAGTGGTCCTGACGTGTTTGTTCACTTCAGCGCTATCACTGGTGACGGTTTCCGTACACTAACTGACGGTCAAGCAGTATCTTTTACCGTTAAGCAAGGTCAAAAAGGCCCTGAAGCTGAGAACGTTGCTGCTCTTTAATAGCAACTAATCAGTTATATAAATGCGAAGAAGTAGTTTTACTATTCTTCGCTTTTTTTTATCTTTTTTTTGACTCTCTGTACGTAAAAATTATTACCTGAGTATTACCCCTTCATTACTTTATACTTTCTTTTTCTCGCTAAATCTATTACCCATATAAATCCTGATAATGATAAAGCTAGCATCAACATTGAAAAAAAGATAATTTGCCAGTTATTAAAATTCCCCAAAGAACCATAGTCCATAAAATGCAGCATAAAAAAGAAATCAGCAAAGCGTTTATCATCATTAACATGACTAATAATTACCCCTGAGCCAGCGTCAACATAAATACTGGTATATAGGTCGTCATTAATATTAATCTGCCATACTTCGTTGTGCTCCTTGGGCAAGTCATCAATAGGTCGGATAAGTTTTTTCACTGAGATAACATCACCACCCCCCTTATAACTTTTTAACGCAATAGCTTCGGCCATTGACTGATCGATTATGACCAACTTCCCTGAATAAGCATTGATTAAAGAATAGTCATTCGACAAATGACGATATAGCGCTTGGTCATGGTTCAACAGGTAATAAGGCTGTTCGAGCAAGGTCATCAATTTTATTGACTGTGTTTCTTTAGCCATTAACTCAAGCTTAGGCAATATTAAATCTTGAGGAACAGCCCGAAAATCAACACTCACTTGTTGTCGATTTTGATTACCACTTGATTTTTTACCATCCATTAAATTAAAAAACAAACCACTGCCAAGCCAGATCAATAATTGAATGGCGACGACTAAAGATAGCCATTTATGGATTAAACGAATATTTTTCATTGTTTTCCCTGATGTTGACTCATCTTCTCAAAAGCACTTTTTTTACTTGTCGAAAAACTGCCTTTGATTACACGGTAATAAGTAAGGACTAAGCCGGAAATTACCGCTAAGAAAGAAACAAGAGCAACCCATAACAGTAAGCTATTAGCGGGATCCTCATCTTCATAGTCCATAACATGGAAACTAAACATCCAATCAAAGATTCGCCAAAACTGATGCCTTCTAGTAACAATTTCACCACTTTGTACCGAAATGTAGAGCGTAGAGCTGGCAAAGTCGTCAAAATTAATGCGCCAAACGGGTAAATGACGAGAACTTAATTCAAATGGGGCATCTTGCTTTAATAAAAGGATATCGCGTATTGCTGCCTCACCCTGATAATGATAGTTAGCTATCTGCATCGCCATAGTCTCATTAATATTAGGAAGTATTTTGCCATTTTGGGGGGCAAGCATCACTTTATAGGGCCCTTGCTCTGACTCAAGAGTAAACCGGTAAACAGTGGTGCCAATAAAAGTACTTAATTCGATATTTGTGGCCGCAGGGTAATCAATCAACAAATCACTGAATGAATAGTTGATTTTTTGGTGATCAATAACACTTTTATCTTCACTGATTACACTATCACCATGGATATAATCAATATCAAAAACCACCATGTAAAAACCTGATATTGACCAAATCAAAAATTGAATACTGAGAAGGAGCATTAACCACTTATGAATTTTACGGCTGGTTTTATGTAATGTCATCTGACTAATTATCACTTGCTAAACGACGAGTTTTATCACTCTTATAGCCAGCTGAACGCCACAGATAATAAAGTGTCGGCAAGACTAATAAAGTTAAGACTACAGCACTACCCATACCACCAACCATGGGAGCAGCAACCCTACTCATCACTTCTGAACCCGTTCCTGTGCCGTACAAAATAGGTAATAAGCCAATGATAATCGTTGCTGCCGTCATCATTACTGGGCGTACACGCAAACCTGCACCCTGTAACACAGCTGTTCGGATATGTTCTTTAGTCGTGGTGATGTTTTTTTCTTGATGCTCGCTGAGTAACGCATGATAAGATTGATTGAGATAGACCAACATAATAACGCCAATTTCTACAGCAACGCCAGCGAGCGCAATAAAGCCGACTCCCGCGGCCACAGAAAAATAAAATCCTTCTAGATACATCAACCAAATACTTCCCACCATAGCCAGTGGTACGGTTCCCATAATCATGGTTACTTCAATGATATTTCTAAAATTAAGATAAAGTAAAATAATGATAATGGCTAAAGTAAATGGTACAACGTACATCAACTTTTCTTTAGCTCGTTCCATGTATTCATACTGACCTGCCCAACTGACAGAATACCCTGCAGGTAAAATAAGCTGCTCTCTGACTATAACCTGAGCATTATTAACATAGCTACCAATATCAACGCCTTCAATATCGATAAATGCCCAACCAATTAACCGAGCATTTTCACTTTTGATACCCGCAGGACCATCTTCAATCAAAACGTTGGCAACATCACCTAATGAAATACGTTGACCCTTGGAGGTTACAATTGGTAATAATGAGAGTTGTTCCGGTGAGCTTCGGTAATCTTGAGGATACCTCAAATTCACCGGATAGCGCTCTAAACCTTCCACCGTTTGTGTCACATTCATTCCACCAATAGCCACAGCAACCACTTGTTGAATTTCACTAATATTTAAACCATAGCGAGCCGCTTTTTCTCGTTGAATATCGACTTTGATATAACGACCACCCGCCACCCGCTCAGAATATACTGAGGTGGTACCGTCAACCTTAGTTAAAATAACTTCTAACTGCTGACCAATTTGTTGAATAACGTCTAACTCTGGTCCAGAAATTTTAATACCGACAGGTGTTTTAACACCCGTGGCTAACATATCAATGCGCGTTTTTATTGGCATCACCCAAGCGTTAGTTATACCGGGCAGTTTAACTAGCGTATCAAGCTCTTTTTTTAAACTTTCCTTGGTAACACCTTCACGCCATTGCGATTTGGGTTTAAATTGAATAAAGGTTTCAATCATAGTCATCGGAGCAGGATCGGTTGCCGTCTCAGCTCGACCAATTTTACCAAAGACTGTCTTCACCTCTGGGACGGTATAAATTAACTTATCAGTTTGTTGCAATAATTGTCTAGCTTGACCAATTGAAATGCCGGGATAAGTCGTTGGCATATACATTAAGTCGCCTTCATCAAGAGGTGGGATAAACTCACTACCCATTTTATCTAATGGCCAGATCCCGACAAAAAACAACAATAATGCCACTGCTAATGTACTCTTAGGAAAGTCTAAAACCACCTTTAGGGCAGGCATATAGAGTCGTGTTAATAATCGATTAACTGGATTTTCCTGTTCAGGGCGAACATTTCCACGGATAAAATAGCCCATTAATACCGGGACTAAAGTAATGGCTAATACCGCAGCAGCTGCCATAGCGTAAGTCTTAGTAAAAGCTAATGGCGAAAACATACGGCCTTCTTGCGCTGCGAGTGTAAATACCGGCAAAAAACTAACGGTGATAATCAACAAACTAAAAAATAATGCCGGGCCAACTTCGGTTGCTGAGTCAATAACAACTTGCCAACGATTCTTGTCAGTTAATGGTCTTCGTTCCATGTGTTTATGCATGTTTTCAATCATGACTATTGCGCCATCAGTCATGGCACCAATAGCGATAGCAATACCCCCTAACGACATAATATTAGCATTTAACCCTTGCCAGTACATGATGGTAAAGGCCACGAGGATACCGACAGGTAAAGTAATTAGCGCAACTAAAGATGAGCGCACATGAAACAAAAAAATAATACAAACAAGAGCCACAACAATAAATTCTTCAATTAACTTGCCTGATAGGTTATCAACCGCCCGCTCAATTAAATCTGAACGGTCGTAGACAGTGATAATTTCAACACCATCAGGTAAACCTTGTTTTAATTGCTCTAATTTAATTTTAACGCCATCAATCACTTGCTCGGCATTTTCGCCAGACCGCATAACGATTATACCGCCAACAGTTTCGCCTTCACCATTGAGCTCTGCAATACCGCGGCGCATTTGTGGGCCCGTGCCAATATCAGCGACATCTTTGAGTAATAGCGGTGTGCCGTTTTCATTAGTCCCAAGGGGGATACTTTCTAAATCGGCGACACTTTTAATATAACCAGTCACTCGAACCATATATTCCGCTTCCGCCATTTCAATGACTGAAGCACCAATCTCTTGATTACCTTGTTTAATGGCTTTTTGTATTAAGGACAGTGGAATACCAAAAGCCCGTAATTTATCGGGATTTACCTTAACTTGATATTGTTTAACCATGCCGCCAAGGGTCGCCACTTCAGAGACACCTTTAACCGTTTGCAATTCATACTTCAAAAACCAGTCTTGTAAACTGCGTAATTGACTAATATCATGTTGCCCTGTTTTATCAACTAGCGCATATAAATAAACCCAGCCGACACCGGTTGCATCAGGTCCTAACTGAGGCTTAGCATTGTCAGGTAAACGAGGTATAACTTGGCTAAGATATTCCAGCACTCTGGAACGCGCCCAATAAAGATCGGTATCATCACTAAATATCACATAAACGTAAGAGTCACCAAAAAAAGAAAATCCACGGACTGTTTTAGCACCTGGTACTGATAACATTGCGGTAGTTAGAGGGTAAGTCACCTGATCTTCAACCACTTGAGGTGCTTGACCAGGATAGCTAGTTTTTATAATGACCTGGACATCAGACAAGTCAGGTAGTGCATCAACGGGGGTGTTTTTGACCGAATATAAACCTGCGGCCACTAAAATAAGCGTCGCTAGTAAGACAAAAAAACGATTGTAAACCGACCAGCGGATTATAGAAGCTATCATGATGCTATCCCTAGTGGTGACTGTGGTCTGTCATTACTGACATATCTTGAATTTTAGTGATAATGAACTCACCATCATGAATTTCAAAGGTAAATTCGACAACACTGCCTTGGCGTAAACTTGCTAAGTCATCTTGGCTTAATTTTTCATCAAAAATAAAATCTAACGTCGCCGCTTCTCTTTGCCATTTTTCGATAGGCCCTCTACTAATGTTAACCATACCATGGTTAAGCATTATCGAATTTATTGTTCCGCTAACCGAGGCTGAACTAATTTCATTCACTTGACTCGGTACTCCCATATCCATAGTGTCTTTGATTTTAGCGGGACGTTCAAAGGACATTCGTTTAAAGTCTGACGATTTACTTGACTCTGAGTCTAATAAAAATTGTGCTGAGCTGACTATCTCATCACCGGCAGATAAACCCGACAGAATTTGCGCATGTTCACTATCAAAACTTCCAACCGTTACCGCAATTGACTTAAAGTAACCATCGCCTAATGCCAACACAACCCTATCTTGATGACCTGTTCGAATCAAAGCTTCTTTGGGGATTAACAAACTATTGTCATCAGTTCCTGTATGAATAATAACTTGAGCAAACATATTGGGCTTAAATTCCCCTAGCTCATTTTTAAAACGTAATCTTACTTTTACAGTACGAGTTTTAACCTCTAACGTTGGATAAATGAAATCAACCTGACCTTGCCACGTTTTTCCAGGTAAATAATCCAAAGTCATCGTAACAGGGGTATCTTTTTTAACTAACGAGGCTTGGCGCTCAAACACTTCAGCATTAACCCAAATTTCAGACAAATCAGCAATAGATAACAGCATAGTGCCTGGTTTTACAAAAAAACCTTCTCTAATATATAGGTTTTCGATTACACCATTTTGCGGTGCATAAAAAGTAATGTTTTGTTTAACTTTACCTGTTTTTTTTAAGGCCTCAATAGACTTCATAGGTAATTGCAAAGCAATTAAGCGGTTGGTAGCTGCTTCAATGAGCCGAGTGTTTTTTCTATCGATTGCCAATAATAACTCTTCTTGTGCATTAACCAATTCAGGTGAGTAAAGATCATAAATCGCTTGGCCTTTTATAACAGGGTTACCAACAGACTTGACATAAAGCTTATCAATCCAACCCTCAACCCTAGGATGAAGATGTACAAGTTTATCTTCATCATACGCCACATAACCCACAGTACTGATTTGTGTATTTAATGCTTGAAGTTTTACTCTAGTGGTCCTAACACCGATGTTATTAATAACAGCAGGTGAAATGCGAACAGTGCCAGGCCCTTCATCAATATCATTGAGCTGTTCATCTGGATAGACAGGGACTAGATCCATCCCCATAGGTGATTTACCAGGATTTTCTTGACGATAATCTGGATCCATTGGGGCAACCCAATACAGGGGTTTTTGCTCAGTACTTTTTTCTACTGCTCCGCGACTAGGGAAACTTGGAGATAATTGGGTATAAATCGCAATAGTAAGTAATGAGCCAATCGTTGCAGCAACGATTAAAGAGGTAAATGAACGTTTCATTTTGATACACCATTAATGCTGTTGTTGTGGTTAAATTTTTGAGCAGATGACAAGTCACCAATAAATAAATAATTTAATTCTAGAATAACTTTTTGTTGCTCAACTTCAATGCTCAGTTGATCAATTTCTGCATTAAGAACAGCAATTCTTGCATAGGCTACTTCTGAGAAATTGCCATCATCATTAGTGTAAGCCATCAGTGCAGCTTCAGCTTGATCATGTGTTTGTGGTAAAAGTTTGTTGCGATATAATTTTTTTCTTTTGTTTAACCTAGCTAAACGCCCTTTACCACCTGAATATACACCTAGCAAACGCCTGATTAATAATGTCTTTTCGGTTTTCAGCGCTTCAGTTTGAGCAATAGCTGACTTAACCTCTTGATCTTGTCTATTTTCAGTAAAAAGAGGTAAATCAAGTGTCACTCCAATAGACATAAAATTAGCTCTTGAATTACCAAGGGGATCGTCATTACGATATCCATAGCTGGCATTAACCCCCCATTCAGGTTTATATTTTTGCTGAGCTAAATCAATCCCTTGTTTGGTTGCGTCAATTCTCTGGTTAATTGACATCACTGCAGGGTGTTGTTCAAAATAGGTGACTAATTGTTTGGACTTATGCCACTGTGTCGCATTTATTAGGGTGGGTTGAAGTAAATCAATATCAACTAATGTTTCACCTAAATTAATATCATGTAAGGTAATGGCTAACGATGAATCATTGGTATTATCATCCACTAAATAGCTATTTAACCATTGAAATAATTGCCCTTCAAAATGATTTTTTTGCTGACCCAGTTTATCCAGTTGATCGTCTAAACGAGTCAGCTCAAGTTGGGCTCTAACAATATCTTGCTGACGTGTTTTTCCCAAGGCTGATGAATAACTTGCTTGGCTAATATCGACGAGTTGCTCAAATAAAGACCGGTTCTTTTCTATCAAGGCTATGCTTTGTTGTATTCGATAAGCATCCAGCCATAAACCGCCAACAGTCACAGCTATTTTTGCTTCTCGGTCTTGACGTTGAAAAGGATAAGCTTGTGATTGTAGCTTTAACTGCTGATTTTTTATTTTCAGCGTATCACCACGAGGAAAAACTTGGGTAAACCCTAGTTTCAATTGGGTCATTGCCTCTTGAGAAAAACCGAATCCATTAGTTGGCAAGTTAGCAATACCTAGTGAAATTTTTGGATCAGGTAAGGTGTTTACCGCGCGACTTAATGCAATCAATGAATTTTGTTTGTGCTGATTGCCTGTTAACCAAGGGTCATATTGTTGTGCTTGTTTAATTGCTCGCTCAAAACTTAAAACTTCATTAGCTGCAGCAGAATTTACACTTACAGACAATGTCATCCAAAGGAGCAATAAAAGTTTAAAGAACAGCCATGATTTACGAAAGTAGTGTTGTTTTTTAGTAGATGAAAAAACCATATTTCCCCCTATGGGAATAAAAAAGGTATTAATACTCAAAATTATAATCTTAATCATCAGTATATTTATTAATAAAATTATTTAAGACGTTAAGCTTTATGCATACAAGGTTAAATTTTGGACGGACTCGTCCTGTATTTACTAAGCTATAGGGGGACGATATAGTGAAGTTAATGAATCATTGAGCATCAAAGTAGTGTATTGCTCAATTCGTTGGGAGGAAATGACCCGGCCATCAATAAAAGCAGAGTTAGGTAATGTTGCTGAAAGTGATAAACCCATGGGGCAATTACAGTCTTGCTGGCAACAATCAGCAGCGACCATATTTTCACTGTTATGAGCATCAGAGGCCATTGGCGAAGAGTCCATTGAATGGCTCATCATCATTTTTTCTGACATATCCATACTTTTCATGTCATGACAAGGCACAGTCGTTGAAGCCACTGCTTGCCCTACAAAAGCCAACAAGACCAAAACAACCACTAATAATTTGTGTTTTATTAAGTTAACACTCACAAATGTTCAGCTCATATCAAAATGTATCAATTTATTTACCTATAATAAGATAGAATAAATTTCAAATCTATATCTAACGTAATAATATTAGACAATAAAATATTATACCGGATATTAAGGCATTATAAGTAAGACTAGAAAATCAGAGTTTTATCATTAATATTAAGAGATTCATAATAGCGTCATCGCAATTATAGAGTTCAGAAAGATTTAACTACATAGGCGATAAGAGTAGTTTTATTCCGACAGCAAGTTATTTTGGGGTGATTAAACATCAATACATATGGCCAAACTAATAATGGCCATATGTTAATATTGTTAAATTTAATGGGGAAAGCTATTTAAGGAACAATAATATCAATCACAAGTGAAATCGGTTTAGTTGTATTGACATTGACAGCTGTTTTTTCTGCTTTAAAATCTCCACTTTTTATACCAACACCACCAGTTTTTGAAACAACAGCGTATATATTAACCTCGTCAACACTACTTAAGGTCGCTTGTGGACTCATCGCTCTCGCGTTGTTTAAGATAATAGTTGTTGGTAAGTCACTTGCCTTAATTTTAACTGCCGCAACCGGCATTCGAGTCCCATTAACAGGAACCGCATAAACAAATACGATTTTATCTTCACCTTCTCTTAGTTTCTCACTAATTTCATCACTCAATGAAACATTCAATACAAGTTGTGGACCTTGTTGAGATTCAACATCTTGCTTGGCTGATGGAGTTTCAGTTAAAGACAAACGATTTTTTGACTCAACAATAGCGTCTTTGAGCGCGGCAATATTAACCGTTTTTCTTCCCGAGTCGACCACTCGCTGCCAATAATTAATCGCTTGTTGATAGTTTTGGTTCATAAAATTATGCATACCTAACAAAATATTTGTTGAAGGGTCTACAGGGTCTAAGACTAAAGCACGGTCAATTAACCGTTGAACGTTAGCATCAAGTTTTTGACCATTACGGTAATAACTTGCTTGAGCCTTAGCACCAAGAATATCTGCCTTTTCACCTTCAATCTCAATAACACGGTCAAAGGCTTTTATTGCATTATCAAAGTCTCCTGCACCTACTAACACTTGACCCAGTTCATACCAGGTATCGGCATCTTCTGGATTTTTTTCAATTTTATTTTGTAATGCTTGAATCTGAACTTTTAGTTGCTGTTCTTGATTTAGGGTTTGTTGAGCCTGTTGATTAGCGACAACGTCTTGGCTATTTATCTGATCATAACCGCCCGATTTCAGATAGAAGCCAAAACTAAAAACAAAGATAAATAAACTAATAACAACCGGCCAAAGTATCGATAATGGCTTAATCATTAAGGTTTTATTTTTTTGGAATTGTTGCTCTTCTTCACTATTTTGTTCAATATCTTGTAGTAAACTTTTTTCCAACTCGCTGAGTAAATATTGATAATTTTCTTCATCAACATTACCTTTTTGATAATCTTTTTCAATTTCAGCTTTATGCTCGTGATATAGACGAACATTAGTTTCATCACGCAAGTTTTCTACCGGTGCTAATTTTGTTTGATTAGAGCGTAAAAAGTGCCCCCAAACAACGACAAGAATGAGCAGTAAAAAAACGACTATAGTAATTATTAATTCAATCATATGGGGTCTTGTTCTTCTATTTAACTGAGTGATTTATATAAAATGGCTGACTAAATTTACCTATCTTTATCTTTTAACAGTGCTTTTAGTTTATCTTGTTGGTCCAAAGATAATTCTACCTCTTTGCGCGCAATCGGTTTTCTTCGCACAATAAACACGACAACTAAAACCCCGATTAAGATAAGCACAACGGGCGCAAACCATAGGATATACGTTAGACTATTAACCCGCGGACGATAAAGGACAAACTCGCCATAGCGTGCCACCATGTAATTCATGATTTCAATATCAGCTTTACCTTGATCTAATAATTCATAAACTTCGCGGCGTAAGTCTTGAGCAATAGGAGAGTTAGAACCAGATAAATTTTGGTTTTGACATTTAGGACAACGTAACTCTTTATTTAACTCATTAAAGCGTTTTTCAGTTACTGGGTCTTGAAAAGTATAAGTGTCAACATAGTTTGCAGAGGCATTCGTTGAAGTTATCACAAACAAAAACACAATACTGACAAGGGTTTTCAACAGTAAATTAATCATCGCTATTCTTCCCCTTCTTTTTGATTAGCTTGATACTCATTTTCAATTTTTTTAATAATAGGAAGAAAGTTATCTTGCCAAATACGTCCATCAATAGGGCCAACATACTTCATACGAATTATGCCTTTATCATCGATAACAAAGGTTTCTGGTGCAGCGGTAACACCCAAGTCCACACCTAAACGTCCTGACTCATCAAAAATAGAAAAGACATAGGGATCTTCATAATCTTTTAGCCACTGGTTGGCAGCAATACGTTCATCTTTATAATTGAGACCATATAAAGCAACACGGCCACTTTTGGCAATATCAACAAGATAAGGGTGTTCATATTTACAATAAACACACCATGTCCCCCAAACATTAATAAGCACAACTTTACCTTTCAAATCATCTTCTGTAATAATTTGAGACTTATCGGTTAGCTTAGTTAAGCTAAAGGCAGGCATTGCTTTGCCAATAAGTGCTGATGGAATATTTTTAGGATCAAGTGATAAACCACGATAAAGTACTCCGCCTAATGCTAGTACTAGAATCAGGGGTAAAAAACGGATTAATGTATTCATTATGCTCTTACCTAACTTGCTAATGCATCAACAGCGGCTAGCTGCTCAGCTTTATTTTGTTTATCGGTTTTTCTACGGCGATAACGCTTGTCTAAAACAGCTAAACAACCACCTATTGACATAAAAATCGCCCCTAACCATATCCAACGAACAAAAGGTTTATAATGTACCCGAATCGCCCAAGCATCATCATCAAGGGGATCACCAAGGGCAACGTAAACATCTCTAAATAAACCAGGGTCAATCGCCGCTTCAGTCATCCCCATCGTTTGCACAAGATAAGTCCGACGTTCAGGTTGTAATAAACTGACAAACTCACCATTTTTATACAAAACTATCTGTCCTTGTTCAGCACTATAGTTAGGACCTTCTACATGCTTAGTGCCGTTAAACTCTAGCTGATAACTCGCTACCGCAACTTTATCACCTTTAAACATTTTAACATTCGTTTCAGTTTCATAAGCAGAAACTAATGTGACACCAACAATAGTGACAGCAATACCCGTGTGAGCCATCGTCATACCAAACTGACTCAAACTCAAGCGGCTAAATTGCCATTGACCATTCGGTAATTTAGCTTGGATAAGTAGTTCTTTAGCGACCACTACAAAGACCCAAAGTGCTAATGAAATCCCGATGGTCACCATGAGATTGAACTCGCCGTGATAAAGGAAAGGAAAGGCAATGCCAGCAAGCACACTCATTACAGAAGTCTTAGGAATTACTTTGCGGAGCTCACCCTTTTTAGCTTTCTTCCAACGGATCATTGGGCCAATGCCCATGACAATAAATAACAAACTCATTATTGGAACAAATACCGCATTAAAGTAGGGAGCACCAACCGAAATTTTACCAAATCCCATAGCATCAACTAATAGTGGGTAAAGTGTACCTAACAAGACGGTAGTTGCTGCTATCACTAACATAATATTACAAATTAGCAGAGCCGTTTCGCGAGAATACAGGGCAAAGCGACTAAAGGTTGCTACCGTATTTGCCCTAAAAGCATACAAGGTTAATGAACCACCAACCGTTATGGCTAATAAAACGAGAATAAACGAACCCCGTGTCGGATCGGCAGCAAATGAATGCACTGAAGTTAATACCCCAGAGCGCACAATAAAGGTACCTAACAAACTTAAACTAAAGACAAAAATTGATAACAATACCGTCCAGTTTTTAAAGGTGCCGCGCTTTTCAGTTACTGCTAACGAGTGAATCAGTGCGGTGCCGACCAGCCATGGCATAAAGGATGCATTTTCTACTGGATCCCAAAACCACCAACCACCCCAACCAAGTTCGTAATAAGCCCACCAACTGCCTAATGCTATACCTGCAGTTAAAAATACCCAAGCGGCAACAACCCAAGGTCTAGCCCAACGTGCCCAGGCGGCATCTAGCTTGCCACACATTAATGCTGCAACAGCAAAAGCAAAAGCGACAGAAAATCCAACATACCCTAAATAAAGCATAGGAGGATGAATAATAAGACCAATATCTTGTAGTAGCGGATTTAAATCTCGTCCTTCCATAGGAATAGGAAATACCCGTTCAAAAGGATTTGAGGTAAATAAAGTGAAGGCCATAAAACCTAAAGCGACCATACCCATTACTGATAAAACACGGGCGATAAAGGCATCATCGATACCTTTGTTATAAATAGCGACCGCCATCGTCCAAACTGTCAGCGAAAAAACCCATAATAATAAGGATCCTTCATGCCCCCCCCAAACCGCGCTAATTTTAAAATAATAAGGCAGATGGCTGTTAGAATGGTTGGCAATGTATAGCACAGAAAAGTCGTCATTGACGAAGCTGTAAGCCAGTAGAATGATGCTAATAAAAGTAAAAGCGAACATTCCAAGGGTTAATGGTTTAGCGTAGGTAAATAATTTATGCTGCTTAGTAAAAACACCAATCATAGGGATAACACTTAAACAAAGAGCAAATGCCATTGCAACAATCAGTGCAAAGTGGCCAATTTCTGGTATCATTTTTGTCTCCAATCATTTTATTACACAGTAATAAAATGAAAGTTAGCTAATAGCGTGGTAAGTAGTATTCGTGGTATCACAAAACATAGCGATTCTAGCATCATAGTCAACGCATTTACATACTCAAAGCAGTGTTAAATTTGTTACAATTTGTGCTCGCGATTACCCAAGGTTATATTATGATGTTGGACAAATTAATAGTAAGATCTAAATCAACGATTAACGAACAATTTTTAGCGATAATTTTTGCTAAAATATTGATTGATAAACCCCTAACTTGAAGTGAACCCTTTGTCTAAATCATCATCACTCATTAATGCAATAAATCTCACCTGTATTCGAGAAGAACGCATTTTGTTTGAAAATTTAAGCCTGAGTATTTGTCCTGGTGATATTGTACAAATAGAAGGAGCTAATGGTAGCGGAAAAACCAGCTTACTTCGTATTTTAGCGGGCTTGTCCCAGCCCTACGAGGGCAATGTATACTTTCAAGATAAAGCGATTAGTCAAACCAGAGAGTTATTTTATCAAAACTTATTATTTTTAGGCCACCTCCCTGGTGTAAAAGATGAAATGAGTGCTCAAGAAAATCTTGAGTTTAACTTAGCTTTGCACGGTCTTGATAAAAAGTCGGCTGAAGCAACCCTCAATACCGTTGACTTATTAGGCTTTGAAGATGCCCTTGCTTCACAATTAAGTGCGGGGCAACACCGACGTATAGCGTTGGCTAGGTTATGGCAAAGCCAAGCGCCTATTTGGATCTTGGATGAACCCTTTACGGCTATAGATAAACTGGGTGTGGCGAAGTTAGAACAGTTATTTTTACAACATGCTAATAATGGTGGTTGCGTTATTTTAACCACTCATCAAGATTTATCGTTTGATAATGACCGCATTAAAAAAATCACTTTAGCTTATCAATTTTATTAGAGAACATGATGAACAATACTCCTTCGCTTTCTTATAAAGCGGCATTTTTGTTAATTATCAAACGCGATTTAACCATCGCCTTTCGTCATCGTGATGATATCCTCAATCCATTATTGTTTTTTGTTATTGTCGTGACATTATTTCCCCTAGGTATAGGTGCAGAGTCGACCACCTTATCCCGTATTGCTCCTGGGATTATTTGGGTAGCTGCCTTACTTTCGACTTTATTATCATTAGATAGGTTGTTTAAGTCAGATCACAATGATGGCTCTTTAGAGCAAATGCTTTTAAGTCCTCACCCTGTCTTCATTTTAGTGCTGGGTAAAATCATTGCTCACTGGTTATTAACCGGACTACCGCTTATTTTAGTGGCTCCTTTGTTAGCCGTTTTATTGCATTTAAATGAGAACAGTTATGGTGCGTTAATGTTGACTTTATTATTAGGTACTCCCGTTTTAAGTTTATTGGGGGCGATTGGCGTTGCTTTAACGGTCGGTATTAAAAAAGGTGGCGTCTTATTAAGTTTACTCATACTGCCTCTTTATATTCCTGTGTTAATATTTGCAACCAGTGCCATAGATACCGCAGCAATGAACTTACCTTACAGCGGACAACTTGCTATAATTGCTGCGCTTCTTTTCGGTTCTTTAACCTTAGCCCCCTTTGCTGTTGGCGCAGCATTAAAAGTGAGTACCAACTAATCATGTGGAAATGGCTACATCCTTATGCAAACCCAGAAGTCACTTATCACTTTACGGGTAAACTCATGCCTTGGCTTAGCGCCTTTGCAGCAATATTTTTATCTATTGGCTTAGTATGGGCGCTAATTTTTGCCCCCGCTGATTATCAACAAGGTGAAAGTTTTCGTATTTTCTACATACACGTACCTGCGGCTATGTTTTCGATGAGCATCTATTTTGCTATGGCTATCGCGGCTTTTTGCTCACTAGTTTGGCAATTAAAACTCTCTGATGCTGCTGCATCGGCAATGGCACCTGTTGGGGCCACCTTTACAGCAATAGCCTTAATTACTGGTGCTGCTTGGGGTAAGCCTATGTGGGGCACATGGTGGATTTGGGACGCAAGATTAACATCAGAATTGATATTACTTTTTTTATACTTCGGTGTTATGGCCCTTCATAATGCCTTTGAAGATAAAAATGTGGCAGGTAAAGCGGCTGCGATTTTAACACTAGTAGGTTCGATTAACTTACCCATTATTAAATATTCAGTTGAATGGTGGAATACCCTTCACCAAGGTGCGACGGTCAGTAAGCTTGGTAAACCTTCGATGACTGCTGATATGTTTTGGCCATTTTTGATATGTTTTTTAGGCTTTGCTTTTTTAATCAGTGTTGTTATTTGTATACGCTTTAGGACTGAAATATTATCAAGAAATTCAATGCGCCCTTGGGTTAAAGAATTATTATTGCCTCCAGTAATACCCGTAACGACAACTGTATCGGAGGATAAGTAATATGCAATTTGATAGTTTTAGCGCCTTTTTAGCGATGGGGGGGTATGGTTTTTATGTTTGGCTTTCCTATGGTATTAGCGCGCTGTTATTAATTATTTTAGTCATTGCCAGTAACAAGCAAAATAAAGCGGTTATTGATCGTATACTCGCTCGCCAAAAACGAGAAATAAAATTACGTAATGCTGCTTCACAGCAAAGTCAGCAGCAAATTTCAGCTTCAGCTTCAGTTAATAATACCGAAGGTGAAATCAAAAAAGAGAATGATTCTAACGAGGTATTATCATGAATCCACGTCGTAAAAAACGACTCACCATAATTGCCGCTATTTTTATCGGTTTAGGTTGTGTTGTTGGTTTAGTCCTTTATGCGTTAAGCCAAAATATTGATTTATTCTACGCACCAACTGAGATACACCAAGGTAAAAAAGACTCAGGTATAAAAGCCATTGAAGGACAAAGAATTCGGATTGGAGGTTTAGTCGTTCCAGGCAGTGTGCATCGTGATAATGAAAGTTTAAAAGTAAGCTTCAAACTTGCTGACATGAGAATGCCTATTGTTTTTAATGATAATGATTTAGTTGTTACCGTAAAATATGACGGTATCCTGCCAGACTTATTTCGTGAAGGTCAAGGAATAGTGGCTAATGGTAAGTTAGTAAAAGATGGTTCAATAAGTGGTTTTTTAATCGATGCCAGTGAAGTGTTAGCTAAACATGATGAAAACTATATGCCCAAAGAACTTGCTGACTCACTTAAAGAGAAAAAGAGTAATTATAGCCAATAAATACGAGGCATGATTATATCAGTAATCATGCTTTTTTTTGAAAAACTTGTTGACCTGAAATCCATGTTTCTTGTACTTCAATGTTATCATTGAGGACAACAAAATCTGCCACTGCACCAACCCTAAGTAATGCTAAATCTTCATCATTATTACCGTTTACATAATTAGCTGGGTATTGACTTGCCATTCGGATAGCTTCCTCTAAAACGATATTTAACTTTTGATGACAATTGCGTACAGCCGAAGCCATATCTAAAACTGAACCTGCTAGCTCACCAGTGGTTGAGGTAAGTTTACCCTCTGATAAATGAACTGTTCGATTAAAAAAGGCAAACTCTGTGTCATCAGTCCCTACCGGCGGCATCGCATCAGTAACTAAAAATATTCTCCCTGTCGGTTTGATTTTTATCGCTAACTGGCAAGTTGCAAAATCAACATGATGGCCATCAACAATTAAACCACAGCTTGTTTGATCGTTTAACAGCGCAGTACCGACGACACCCGGCGCTCGACCTTGCAAAGGTGACATTGCATTAAATAAATGCGTAAAGCCACTAGCTCCTGCACCTAAAGCTCTCTGGGCCGTTGCATGATCTGCATTGGTGTGACCTAAACAGACGTTAATACCCAGGGATACCATTCGAGCTATATCTTCCACTGAGACAGTTTCAGGCGCTAAGGTAACAATTATTTTACCCATATCTGTACGCTCAAGTACTTGCCATTCTTCATCGGTAATCGGACGAATAAATTCAGCACTGTGCGCGCCTTTTTTTGCAAGAGAAAGATGTGGGCCTTCAAAATGAATACCTAAAAGACCAAGAACATTGTCTTTAAGCGCTTGAGCAACAGCATCTGCCGCCTGTACCATTACCTCCACTTTATCAGTTATTAATGTTGGCATCATAGCGGTGGTGCCAAACTGAATATGAGCGCTGATGATGGATTTAATATTATCTACCGACGGAGTATCATTAAATAATACTCCTCCCCCACCATTAACCTGTAAATCGATAAAACCGGGGACAAGTAAACCTTTTATATAATAATCAATTTGGCTAATATCTTGATCAATAGCAAGGATTTTACCATTATCAATAGTCAATACTTGGCCATCACTATAATGCTGACCATCAAAAAATCGCTGGGCGTGTAAACGAATTTGACTCATATTGCAGACTATCCTTATTCACTATTAACAACGGCTAAAATTTTTATATTGAGAGGGCTAATTGCTCTCTAGCAAATAGCACTGAACCGATTTCAGGAGGACTGAGCGGTTCAGATAGTTTACTGCGGACCTCTTCGCTTAACCAAGGTTTAAGTCTTGGTGTTAATCCGCCGATCATAGATATTCTTGGTACATTTCTACTTAATAAGGTTTTAGCCATATGATTAATATAACTTGCGCCTTCATCAACGATATTGTTAGCGACCTCATCACCTTGTTCTGCGGCATCAAATACTAAGTTTGCTAGCTGCGCATAAAAAGTAGCCGATTTCCCCGCAATAACTTCAACTAAAGCAAGATCATCTTTACAGTTAAGTACTTGTAACAACCGATGAGTCATTATTGTTGGAGCAAGGATACCGTCAATGGATAACAAAACGTGTTTAGCTGCTTGTAAGCCAAACCAAGCGCCACTGCCCTTATCGCCATGTGGGAAACCATGTGCACCAATGATAAATTGATGACCATCCACATAAGAGAAACCACACGAACCTGTGCCAGTGATCATCACGGCACCGTCGCCACCTTGGTGAGCACCTAAACAAGCGATAAATAAGTCAGTTGCTAAAAATAGTTGTTTAAATGGATGTTGCCAGGCTGACATTTGATCAAATAACACCGGTAAATTAAGACCGGCAAGACCGACGCCGACAATAACGTCGTTAAGGGCAATACCTTTTAAGCCTGAATCTTCTATTGCTAATAAAGCCGAGGCGATAATCGAGCCAGTCGCTTGTTCAAAGCCGTGCAATGGATTACCCGGACCAGAAATACCCGTGCCTAAAATAATATTATCGTCTGATACAACCACAGCTTTACATTTACTACCACCGCCATCGATACCTAAAAAATATTGTTGCTTGCGCTTTAACATAACATACCCGTATTAATATTTTCCTAGTGTTAACTTTTATAAAAGGAAGTTTACCCCGTTTCACTGCTACATTATATTATATGACAGACGTATACTTAAGAGAGCAATGACTCATTACTTTTTTATAATAGCGCATAAATTACGGTTAAAACACCCTGGTTATTAAAAGCTTAACAGCTGAAGTATTACAAAAACTTGAGCGCTATCAACATTAGAAAAATAATGAAAACTCACTCTTTCCCCCCGTTATTTTAACGCTGGGGTCGCTATTGTTGGACCCAAGGTTGAACCATCGATTCCAATATTGATAATATCGATAATATCGATAATACGTCATCAACTAAAACGCATAAATATCGTTGATTAGAATGTCTATTAAGCTTTTTTGAGCTATCTCATAAGCGCCTATCAATTCTATTGAGAGTCTATCAATGTATTTATCTTAATTGGCAAAAAAGTATTGAGGCGTTAATGAGTTTTATCTTTAGCGAGTTGGGTTAGTTTGTTCCAACTCAAAAATTTTGGGCGAGTAAACAGCTAGGTACCTATAATTGTTGAAGAGTCGAGTGGTTAAATAACGACACTAAAAAATCACCATACAAACAAGTCATCACTAAAAAGTATTGTGATTACTCTTCAAAATATGTACCCCAACCGTCATAATCAACATGCGTTAATTTCGCTAGCTCGATCATTTTTTTTGTTTCATCGAAAATTATTTCTACATCAAGGGCTTGTTCAGTACTGATATCAAAAGCAAACACTTTTTCACCTGACTCAAGTTCAGCTTCTTCAGGCTCCTCAACTTCATAGCCCATTTTGAAAGCGGTTATCGCGGCTTGTTCTAGTAAGTTAAAATCACTACTGGCAAAATGATGTTCAATGGTATGGTGAACTTCTTCATCAGTACCATCTTCGACTAATTCGTTAATAAGGGCTTGAGTATGGGCTAACCAATGTTGTAATTGCTCTTCATTATTCATTTATACATTTTCCTGTTCTTTTGACTTATGGCTGTTAAGTGATGTTCCAGTCTCAATACTCAATTGTTCAATTTTATCAGACATTAAGGTATGTATATCATTGGCAACCGTTCTAACGTTATCTTTATTCTCAAGAGAACAATAGACCGGCGGTAAAATTTCAATAATGACTCTACCGTTATCCCATCGATTCCATTTTATCGCACCATGCAAGTTACTTGAACAAACAGGTACAATAGGAACACCGGCTTCAGCAGCTGTTCTAAAGGCTCCAGTTTTAAAACGCAACAAACCTCGACCGTTGCTGCGAGTTCCTTCTGGAAACAACCAAACAGATAAATTTTTGTCTTTAATTTTTTTAACGGTCTGGGTTATTGTACCCATTGCTTTATTCGTATTGGCTCTATCAATTAGAATATTGCCTGTTAACCAATACATTTGGCCAAAAAATGGAATCCACTTTAAACTTTTTTTACCGACTGTCACCGTATTAGGTTGAACAGCGCTAGAAATAGTAAACATATCAAGACCACTTTGATGATTGGCGACATAAACTGCTGGTCCAATATTTGTAGCCGACTCAGCCAACCTAACTTCAACCTCTAAGCCTAATAATTTAGCCAACTTACTTAAAGTTCTTGAAGTAAAAAAAGCTCTATTGCGGCTCCATGGCTGTAATATGCTAAAAACACAAGCCAAAACGCATATAACAACAAGTGCTAAAGTAATGAAAATAATACGAATAAGTGCTAACAACGGAAAGTCCTAATAAAAACCTAGTCGGGAAGTATACCCTAAAGCGATAGAAAATTAACTATTGAGTTTATCTTTTAAAGTATAAGCATCACATTAACCCTCACTTAGGCTTAAGGGCACTCAATATTAAATTACATTAAAATCAATAAGTTCACTCTGTGCATTATTCTACTTATTGGCAATGCACAAAACTCCAATAATAATGCTCTTTATTTAAGAACAGCTCATCATCTTTGGGTAGTTTTGCCCAAAATGGTATCATTATTAATCAAAAACTGACTAACTACAAAATTCGTCTTACACGAATACGCCTATTACTCGTTAGTTTTTTTAAGTAAAAAGCCCCCAAAGCGCCTTCTTCTAAAATAACCTCATCACCTGAAGTTAACTTCAAATATACCGTATCTTTTTGTTGCCATTTTTGGCCATTATTAAGGGACACTTGCCACTGTCCTCGCAACATTTTTTTAGCTTGAATAATAGTGGCTGTTATTTCATTTGATATTTCAGCTTTATTTCCAGCGATTTTTTTCAAGTGATTTTTCGCAAATGAAGCTACCTTTTTGGATGGGTCACTTACCATCGGTGGTATTTCTTTTTTATCTACTTGATGTCGATGAAGCTCATTTGATGGTGTTATTATTAAGTTTTCAGTCAATGTCAGATTTTCAGCAAGTTGATCAAAACACCCTAAACGCACTAAATTATCTTTTTGTTTTGTACAGTTTTCTAGTGCCTGACTTAATCGTTGATCATCAGATGCCAAAGCAGATGTCGTAAAGTATAATGAAATAATAACAGCACCAAGTAATTTAATATTGTTCATTTTTTTTCCTTTCGCTCTAATTTTATTTTTTTATCGAGTTGCTCTTCACTTAAAAAACCACCAGACCAACATTCATTATTATAATGAACCTTGATGGTATTACTATTGATATAAAAAATCGATCTACACACTCTTCTCAAACTTAGGCTAAAATTTCATCTGGAATAGGTTGCAAGCGTTTATCTTTGTCTAAGCACACCA
>CAWVSL010000014.1:0-60393 GCA_963933115.1 uncultured Colwellia sp.
AACACCTTCTTCATGCTCTTCTTCATGCTCTCCTTCATGCTCTTCTTCATGCTCTCCTTCATGCTCTTCTTCATGCTCTCCTTCATGCTCTCCTTCATGCTCTTCTTCATGATGTCCATGCCCAGGTATACCATACTGACGAGTCATGTAACCATAAGAAATTCCAGCATAGCCATTATCAAAAAGATAACTCGTACCTAAAGTAAAACCTTGTGATTTAGAAGCGCTATTTGCCAAAGTACCGAGAGCTTCATTTTCTTCATCATGTTCATCATGTTCATCATGTTCATCATGTTCATCATGTTCATCATGTTCATCTTCTTCATGCTCATCTTCTTCATGATCGTCATGGACAAGCTCGGCAGCACCGGGGATTTTATAATCATCAGATTCTCGCCAGAAGCCATCAAGATGAAAAGCGGCGTTGCCTTTACCTGTCTGCATACTTATTGATGCTTGATCTTCTTTAGCAACACTACTGTGTTGAAGCAGCCATTCAAATTCAGTATCTGTTGATGTAGGAATACGATTATCAACTACATTGACCACACCACCAATTGCACCGCTGCCATAAAATAAGGTAGCAGGGCCGCGTAGCACTTCAATTTGTGTTGCCGTTGAGGTTTCCGAAGCTACCACATGGTCAGGACCCACTCGAGAAGCATCACCAGCATCTAAACCATTTTGAGTAATTAATACTCTAGGTCCGTCTAAGCCCCTAATAATGGGGCTACTTGCAACAGGTCCATAATAAGTAGAATGAACTCCTATTTCATTTTTTAACGTTTCACCTAAGGTTGACGCCTGTTTTAATCTGAGTTCATCACTGGAAAGAACGTTGATAGGTATTGCCGACTCAATAGCGGATGCATGAAACGGAGTCGCATATACATCAATAATGTCCATTACCGTTGGATTTAACTCTATGACTATATTTGAAATATCCTGATCTTTAACGACAACCCTTTGGCTAACATGGCTGTAGTTTTTTTCGCTAATGTGTAATTCAACAGTGCCCTCACTGACATTATCAAGGGTGAAACGGCCCTGATTGTCAGTAAAAACTACCTGTTTATCGACCGAGTTAGCGACTTTGACTTTTTGGAGTGACTCACCATTTTCTTTAATTATTTTACCTGAAATTTTTTGTGCAAGAGCTTGTTGGCTTAACAAAGTACTCGACACGATTATGGAACACGCATATGCGGCCACAATTTTATGAAATTGCATAATGATACCTAAATTTATTGAATGAATGTTTAAACACCAGGCAAAGGCCTGTAAACCGATGAATCAATAAAGTGGAGGGGCTCTAAGAGGTGGCCTTGGGTAGGCTGAAGGAGTAAAACAACACGAAACAACTGGATTAACTAAAAAATCATAACAAATAGATTGAGGTAAAACAGATAATAACAAATCAGGCGGGGAATCAATAATATTTTGACACAACGGACACTGCTGCGTTTCGTTAAAATCTAAGACTAAATCAACATGCTGAGCATGACTAGCAAATGAGCACAGGCAAGCCAATAGCAATATTAAGCTAATTTTTGATAAGTACTTGTTAGGAAAGTAGGCGGTGTTATTCATTAAGGTGATAATATAACATATGTTATATTATCACAATAAATATTTCTAGATAAAAGCTAAGAAGCCATTATCTACAAAAAAACAAAAAACGAAGCGTATTGTTAGCACATTAATAAACGTGACTAAATAAACCATATTTATAAATTATAACCCGACTCTTCATGATCCACTTGATCCAAACCGCTCAACTCATGTTCTTCACTGACACGAAGACCTTGAGTTAAAATCCCAACAAGCTTTAGTAATAGATAGGTCATCAGTGCGGTATAAGCTAATGTTGATATTATACCAACAAGCTGAACGCTTACTTGCTCAGTGATTGATGTTAATCCTTCAGCAAAACCAAAACCACTAAAAACACCTAAAGACGTTGCTGAAAATATACCCACTAAAAATGTCCCTAATATACCGCCAATACCGTGTACAGGAAATACATCGAGTGAGTCATCAATTTTCAGCTGTTGTTTAATGTAAACCGTTGCATAAAAACATACAAAACCCGCTGAAACACCAATAATTAATGCCCCTCCTGGACCAACAAAGCCTGAGGCTGGTGTAATAGTACCAAGACCTGCAACCATTCCTGTAACTGCACCCAACACACTGGCTTTACCAAACTTACGCCATTCAATTGCTGCCCAAGTTAATGTGCCAGCAGCCGCTGAAAGGTGAGTCACTAACATTGCCATGGCTGCATCACCATTTGCAGCTAATGCACTTCCGCCATTAAAACCAAACCAACCCACCCATAACATACCTGCACCGGTTACTGTCATAGTTAAATTATGGGGTAACATCGGTGTTTTTGGAAAGCCTCTTCTTGGTCCTATCACCATCGCTGCCACTAATGCCGCTGTTCCTGCCGTAATATGAACAACGACACCACCAGCAAAATCATAAAGGCCCATTTGGCTTAACCAACCACCTCCCCAGACCCAATGAGCAACCGGTGCATAAACAGCTAATAACCATAAGGCACTAAATAGTAATACAGCAGAAAACTTCATACGTTCAGCAAAACCACCAATAATAAGTGCTGGGGTTATAATCGCAAAGGTCATTTGAAAAAGCATAAATAAGCTTTCAGGGATGTCCCCAGCTAAAGTTTCTTGGGTAATGCCCATCATCATCACTTTTGAAAAATCACCGATAAAGCCATTACCTTCGCCAAAGGCAAGGCTATAGCCGACAACAAACCATAAAACTGAAGAAATTGAACCGATAGCGAAACATTGCATTAAAATAGATAAAACGTTTTTCTTTCTAACTAACCCCCCATAAAAAAGGGCTAAGCCCGGTAACGTCATTAAAAGCACTAATGCCGTCGACGTTAAAATCCAGCCAGTATTTGCACCATTAAGTTGCTCTGCTTCCGCAAAAGCAGCAAATGGCATCAATAAAAAGAGTGTTAAGAGTATTCGAAACATAATTTTCCCAAGTTTAGTGCAGTTATTATTTTTAAGATGGCATTGTTATGCACAAAATAAGCCATTAAATTTTAATCTTATTTTTCAATTAGATACAAATAGCACTCTAATAAATAAAGCTTAAATGCACCACTTCTGGGAAAAATAACTGCTCATGGCACAGTTATGATGCAAGCATTTATTTTATGAAACTATATCAAGTTAAAAAATAGCGTTTTTTAATTTCTGGGTTCTGAATATAAATAATGACCGTTCTCTTCTGATTAAGTTGTTGAAATAGAGATACTGTTGATACGCCCTTTCTTATGTCAAATGAATAAAGGGCAAGGAAAAGATGAGTCATTGTAAGTGAAAGGTATAACTACAAAAACCTTAAGCGAAGAAAGTAATAGGTTAAAGGATGAAAAATTTACTAAAAACTTTATATAACTCTGTCCCTTGATTCACACTAGCAGAAGCAAAGTGAAGAATAGGTAAGACTTGATGATCGAGTGATACATTGTAGAGCGGATCGCCATCGCCGTAGTTATCCATGCGTAAAATCCTCGCCAGAGGCTCTCCTGCAGCTAAAGGTTGGCCAAATTCAGCTAAGTAATCTACCATACCGCCCATAGGTGAATAGAGTGCTTTATAGTCTTTTAAATAACAGCCATAACGTCTCATCGATTGTGGTTTGAAATCATTTTTATGTTGATCAGCTAATACCCCTTTGAAATTTAAGTAACTTAAAATGCCCAAAGCATCTTGATGAGCAACGTCTAAATCAATTTGTTCTTGTGATCCCAATTCAACTGTAAAACTTTCTTTATTTATATCTCCCTCATTAATAATAAGCTCCCGTTCAAGCGTCTTGAGCTCTTTTTGTAATGTCCACCAAGGGCAAAATGTAGCTTCATCTAGCGCACCATCAAAAGCATTAGGGATTATCAAAGTATGTGGAATATCAAAATAATAAGCACTGTCTTGACAATACTCAGGGCAGTACAAGTGTTTACTTGAAATAGGACCTGTGTGTAGATCAAGGACTAAGTCTGCCTGATGTGCCAAACGCTGTAATTGATAGGCTATACGCTGCCCAGTCGTTAAACCAAAAATATTATGTTCAAGCTTTTGTTCAATATCGGTTAGCATTGCTTGCTTAAAACTTGATTCTATTTCACTGTCAGAACAGCCAATATGGTGTTCAGCAAACGGCTTAATCATAGATTCATCGAAGTGATACATACGATTCCAATTAACGCCGGTAATAGGGTCAAAGCGTCCTAAGGTATACTCGCCATTTTTATGATTACAGGCCACGGGGTTTGCATAGGGCACTAAAGTAATGTCGCTGTTAATATCTAGAGTCTTTAATAATTCAAGCAATTGATAAATAACGGCATTGCCTTGAACTTCTGCTCCATGCATATTAGCCTGAACATAAACACTAGGGCCTTTGTGTTGTCCGACATTAATTGAGGCTTTCAAACGATACACTGGCACAGTAAGTTGCGCGCCACTGGCCATTTCACCCACATGCATTAACTCTTTTGAAACTTGGTTCATACTACACCTTTATACTAGCATTTATTTTACATGGCCAAAGACTGGTTGTGCTGATTTTATCTTACCTCTTTATTTTTTCATGGTTGTTTAAAATTGAGTGGCAGATTAATTTTAATAGCTTAGTTGTCTCTAGTTTAGTTGTCTATGGTTTAGTTTAAAGACAACTAAAAAGTACCAAAACATTTAATAACACCTATAAAGTGACAGCTTTAATCTCTGTTACTTAGCTAGTAAACTTTAATTGGGATGGGAGGTTATATCCTAAAGGGCGTGGATAGAAGTATTTAATCGCTTGGGCTTTGTATTGATAATATCTTTGGTTATCTTACTAATTTCAAGTAGAATATTGTCTTCGATAAAGTCATTCACCTGAAATATAATATTTTTATTTTTCTGTTAGGCCTACCATGTCACTAAGCAATCCAAGTCAAATTTTATTACGTAATAGCGAGTTGTTTGAGGCTAATAAGCCACTACTCATTAATATGCCTGGTGATGATTTGATTGCAAAATATTTAGCTTTATACCCCTCTGCAGAGCTAACATCTGTAAATACAAACTTTGAAGTATATCAACATTTAAAGCAACGTTATCAGCAACAAGTCAACTGTATTTTTACTAGTAACTACCAAACAAACACTAAACATGATTTAGTGATAATTGCCTTTCCCAAAAGTAAGGCCGAGTTGAGCTATACTCTCGCAATGATCAACCCTTTATTAGCACTTGATGCTCAAATATTTTTGGTTGGTGAAAATAAGTCAGGTATAAAATCTAGCCAAAAGCTGACAACTAGCCTATTGGCTTATTGTAATAAAGTCGATTCGGCAAAACACTGCACTTTATTTTCTGGGCAATTTAATAATAAATATCAACCGTTTAATTTTGATGATTGGTTTAACCATTATCAAATAACCATTGCAGATGTCAGTTTAACTATTGCTTCTTTACCGGGTGTGTTTAGTCAAGATGGTTTAGATGTTGGCACGCGGGTTTTATTAAGTAATTTACCCAACAATCTTAGTGATAAGGTACTGGACTTCGGCTGCGGTGCTGGCATTATTAGTTGTTTTATTGGCAAGCGTTATCCTGACATACATTTATCCTTATTAGATGTTAGTGCTTTAGCATTAAGCTCTGCAGAAAAAACCTTAGCATTAAATGGCTTAACGGGTTTGATTTTTCCATCAAATAGCTTATCTGAGGTCACTGAAAAATATCAGCATATTGTCTCTAATCCTCCTTTTCATCAAGGAGTTAAAACTAATTATCTTGCAACAGAAACCTTTTTGAAGAATATCAAGAAACACATTAACAAGAATGGCTCTATTACCATAGTTGCCAACAGTTTTTTACGCTATCAAGAGATTATGGATAATGCTATTAGCAAAAGTAAAGTCCTTGCTAAAAAGAGCGGTTTTACAATTTATCAATGCTTAGTTAAATAATGAATACCAGCTAAGATGATTTAAGAGGCTTAAATCATCTTAAGTTACCTCCAATCTTTAATCTAATGACACAATATTTTGATTTAAAGAATTAACTAAGAGAGTAAAATAAAGAAAATCTCTTTATTAATAAGTTCTTCCGTCGTCGGTGTAAGTTAATGATTTACTTACGCTGAGACTTTACTTTTTCTATAAAAATCTAGTATTTATAATTTGGTACATTGTTATTTGACATTACCTTAGATACTATAAAGCGGTAAGTTGATTATTCATTGTCCACTTACTTGGCTAAAATAAAATATAATAAAATCAAAAACGACATACTGGTGGAAAGTTTCATATGCAACAATATCATATTCTTATCGTAGAAGATGAAGACGTAACCCGATTTAGTCTTAGGCATTTATTTGAAGCGGAAGGTTATCAGGTGTATGAAGCGACAGATGGCGAAAGTATGGATCAGCAATTAAGTGATAATGTTATTAACTTAATTATAATGGATATTAACCTACCAGGGAAAAATGGTTTATTACTCGCTAGAGAATTAACCAAGAATGCTGAGTTAGGGTTAATATTTTTAACTGGCCGTGACAGTGATATTGATAAAGTTTTAGGTTTAGAAATTGGTGCCGATGATTATCTGACCAAACCATTTAATCCTCGTGAGTTAGTCATTAGAGCAAGAAATATTTTATCCCGAATTGGCCAACCAAAAAATATAAAGGCTGTTATCAAGTTCAATCAGTGGACGCTTGATGGTAACTCCAGACAAATGTTTTCTCCTAGCGGTGAAATGATCGCTATTCCGCGTGGTGAGTATCGGGCATTAAAATTATTAATTGAACATTCTGGTCAAATTGTGACTCGTCAACAATTAATTAAAGAGATGACTGGCCGTGATTTACGACCTAATGATAGAACAGTCGATGTTACTATTAGACGATTGCGTAAGCATTTTGAGTCACTTATCGGTTCGCCAGAACTTATCAACACTATTCATGGCGAAGGTTATCGTTTTGTCGGCTCGGTTGAGTAATATTTAAATATAAACACTAGACCGTATTTAACCAGATCAAAAATGCGGCGACCCCGGCATCATTCTGTTCGGACAATTTGTTTACCATTGATAATTTTTCTTCACTCGACGCATCTGATTTTTCAATAGTCACTAGATAGCGATATAAAGATTTTAAACCAACACTGCCGGCAGCGCCTTTCATTTTATGACAATGCTCCTGCCATGCAGAAGAAGACTGTTCAATGACAGATCGGTTAATATCATCTAGATAAATTTGTGACTGTTGTTGATATAAATCAATCATTTGTTTTAAGATATCTTTCCCCAAGTCCTTTAGATAACTTAACAACAAATTCTCGTCCAATAATTTTTCACTCACAGAAGCTAACCTTAACTTTAATCTTATTTATTCTTTATATTAGAACAAAGTCAATTAAAGACAATAGTTAATAATCGAATGGCTATAACTAATAGCAATCTCGAATATATAACTGCAGCGCCCAATTCTATTGCTTTTACATCCGTTCTCGTTCAAAATACCTCCCCTTTCTAGTAGGTCTTTTAATTAAAATGTAAATAATATTAATTAAATCTATTAAAAATACGATAGAATATGCGCCCTTGAATTTAGATATTCTTTTTTATCTAACGAAACTAGATAATGTACAAAGCGGAGTAAAAATGCCAACATCAATGCCTGATATTGCCCATCAAACCACAGCTCAAACTGAAGGTAAACTTGATTGGGTCGGTATGAGTAATATTGAAATGCCCATGATGGTTGCCTCTCAAGGTGAGCAGCGCATGGTTTCAGCTCATATAGATGCTTTTGTTAATTTAAAAGAGCCACAAGCTAAAGGCATTCATATGTCTCGGCTTTATCTGCAACTCGATGAATTGTCGACTGGCGATATATTAACTTATCAATCGCTCGTCACTTTATTAGATGGCTTTATTAGTTCGCATCAAGATTTAAGTGACAATGCGAAAGTCAAATTCTCTTTTGAGTACCATCTGCGACGTAAATCACTTGTCAGTGGGAAGCAGGGTTGGAAAGCTTACCCTGTCAGTATAACGGGTCGACTTAATCAAGGTATATTTGATATAGAATTAGCTGTTGATGTTCCTTATTCATCAACCTGTCCTTGCTCAGCAGCTCTGGCTCGTCAGTTAATTCAACAAGCATTTCAGGATAAGTTCTCTGCTGAACAGCCAACAGATTTAAGCGCTATTCATGATTGGTTAGGCACAACAGAAGGTATCGTTGCGACTCCACACAGTCAACGCTCGGTTGCTGAGATCAAAGTAAAATTAGGTAATGGAGTTAAAGACTTCCCCATTACTACTTTAGTTAATGCCATTGAAGACTCATTAAAAACACCTGTACAGGCTGCAGTTAAAAGAGCCGATGAACAGGAATTTGCTCGCTTAAATGGCCAAAATTTAATGTTTTGTGAAGATGCGGCTCGTCGATTACAGCACACCATGAACTTATCAGAGCAATACGATGATTTTTGGTTAAAAATAAACCATCTTGAATCGCTTCATGCCCACGATGCGGTATCAATAACGACTAAAGGTATTGTTGGTGGTTATCAACCTTAACACCTAGTGATTTACTAACAATCAACGATTATCAAAGGCTGCATTATTGTAGCCTTTGTTGTTTCTGTCACCGACAAAAGCTATCAGCCTTTATCAAAAAGACTATACTAATAATGTAAAAAATAGCGCTTTTTGGGTTGTCACCCAATTATGTAGTAAAATTACATAATTTTTTCATATGAAGAATTTAAATAATCAATAACAAAAACCATACAGCCCAATGAAATCAAGCTACATAGTTAAACCCGTGTAATTTAAGAAAATAATCAATTCTCAACATGATGTAAATAAACAACGAGTAAATACTCTATTTTGATTGACCTTTAGTTAACAAGTGTTTAATCTTGAAGGTTCCTCTTGGACTAATACGGGGTTATTATGCATTTCTTTATAACTTTACTTTTTATTATCCCGAATCCAAGTTGATATTTTATTAGGAGATAGTCTATGCAGCTTTATGATCACAGCGTCCAAAAGGATAATTGTGGATTTGGTTTAATCGCTCATCAACACGGCGAAACAAGCCATAAATTGATAAAAACCTCAATTTCAGCACTTGATCGGATGCAGCATCGTGGTGGTATTGCAGCTGACGGAATTACTGGTGATGGTTGTGGCTTATTATTACAAAAACCTGATAGCTTTTTTCGTTCAATTGCTGAAGAAAATAATTGGCAACTAGGTAAAAAATATGCCGTTGGTATGGTTTTTTTAAATCCAGACCCCATTGCGGCAACCTTGTCAAAAAAAATATTCGAAGAAGAATTGTCTCGTGAAACATTAACGATTGTCGGCTGGCGAGAAGTTCCAACAGACAAATCAGTTTTGGGTCCTATTGCCTTAGGCAATCTTCCTTCCATTGAACAAATATTTGTTGATGCACCGGCAGGATGGCGAAACCGTGACTTAGAACGTCGCTTATACATGGCTCGTCGCCGTGCAGAAAAACGTATTACTGATAGTGTATTTTATGTAGCGAGCTTGTCTTGTTTGGTAACTATCTATAAAGGCTTAGTGATGCCAGTAGACTTACCGCACTTTTATTTAGATCTGGCTGATATTCGCATGCAAAGTGCAATTTGTGTTTTCCATCAGCGTTTTTCAACTAATACCTCTCCTCAATGGCATCTTGCTCAACCTTTTCGTTACTTAGCCCACAATGGTGAAATTAATACCATTAAAGGTAACCGACAATGGAGCCGTGCTCGTACGTATAGATTTCAATCGCCATTACTACCTGATTTACAAGACGCAGCCCCCTTTTTAAATGAAAAAGGGTCTGACTCATCATCTTTAGATAATATGCTTGAACTTTTCTTTGCCGGCGGTATGGATTTATATCGCGCGATGCGTTTGTTGATGCCACCTGCATGGGAAAATAGCCCACGGATGGATGACGACTTAAAAGCATTTTATGAATTTAACTCAATGCATATGGAGCCTTGGGATGGTCCTGCTGGAGTGGTCATGACCAATGGCCGGCACGTTGCCTGTAACTTAGATAGAAACGGTCTTCGCCCTGCCCGCTATGTTATTACCCGTGATGGTTTTATTACCCTTGCCTCAGAAGTCGGTATTTGGGATTACGGTGAAGACGAAGTTATTGAAAAAGGCCGAGTCGGACCTGGTGAAATGTTAGCCATAGACACCTACACAGGTAAAATTTTCAAATCAACTGATATTGATAAAGAGCTCAAAGTTCGTCATCCATATCGTGAGTGGCTAGATAAAAACATTCGAACGCTAGTACCTTTTTCTAAATTAGACGCTTCGTTAATTGGCAAACGTGTATTTAACGACCATCAAATATCTCAGTATCATAAAATGTTCAACTACAGTTATGAAGAAATTCAACAAGTAGTAAAAACGTTAGCTGAAAACGGTCAAGAAGCTACCGGTTCTATGGGTGACGATACACCGATGGCAGTACTTTCTAGCCAACCTCGTACTCTCTTTGATTATTTTCGCCAGCAATTTGCTCAAGTGACTAATCCACCTATTGACCCTTTACGGGAAAAATACGTTATGTCACTAGGTACTTGTATTGGCCGTGAGCATAACGTTTTTAATGAAACGACTGGACACGCCGACCGTATTTCATTTGAGACACCCATACTAATGTATACCGGATTAAAGCAGCTAAGAGAGCTCGATCCTGAGCATTATCGCAGTGATACATTGACATTAAATTATGATCAAAAAGAAGGTTTAGCAACGGCGATCACTCGTATTTGTGATGAGGCAGAAGATCTTGTTCGCAACAAAAACACGGTTATTTTAGTACTGTCCGATAGAAAAATACTTCCCGGATTTTTACCTATCCCTGCCGCTATGGCTGTTGGAGCAGTACAAAAACGTTTAGTTGATCAACAACTCCGTTGTGATTCAAATATTATTGTTGAAACCGCGTCAGCAAGAGACTCACATCAATTTGCGGTATTACTGGGCTTAGGTGCAACAGCAATTTATCCTTATTTGGCGTTAGAAACTGTTGAACAGTTAGTTGATCAAGGACAAATTAATTTAACCGCTCGTGATGCCGTAATTAATTACCGTGACGGTATCAACAAAGGGTTATTAAAAATACTGTCTAAAATGGGTATTTCTACCATCGCTAGTTATCGCTGTGCCGGTTTATATGAAATTATTGGTTTAGGCGAAGACATTATGACCCTATGTTTTCCTGAAATTCCAAGTCGTCTCAAAGGGGCTGACTTTGATGATATCGAGCAAGATACTATTAACCTTGCCCGCAAAGCGTTCTTACCTCATCAAAAAGTCAACCATGGCGGCTTATTAAAATATGTTCATGGCGGTGAATACCATGCTTATAATCCAGAAGTAGTCACTAATTTACAAACAGCAGTTAAAAGCGGTGAGTACAGTGATTATTTAAAATTTGCTAATGAAGTCAATAATCGCCCGGTATCAACGTTACGTGATTTATTAGCCCTTAAAACTGATAATAAATCGATTGATCTTAATGATGTTGAACCTGATAGCGAAATGTTCAAACGTTTTGACAGCGCAGCGATGTCTATTGGTGCACTAAGTCCTGAAGCACATGAAGCACTGGCCATTGCGATGAACCGTTTAGGCGGCTTTTCAAATTCTGGTGAGGGTGGTGAAGATCAGCGTCGTTTTGGTACGGTAAAAAATTCACGTATTAAACAAATCGCCTCAGGCCGATTTGGTGTAACACCTCACTATTTAGTTAATGCAGATGTACTACAAATTAAAATAGCTCAAGGTGCAAAACCTGGTGAAGGTGGTCAATTGCCAGGTGATAAAGTATCACCGCTGATTGCTAAACTACGTTATTCAGTTCCTGGAGTAACGTTAATATCGCCACCGCCACATCATGATATTTATTCAATCGAAGATTTAGCTCAACTCATTTTTGATCTAAAACAAGTAAACCCGCAAGCCGTAGTTTCGGTAAAACTGGTTTCTGGACCAGGCGTTGGCACAATTGCTTCAGGTGTTGCTAAAGCATATGCAGACTTCATAACCATTTCTGGTTATGACGGTGGTACAGCAGCAAGTCCACTAACATCAGTGAAATATGCCGGTTGTCCTTGGGAAATAGGTTTAGCTGAAGCACATCAATCGTTGGTTGAAAATGGTTTACGTCATAAAGTCCGCTTACAAGTTGATGGTGGTTTAAAAACAGGCGTAGATATTGTCAAAGCAGCAATACTTGGTGCAGAAAGCTTTGGCTTTGGAACCGCCCCTATGGTGACTCTAGGTTGTAAGTTCCTCCGTATATGTCATTTAAACAACTGTGCTACAGGTGTTGCAACACAAGATGAAGTGTTACGTGAAAAGTTCTTCAAGGGGCTGCCTGAGCAAGTAATGACCTATTTTAAGTTTATTGCACAGGAAGTACGTCAAATTTTAGCGGAGCTTGGTGTTGAAAGCTTGACAGCACTCATTGGTCGTACTGATTTGTTAGTACCACTTAAAGGGATTAGTTCAAAACAGCAGAAATTAGATTTATCACCAATTATTGCGCCTGTTATTGCAGGTAACAATACCGCGCTTTATAAAACGGAAGAAAATAATCCTTATGACAAAGGGTTATTAAATAAAGAAATGTTAGCAGTAACACTGGACGCTATTACTCACAGTAACGGTGGTGACTTTAGATTTTCAGTGCAAAATACTGACCGCTCCGTTGGCGCCTCTCTATCTGGTGCGATTGCTCGTCATCATGGTGACCAAGGCATGGCAACGGCTCCAATTACCATTCATTTAACAGGAACTGCGGGACAAAGTTTCGGTGTCTGGAATGCTGGCGGTTTAAATATTATTCTAACAGGTGATGCTAACGACTATGTTGGCAAAGGCATGGCGGGTGGTAAGTTAACTATCAAGCCACCAAAAGGGGTTGCCTATCAAAGTCATGAAGCAATGATTATGGGTAATACCTGTTTATACGGTGCTACTGGTGGAAAATTATTTGCAAGTGGCCGTGCGGGCGAACGTTTTGCTGTTCGTAATTCTGGGTGTCATGCGGTAATTGAAGGTACTGGCGATCACACCTGTGAGTATATGACAGGGGGTATTGTTACCGTACTCGGTGATGTGGGTATAAACTTTGGTGCCGGTATGACCGGTGGTTTTGCTTACGTATTAGATGAAGCTAATGATTTAGATTCTCGTTTAAATAAAGAGTCTATTGAATTATTAGACATTGAGGATTTAATGATTCATCAAGAACATTTACGTGGCATCATCAATAATCATTTTGAAGAAACAGGCAGCTGCCGAGCGCAAGAAATTTTGCAAGATTTTGATAAATTCGCACCTTTGTTTAAATTAATAAAGCCAACAGCAACTGACGTTAAAACATTATTAGGCCATCGCAGCCGTTCATCTGCTGAACTTCGTGTACAAGCACAATAGCAGCGTTTGCTTTTATACAAAAAAATGAACAATAGGCTTTTAGCCTAGGCGTTAGTAACAAACTGAATGAGTAAAAAAAGATGAGTAAAAATGTTTATCAATTTATTGATGTAAAACGTATTGACCCGCCTAAAAAAGCGATCTCTCAACGTAAAATCGATTTTGTTGAAATTTATCAACCGTTAAGTGAAGACCAAAGTGAAGGTCAGGCAGATCGGTGCTTAGATTGTGGCAATCCCTATTGCGAATGGAAATGTCCAGTACACAACTATATCCCACAGTGGTTAGAACTCGTTACTGAAGGTAAAATATTTGAGGCTGCTGAGCTATGTCATTCTACCAATAGCCTACCTGAGATGTGTGGCCGTGTTTGTCCACAAGATAGATTATGTGAGTCAGCCTGTACCTTAAATGAAGACTTTGGTGCAGTAACCATAGGGAATATTGAAAAATACATTACTGATACAGCCTTTGATCAAGGTTGGACGCCTGACTTATCACACGTCATTAAAACAGGTAAACGTGTCGCCGTTATTGGTGCAGGTCCTGCTGGTTTATCCTGTGCCGATGTATTAACTCGTAATGGGATTGATGCTGTTGTTTTTGACAAACATGCTGAGATTGGTGGCCTATTAACCTTTGGTATACCTGCATTTAAGTTAGAAAAAGACGTTATTGTTCGTCGCCGAAAAATATTTGAAGGTATGGGTATAGAGTTCAAACTCAACGTCAATGTTGGCCAAGACATTAGCTTTGAAAAACTCAGCGATGAGTACGATGCTGTATTTTTAGCATTAGGCACTTACACCGATATGAAAGGTGGTTTTGAACATGAAAGTGCTCCAGGTGTTTATAACGCACTGGACTTCTTAATTGGTAACACCCAAAATTTAATGGGCATTACTAACAAAGAAGGCGAAGAAAAATTAGATAGTGTCAAACCTTATGTGAGTTTTAAAGACAAAACAGTTATTGTACTTGGTGGTGGTGATACTGCTATGGATTGTGTGCGCTCATCAATTCGACAAGGTGCTAAAGATGTTACCTGTGCTTATCGACGTGATCAAGCCAATATGCCGGGCTCACCTCGAGAAGTACAAAATGCCAAAGAAGAGGGTGTTAATTTTAAATTTAATATTCAACCACTTGATATCGAAGTAGATAATAATGGAAAAACAATTGGCGTTAGGTTTGTTAAGACTCAATTAGGTCCAACAGATGTTAATGGACGACAAAATCCAGAACCTATTGAAGGCAGTGAGTTTTTAATGGAAGCAGACGCAGTAGTTATCGCTTTTGGTTTCTTGCCTAGCCCGCCACAATGGATGATAGATGCAGGTGTTAAACTTGATAGTCGTGGCAGAGTGGTTGCCGTAGAGAACTCTCAATTTGCATTGCAAACTAGTAACGCTAATATTTTTGCGGGAGGTGATATGGTGCTTGGTTCAGATTTAGTTGTCACCGCCGTTGATCAAGGTCGAAAAGCAGCGATGGGTATTTTAGATTATGTTTTTGAAGAGCTATACGTTTCTGCTTAATAACTCTCCAATTTAATTAACATTAACCTCTCGATTAAAACAGCAGCTTAGGCTGCTGTTTTGATCTGGCTAAAAGCGCTAGCAAACACTCTTTAATTTCAGGAAAATATTGATTCCACTTAATATTATAGACCTGATGATTAAATAGTTTATTCTTTATTCTTTAAAGACAAAGCAAGCTCGTATAAGGTGTTTTTCTTGACACCATAAATTTGTGCAGCAATAGCACATGCTTTTTTAGGTGGTAGCTCATCAACAAGTAACTTTAAAGTTGCGGCCACTTGTGATGGTATATCCTCGGCTGAAGACTTATGGCCTTCAATAATAAGAACCATTTCACCTTTAAGTTGGTTTGGGTCTTGTAATAGCCAAGTGAGTAAATTTTCAGCGCTATCGGAGTGAATGGTTTCAAATGTTTTTGTTAACTCCCTAGCAATCACTACGTATCGCTCACCACCAAGGGTTTTAACAATATCACTTATCGTATCGATTGCACGTCGTGGCGCATCATAAAACACCATAGTACGAGGCTCTTCACTAATTTCAATTAACTTGGCTTGTCGTGCACCCGACTTGGAGGGTAAAAACCCTTCAAATGTAAACCTATCTGTCGGCAGTCCTGCACTCGATAAGGCGGCAATAACAGCGCAAGCACCAGGAATAGGACTAACCGATAAACCTAACTGCCGGCAATGGCGAACTAAATGAAAGCCAGGGTCACTAATTAACGGTGTTCCCGCATCAGAAACTAAGGCAATACTTTTACCTTCTTGCAACATCAATGCGATTTGATCTTGGCGTTGACGCTCATTATGATCATGCAATGATAAAGTTTTATTTTTAATCGCAAAGGCTGTTAATAACCGCTGAGTATGGCGTGTGTCTTCACATGCAATAACATCTACTTGAGACAAAATATCAATAGCTCTTTGGCTAATATCACCTAAGTTACCAATTGGGGTGGCAACTATGTATAAAGTACCTGAATTTACCTGAGTTTCTGTCATTTTAGCTTACTTTTGTTGTGACCTTTGTTAATGAAGTCTATTATAAACCCATACTCAACTTTAAATGCATGGATTTTTTCCCTGATATGCTAACTAATTTCAAATTTTCATTAAAACCTCTACTTTTTACCATTACTATCGTCAGCTTAGTGGCTGGCTGTACGACAACAAAAACAGAGACACAAACTGAAAAAACTATAGCTAGTCAAACAGATCAAGTAATCAATATAACATCAAATGATTACCTTAACCGAGCAAAGGCATCACCAGTCAGTGAGTCTATACTTATGTTAACGCTAGCAAGTGAGCAATTATTAGTAGAAGGAAAAGTGCACCAAGCCCTTTGGTTAGCGAATCAAACTTGCGTGCTTGTAACAGCAAAATTTGATGATGACGTCAATCAAAGATTTTGCCAAGCGATTAACCAAAAATTAGCAGCTAATACTATTATAGATAATGAAAAGTTAGTGCTCTTGTACCAAATAAACTTGGTTAAAGCAGCAAGCTTAGAACAATTAGGCTATTTTTCATTAGCCAAAGAGCAACTAGCAATAATGAGTACCCTTCATAACGATTATGGACTGGTGCATTCAATTCCCTATTATAATCTCGTCAAATTAATTGCTGAAAGGCAATCTTTAACACTTTTAGTTATTGATGCTCAACTTAGAATTCTATCTTTAGAATCAAATGTTACTGACAGTGATGTCTCGTGGTTATGGCAATCGCTCAGTCAGCTGTCATCTTGGCAAATCAAACAACTTACCATAATGGATTCACCAGATTTTAAAGGCTGGCAGACATTGTTATCGTTAGCTCACAAGCTAGGAACCAATACAAAAAAGTTTAATCGGGGTCTTGACCAATGGCAACGACAAAATAATGGTCATTTAGCCAATATTATTATCCCAAGCCTTAGAGAGAGTTCAGAAACGATTGTTTCTAGTATAGATAATATTGCAGTTATCTTACCTTTATCGGGTAATCAAAAAATAGCTGGCCTTACCGCACAACAAGGTATACTTGCCGCTTATCAAGAAAACACTGACCGAAAGCTACATTTTATTGATGAAAATACAATATCAATGGACACGCTTAATAAAATATTCACTGATAACAAAATTAATTTTGTTATCGGCCCTTTACTTAAAAACCATGTCGATGAATATCTTAGCCAACAAGGATTAATGGTACCAACCCTATTACTCAATCTACCAGAAAATTTGGAACTAAAACCCCATCAAGTTGCATTTTCAATGCGAAGAGAAGATGAAGCTATACAAGCGGCTGCAAATTTAAGCCAAAAACATTATAAACACCCTTTGATTTTAGCATCTAAAAGTAACATTAGTCGTCGTGTTGCAGAGTCTTTCATTAACAAATGGCAAAAAATAAGAGGACAAGTTCCAGAAATTATTTATTTTAATCCAGGTACTAAGATGCAAATCGATTTAAAATCAAGTCTAGAAGTCACTAACTCTCAGCAAAGAATAATAAAAATCAAAAGTTTATTTAATGAAAAGGTTAAGTCAGAATTACGTAACCGTAGAGATATTGATATGATTTACTTGGTGGCTAATCCTGCAGAAACTAAATTACTTAAACCTTACATTGATGTAAATACTAGTCCATTTTCCTCTGTTATACCGGTATTTGCTAGTTCATTGAGTCATAGTGTCAATGGTGATAAAAGTGATAACCGCGATTTAACTGGTTTGATATTTACCGAAATCCCCTGGCTTCTTCAGTCAGAACAACAAAATAATCGTCTTGCAAAGTTAAGTAACTCTTTATGGCCTAAACGTACGGATAGCTTGGAACGGATATTTGCCATGGGCTATGATAGCTTATCATTATCTAATAAAATCCCTTTGATGCACCAATCAAGCTACATCAGACACTATGGTCAAACGGGTGTATTAAAGCTTGATAATGATAATGTGTTAACTCGTAATTTGATTTGGGGACAATATCGTAAGAATAAGGTTAAACAAATTAAAATGCATTAGTTTTACCAACGACAATTCAATCAAGGACGATTAAATATGATAGACAAACCCTTAACCACTTATGAAGTTGGCCAAATTAATGAAAACATATCGAGTCAATATTTAACCCGACAAGGATTAAGGTATATAACTCAAAACTTTCATAGTCGACTAGGAGAAATTGACTTGATTATGCAAGAACAGGATACTTTGGTCTTTATAGAAGTAAAATATCGTACAAATACTAATTTTGGTGGCGCTATTTCAGCTATTTCTTCCAAAAAAATAGAAAAAATACATAAAACAGCCAAATATTATCTGCAACAACATGGATTAAACGCATATAATACGCCCTGTAGATTTGATGTTGTTGCCCTGCAAGGGAATAAAGATAATCATTCAATGCCACTGATAACCTGGCTTAAGAACGCTTTTTAATGGAGTCTAACTTTTTATGTTAGCAAGGATCAAAAGTAATTTTACTGAAAGTATTCAGAATCAAATCGCCGCAAGTGAATTGCTCGCAGGTTCAATTGAACATGCAGGTATGATTATTGTGCAGTCCTTACTATCGGGTAACAAGATACTCACTTGTGGTAATGGTGGTTCAGCAAGTAATTCACAACACTTCTCCTCTTTGTTGTTGAACCGTTATGAAACAGAGCGTCCTAGTCTACCCGCTTTATCATTGACGACAGATACATCGACACTTTCATCTATCGCTAATGATTATCAATTTGATGATGTATTTTCTAAGCAGTTACGTGCACTAGGTAACAGTGGTGACGTTTTACTCGCTATTTCAACCAGTGGGAACTCTAAGAATGTTATTAAAGCTATTGAATCAGCCGTCTCTCGTGATATGCCTATTATCGCTTTAACTGGCAAGGATGGTGGTGATATTGCTGGTTTACTTGGTGAAAATGATGTCGAAATACGCGTTCCCTCTTCACGTACGTCTCGTATTCATGAAGTACATTTATTAATTACTCATACTTTATGTGAAATAATTGACACCACTTTATTTCCCCAAGACAATTAACAAAAACGTATGACTCTTATGATAATAAAACACATCCCAATAACATTATTCGCTATTATATTTTGTAGCCTGCTCCAAGGCTGTATTGGCCTAGCTACCGATCATCGCACCATTAGCAAGCAGTTTACTGATCAAAAAATCGAATATAATATCAATAGAAAAATCACGAACAATAAAGTATTGGAAACACAAACCAACCTACACTTTATTTCTATCAATGGGGCTCTATTAATTATCGGTCAAGCCCCTACTCGAGATTTACGAGATATGGCAATAAAAGAGGTCACTACTATTGAAGGTGTTGTTCAGGTTCATAACCAGATCAGAATTGGTCATCCAACTTCAGTAATAACCAGAAGTAATGATGTTTGGCTGACGACAAAAGTTAAAAGTGCTCTTTTGGGTAGTGATAAATTAACGCCAACAAATATTAAAGTGGTCACTGAAAACAGCGAGGTATTTTTGATGGGGTTAGTTAGCCATAATGAAGCTGATGAAGCGGTTGCGATAGCCCGTAATATTAGTGGTGTAAGCCGAGTTTTTTTAGCGTTTGAATATAGAACCAACCACACAAAGTAATTATGCTACTTAAGTGTAATTGGCACTAAGGGGGATGACAGCAAGTATCAAATTATTTAATGATTTTCAAACTTGCTTTACTTTTATTCTTACTGGGTAATTTGATTTTCTCGTCCTCAGTCCTTATCTTAACTGAAGAAACAGAGGTCACACTGGTTAATTTTGTTGGCTTAACTAACTTAGCTGACTCAACCTCATCACTCACTTTAATGTCGATAGGATGTTCAATTGGTAAAGATGTTCCCACACCATTTTCTTTAGCATATATAGCTGCAATTGCACCGTAGGGAACAGTCATATGCTCAAGTTTACCACCAAACCTAGCGCTAAACTCTATTGCCTGCTCCCCCATAGAAAAACCACCTAGGGCAGAAGAAGCAATATTTAAAGTGATTTGACCATCATTAACATAGGCCATGGGGACTAATACACCATAAACACTTACATCAACAACGATGTAAGGAGTTAATTCATTATCAGATATCCAATCATAATAAGCACCGACTAGGTAAGGCTTATTAGACGTCATTTCAGTGGTCATTACGCTGTATAGTTCATGCGTAATTCACGTTCTTCTTCAGTTAGTGACGCTTGAAAAGATTCACGTTCAAACAACCGTAACATGTAAGTTTTCAGCTCTTTTGAGCCTTGGCCAGTAAGTTCGATACCAAAGGCAGGTAAACGCCATAAAAGCGGTGCAAGATAACAATCGACTAAACTAAACTCTTCACTCATAAAATAAGGGGCTTCGTTCAATATCGGTGCCACGCTCAACAAACTTTCTTTAAGCTCTTGACGAGCTTTGTCAGCTTCTTCAGCACTGCCTGTTAAAATAACTTTAGCCAAACTGTACCAATCATTTTCCACACGAAACATCATTAATCGGCTACGACCACGAGATACCGGATAAACAGGCATTAATGGTGGATGAGGGAAACGCTCATCTAAATATTCAATAATGATACTGGCTTCATATAAAGCTAATTCACGATCAATTAATGTTGGAATTGTGCCATAAGGGTTTAAATCTAATAAATCTTCTGGCAAATTTGCCAAGTCAACTAAGTGTATGTCTACACCAACACCTTTTTCTGCTAATACTATGCGTGTTTGATGACTATACATATCATCTGCATGGGAATATAAATTCATCACAGAGCGTTTGTTTGCTGCTACGGCCATATTGCCTCCAATTAAAACTTTTAAAATCTAATAAACTGATAAAGGGACTATTCACTACAAGCATAATACTTAATAGCCAATAATCCCAAAATTATATGTAAATCACGATGTTATTAATGAACATCTCGCCAATATTCTTTCTTAAGTAAATAAGAAAGTATAAACAAAATACATAAGAAGCCAATTACCCAATAACCCAAGCTTTCACGTTCTAGCTTGTTTGGCTCACCAACGTATTCAAAGAAGTTGGTTAAATCACGGGCAAAGTCATCATATTCTTCAGCCGTCATTGTACCACCAGTTGCCGGTGTTAGGTTGCCATTTTCATCCATAGTACGAACACCTTGAAGTGTTTGTAAAACATGAGGCATACCTGCATCTTTAAAAATAGTGTTGTTAACACCAAAAGGACGATCATTGTCTACGTAAAATGAACGTAAATAAGAATAAATCCAATCAGGGGATTTCAAGCGAGCCTCTAAAGTAAGATCAGGTGGTGCAACACCAAACCATTTAGCAGCTGTTTTAGCTGGCATCGCATTATTAATATGCTCACCTGGCTTTTGACCGTTGAGTAAATACTTGTCTGACCCTTCGGCAGTGTCAATACCTAAGTCTTCAAAGGTCCGATTATAACGTTGATACTGCAATTGGTGACAGCCTAAACAATAACTAACGTAAGAATCAAAACCACGTTTAAGTGATTCTTTATCGGTTAAATCATTATTGGCAGCATCCAGTGGAACGCCTCCACCTGCAGCTAATGCTAAAGTGGGAATAACAGTAAATAAAGCAATTAATAATCTTTTCATTAGTCTGTAATCCTCTCTGGAACAGGTTTGCACTTCTCATTCTTACTGTAGAACCATAGCGCAATAAAGAAGCCAAAATAACCAAAACTAGCCACTATACCAATCAAATTATAAACAGGTGTTGCCGGTAACGTTCCTAGAACACCCAATACGATGAAGCTAAGAGCGAATTGCGATAAATTAACTAAATGCCACTTACTACGGAATCTTACTGATTTAACAATGCCTCGATCAAACCATGGTAATAAAAATAACATAACAATGGCACCAAACATTGCAATAGCGCCTAATAACTTGTCAGGAACAATGCGTAAAATAGTATAGAAAGGTCCAAAGTACCAAACAGGTGCAATATGCTCAGGTGTTTTGAGACCGTTAGCCGGTTCAAAGTTTGGCGCTTCCATAAAGTAACCACCACCCTCTGGAGCAAAGAACATAACCCAGCAGAATAGAATTAAGAAAACAACAACACCCATAATATCTTTCACAGAATAATAAGGATGAAAAGGGATGGCATCAACAATATCGTATTTTTCAGAGTACTGCTTATGAAAAGTAAATTTACTTAACTCTTCAGGCTTAACGCTACCTTTAGGCTTTTTAATATCAATACCGTCAGGGTTATTAGAGCCCACTTCATGAAGTGCTAGAATATGTAAAAATACTAAGACAACCAATACTAAAGGTAAAGCAATAACGTGCAAAGCAAAGAAACGGTTTAACGTAGCGCCAGAGATAACATAATCACCTCGTATCCATAGCGTTAAATCATCACCAATAATTGGAATTGCACCAAATAAGGAAATGATAACCTGGGCACCCCAGTAGGACATATTACCCCAAGGCAATAAATATCCCATAAATGCTTCAGCCATAAGAACTAAAAAGATCAACATGCCGAAGATCCATAACAGCTCACGAGGTTTTTGATAAGAGCCATACATCAATGCACGCATCATGTGCATATATATAACAATAAAAAATGCTGAGGCACCTGTTGAATGCATATAACGTAATAACCAACCAAAGTCGACATCACGCATAATATATTCAATGGAGGCAAATGCTCCTTCACCTGAAGGTTCGTAGTTCATGGTTAACCAAATACCCGTAACAATTTGGTTCACTAATACTAACATCGCTAGTGAGCCAAAAAAGTACCAAAAGTTAAAGTTCTTTGGTGCTGGATATTGAGCTATATGTTTGTTCCAAGTATCAGTCACAGGTAATCGTTGATTTAACCAGCCCATAAAAGAAGTGAGTAAGTTCATTAACATTAGACTTCTCCTTGACCGACACCAATTAATAGGGTGCCTTCAGTTGGGAAAGAATGCTCAGGAATCACTAAGTTTAGTGGTGCCGGAACACTTTGAAATACACGACCAGCCATATCAAATTTAGAGCCATGACATGGGCAATAGAATCCGTCAGTTACACCCTCAACTTTTTCTTCAAAGTCGTCTTTATGGTATGTTGGCGCACAACCGAGGTGAGTACAAACACCTAAAGCCACCAAAAACTCAGGAGAAATGGAACGATGTTCATTGGTTGCATAACTTGGTTGTTGAGGTTCGTCAGATTGTGGGTCTTTAAGTTGACTATCATGTTTAGTCAAATCACTGATCGTTTTCTCTGAACGACGGACCACATAGACAGGTTTACCACGCCATTCAGCACGGATAAGTTGACCTGGTTCGATTTTACTTATATTAACTTCTACTGGGGCACCTGCAGCTTTCGCTCGGGCACTTGGATTCCAGGAAGCAATAAAAGGCACAGCCACACCGGCAACACCAACGCCACCAACTACTGCAGTAGCAGCAGTTAAAAAGCGTCGACGACCGTTAACAACGGGTGCATTGCTCATTCATAATCTCCAATTAAAAATTAAAACCAAACCACCTATTTTTATCCATATATTCCTTTTATCTAAAAGAATGGATGGATTTATTAGTGTTTAGTTAACTAGCGACAAAAATTTTCATGATCATAAAGAAATGCCCTGTTTTTTACAAGGTAAATCGCTATTTGAAAGTGATGAATGTTAAAAAAAATATTAAAAAATGATGATGATGATTTGTTAATGCTAGTGATTATCATTTAATACTAGTTTTAACAACAATATTAAGATATTTCAGTCTACACTCACTTTACGATTTGCTTAACTAGACTTTCATTACTCATGTTAGTTAAATCTTACTTACTGTTTTTAAGACTTACCTGTTGACTAAAATCCTAAATAGAAAAGTTATTGTCTTGTCTAACTAAGGCTTGTTTTTGATAGCCAAGTAATACTGACTTTTTCATCTACCAATACCTTCAATGTCACCCTAGGGATCATTAAATAGATAAATAAATCCAGGCATAAAAAAACCGGCAGATGCCGGTTTTTTGAATGTGATATAAAAATATATCTTAACGTTTTGAGAATTGTGGTTTCTTACGCGCTTTGTGTAAGCCAACTTTCTTACGTTCAACTTTACGAGCATCACGAGTTACGAAACCAGCTTTACGTAAATCGCTACGTAAAGTTTCATCGAACTCCATTAATGCACGAGTGATACCGTGACGAATTGCGCCAGCTTGACCAGAAATACCACCACCAACGACAGAGATATTAAAGTCAAATTTTTCTAACATTTCAACTAACTCTAATGGTTGACGAACAACCATACGTGCAGTTTCGCGACCGAAGTACACTGAAATGTCACGTTTGTTAATTGTAATAGCGCCTTTACCAGCCTTCATAAACACACGAGCTGTAGAGCTCTTGCGACGACCAGTACCGTAATATTGATTATCAGCCATTGTCTATAACTCCAAAGGTTGTGGTTGTTGAGCCGTATGAGCATGCTCAGGGCCGGCAAATACTTTAAGTTTGCGGAACATATCGCGACCTAAAGGACCTTTAGGTAACATGCCTTTAACTGCAAATTCAAGTACGCGCTCTGGTGCTTTTTCAATTAATTTTTCAAAGCTAATTTGCTTAAGTCCACCAGGGAATTCAGTATGCGAGTAGTAAATTTTACCCTTCGCTTTGTTACCTGTTACTTTTACTTTCTCAGCATTGATAACAACGATATAATCACCGGTATCAACATGAGGAGTGTATTCTGCTTTATGCTTACCGCGTAAACGGCTTGCAATTTCAGTAGCGATACGACCTAAAGTTTTATCTTCGGCGTCCACTAAGAACCATTCGCGTTCAACGCTTTCTGGTTTTGCTACAAAAGTTTTCATTTAAAAACCCAAATTTTAAAATGTTACACCAATAACAAATCATTAAATTTACAATAATGTAGAATCAACAATATGTCGGTTAATTTAGACTACGTAATTACCCCTTCGAGTATCGAGTCCTGCCTGCGCTTTTCATTAACGAAAATCAAAACAACAGACGTTTGTAACGTAGGGAGCGCGGATTATACAGAAGTTAATCCTAAAGATCACCTGTATTTTTTAATCATATAGTAATTAATACCAATAAATTAAATGATAGCCTGTACTTACCTAGCAAAATTAAGGTAAATGCTTTGAGGCTAAGTAATCATGTGATTGCATTTCTTGTAAACGAGACAAACAACGCTTAAATTCAAATGTTAGTCGCCCACCACTGTATAACTCTTCTAGCGGTACTTCGGCAGATATAATTAATTTCACGTTTCGCTCATAAAACTCATCAACAAGGGCGATAAAACGGCGAGTAGAATCATCTGTTTCGCTACCCATTTGAGTAACATTAGACAGTAACACCGTGTGATATAGGCGACTAACTTCCATATAATCACTTTGACTACGTGCAGTTTCACACAATACGCTAAAGTTAAAATGCACTACGCCATCTGATACTTCTACCGTGGGCAATTGACGATTGTTTATTTCAATTTCACTATTTTTATCACCCTGCTCTGTCGATAAGCAATTAAAATATTCTTTAAGATTTTCATCTGCTTTAGCATCTAGAGGGTAATGATAAATTTCAGCCTGTTCCAACATCCTCAAACGATAATCAACACCGCTATCGACATTAATAATTACAGTATGTTCATTTATTAATTTTATCGCAGGTAAAAATCGTTCTCGTTGAAGACCATTACGATAAAGTTCATTGGGAATAATATTAGAGGTCGCAACTAAAATAACATTGTGCGCGAAAAGCTCCTCAAATAAAGTCCCTAAAATCATAGCATCAGTAATATCAGATACAAAAAACTCATCAAAACAAATAATACAGCTTTCTTGCGCAAAGCGTTTGGCAATAATCTTAAGCGGATCTGACTGTCCGGTTAAGTTTTTTAATTCTTGATGTACTCTATGCATGAACCGGTGAAAATGTACGCGAGACTTATTTTCAAAGGGTAAACAGTCAAAAAACGTATCAACTAAGTAAGTTTTTCCACGCCCTACACCGCCCCAAAAATACAGGCCTTTAATGGATTTCACTTCAGGTTTGGCATAAACTTTTTTCCAACGGTTTAGTACTTTTTTAAAACCTGAAACTGCGACAGGTTTATTCTCTAAATCTTCATAAAGTCTTTGCAGTTGTTTAACCGCATTTTCTTGAGCAGCATCGTAGTAAAAATCTTCACGTTTTAAATCTAGGTTGTATTGCTGAAGTGGAGAAAGTTTAATCATTTTATAACCATTTTTCACAAAAAATTTAAAAATTGATAATTTTTATCAATATGTATGGATAGTTTTGTATAAAGTACCCAAGGCGCGCTATATTATAACAATCGATAGTATTAATGTGCACTTATCAAAAAAAAGCACAATAAAATTCGATTTTGGTTTCATCAAAAATAGTCTGTAAATAAAGGATATTAAAATATGAGTGTTATAATTGGAATAATTGTTTTTATCGTCGGTGGTCTAACTGGCTTTCTTGCTAATCGTTATTTGTCTTCATCTAATCAAGAACAACAAAAACTTGCCGAACAAGCAACTCAAAGTGAGTCCGCATTGGTTCAATATAAGTTAGATGTTGCCCAACATTTAGATAGTTCTACAAAGTTACTTGAGCAAATGAACACCACTTGTAAATCGGCAATGCAACAGATGGAACATAGCACCAAATTATTACAGCAAGCAACACCTGCACCTGACAGCATACCTTTTTTCTCAAGAGAGACCCAAGAACAATTAGCTGAGACGGTTAACCTGCGTCATGATAAACGGAATAAAAAATCAAAGGAGGTGATTACCGAAGCACCTCTTGATTATTCAGGCAATCCCAGCGGTTTGTTTGATGACTCGAAACAAAGTGTTACAAATACTGGCTAACCTTGACTGAACTAACAGGCTCATAACCGAGTCTGTTAACCTGTAATACTTTCTTTTAAGGAGTTATCTTAAGTATGAACAAGTTATCTGTTTTAATTAGCACCGCATTAATCTCAAGTAGCATCACCATTGTCAGCTTACCTAGTTATGCTGCTATTCCTTTGTCTATTGCTGGACAAACACTTCCCAGCTTAGCCCCTATGCTTGAAAAATCCACGCCTGCAGTGGTACTTATTTCAGTCAAAGGCACTCATGAAGTTAAACAACAAGCACCTGATTCATTTAAGTTTTTCTTTGGTGATCCACGTCGTGAACCTTCAAAAGGGCGGCAATTTAGAGGTTTAGGCTCCGGTGTCATTATTAATGCTAAAGAGGGTTATCTGGTCACCAATAATCATGTGGTTGCTGAAGCCGATGAGATATTGATCACACTCAAAGATGGTCGACAATTAACAGCAAAAAAAATTGGTGCTGATGAAGCTAGTGATATTGCCTTATTACAAATTGAAGCCGAAGATTTAATTGAAATGAAATTCTCTGATTCTGACAACTTACGTGTTGGTGATTTCGCTGTCGCAATTGGTAGTCCCTTTGGACTTGGACAAACTGTGACTTCGGGTATAGTAAGTGCTTTAGGACGGAGTGGACTTAATATTGAAAATTACGAAGATTTTATACAAACGGATGCAGCAATAAATAGTGGTAACTCTGGTGGTGCCTTAGTTAATTTACGTGGTGAGTTAATCGGTATTAATACTGCTATTGTTGGACCAAACGGTGGCAATGTTGGTATTGGCTTTGCCATACCAAGTAACATGGTTCAAAATCTGGTCACCCAGATTATTGAGTTTGGTGAAGTACGTCGTGGTGTATTAGGCGTTTCTGGTAGAAGTGTCAATAGTGATATTGCAGAAGCAATGGAGTTAAGTACCATTCAAGGTGGTTTTATCGAGCAAGTAACACCTGATTCTGCCGCAAGCCAGGCGGGCATTAAAGCTGGAGATGTTATAACCCATGTCGACGGAAAAAGTATTCGATCTTTTAGTGAGTTGCGTGGGAAAATTGGTTCAATTGGCGCAGGAAAAGTAGTTAAGCTTACAGTCGTTAGAGGTAATGATAAGCCAATCATTTATTCAGTAACACTCAAACGTGCAGACAATACCAATATCTCGGCAGCTAATATTCATCCTATGCTACAAGGTAGTAAACTTGAAAACAGTACCCAAGGACCAGGTGTCATAGTCTCAAGTGTTGCGCCTAATAGCCCTGCGTTATTTATTGGATTAAAGCCTGATGATATTATTATTGGAATTAATCGTAGAGGAATCAAAAATTTAGCTGAGCTAAGGAAAACATTGAAAGAGCAAACAGGTGTTTTTGCCCTAAATATTGTGCGTGGAAACCGTAATTTATATTTGATGGTTCGCTAATATTCTAATAATGATTCAATAACAAAAGGCTCTTTGAGCCTTTTTTATTTTCAATGTGAGCAAAGCTGTATTTTGTGTTATTGTTAAACAATATTAACAATAATAAAATGACTAAAGACCTTGGAATCTAGCCCAGTAAAATCGACACTAAACTATATTATCTCATTATTTAAATATGTTATTACAGCTATTGGTTATGGTGTGATATTTGCGGTAGCATTATTACTTATAGTACCAGATATTAATAATAACAGATCCCTACTATCCCTATTTCAATCAACTCCACAACATAAGCAGCAACCCATTTCATATGCAAAAGCTGTAAGTATTGCCGGGCCTGCTGTTGTAAATATTTACTCAACTGAATTACAACGTCCTCCTGTTTATGGGCGAAAGTCAGTTAAGTCATCACGATTGGGCTCTGGTGTTATTATGGACTCACTTGGTTATATAGTAACTAATTATCACGTTGTGCATAATACTGACTTAATAAAGGTGGTATTACAAAGTGGTAAAATTTATTCAGCTGAATTAATAGGTTTTGATGTTTATACTGACCTTGCTGTATTAAAAGTGGATGCGATCAACTTACCCGTAATTCCGCAGCGCACCGATCTAACCTCCTTGCCTGGAGATGTGGTACTAGCCATTGGTAACCCATTAAATTTAGGACAAACTGTAACTCAGGGCATAATCAGTGCAACGGGTCGTACTGGATTAAGTAATACGAGTTACTTGGATTTTCTTCAAATGGATGCTGCTATTAACGATGGTAATTCTGGTGGTGCTTTAATTAATACTCATGGTGAGTTAGTTGGTATTAATTCGAGACAAGTCACAGACGACAAATTAAATATTCAAGGGATATTTTTAGCGGTTCCTTATCAATTAGCCGCAAAAATCATGCAAAAAATAATTGCTAATGGACGGGTTGTTCGAGGCTGGTTAGGGATAGAGGCAGATACCCTGCATGCAAGTATAAAAGGCTTTATTATTAATTCAATTGCCCCTGATAGCCCAGCAGAAAAAGCGGGGCTGTTAAAAGGTGACCTTATTTATCAGATTGGCGAGCATACAATTATCAGCATTAGCCAAGCATTAGATCTAGTGGCAGAGACGGTACCAAATACAACCTTAGTTTTTAAAATCTATCGAAAGAAAGAGCCACTTGATATCCCCGTAACTATTATTGAAATGAAAAAGTAATCTATCTAACGATATAGTGCTTTTTATCAATCAACACCCCTAAATATTGAAGATATTTAGGGGTGTTGATATTTCAATAACCCGCAATAGTTATTACATTTTAATACGAGTAATATTACCACCAAGTGCTTGGAGCTTATCTTCTATATGTAAATAACCACGGTCAATGTGGTAAATACGATCAACTTGTGTTTCCGTTGTTGCCACTAAGCCAGCGATGACTAAACTTGCTGATGCACGTAAATCCGTCGCCATTACTTGGGCACCATTTAATCGCTCAACACCTCTGATTGTCGCTGTATTACCCTCTAATGAAATATCCGCACCCATACGTTGTAATTCAGGTACATGCATAAAGCGGTTTTCAAAGATGGTCTCAGTAACAGTTGCTCTCCCTTGAGCTAGCACATTTAAAGTGACAAATTGTGCTTGCATATCAGTAGGAAAACCAGGATGAGGTGCTGTATCAATATTCACTGATTTTGTAGGCTGATTCATTTTCAACTCAATCCAATCATCGCCTGTAGTAATCTGAGCGCCAGCTTCTTGCAATTTACTTAATACAGTTACTAATGCCGAGGGATCAGTATTCAAACACTTGATATGCCCTTGGGTTACTACTGCCGCCACTAAGAATGTACCTGTTTCAATACGGTCAGGCATAACGCTGTAAGATGAACCTCTCAAGCTTTTTACACCTTCAATGACAAGTGTCTCGGTACCTGCACCTGATATTTTAGCTCCCATTGAAATAAGACAATTAGCAAGGTCAACAATTTCTGGTTCGCGGGCAGCATTTTCAATAATGGTAGTACCTTGTGCCAACGCTGCAGCCATCAATAAGTTTTCAGTGCCGGTCACACTCACCATATCCATTTGAATGGTAGCACCAGATAAACGGCCATTGTTCTTCGCGTTTATATAGCCGTTTTCAACATCAACATCAGCACCCATTAATTTTAATCCATGGATATGCAAATTTACTGGTCTAGCTCCAATGGCACAGCCACCAGGTAATGAAACTTCTGCATGGCCAAACCTAGCAAGCAATGGACCTAAAACTAATATAGAAGCGCGCATAGTTTTCACTAGATCATAAGAGGCCTTACAGTGTTCAATAACACTGGCATCGATCTGTAAACTATCTGCTGATAACCACTTAACTTTAGCGCCTAATTGAGTCAATAATTTAACTGTCGTTAAAATGTCATTGAGCTTAGGGACATTGTGAAATATAACGGGGGTTTCAGATAATAATGCAGACATTAAAATGGGCAATGCCGCATTTTTAGCACCAGAAATAGTGACCTCACCGCGTAGTGGATTACCACCAATTATTTTAAATGCATCCAAAATGAATTACTTATAGGTTAATGTGAAAATTGAAATAAAAATTTATTGTTTTTATAAAGGAAGGTTAAACATTTTGTCACGTTGCCATTGCTCTGTAGTAAATGTTTTTATACTAATGGCATGAATAGCACCACCATTAATAATTTCAGCAAGTGGCGTTGAAATGACTTGTTGTTTTTTTACTCGACTTAACTCGCCAAAAACATCAGCGACGGCAATAATTTTACACTGTGAACCATCGAATGCCACATGTAATTCATCAAGTTTAATTGCGTTATTAATTAATTTTTCAATATCTGAAACGTCCAAGATTTTCTCCTAAGAAGATGGGTGTACAGGTAAAAATTTATCAACTGAACTCAAAGCAGACAATTTAATTAGGCTCGATGGTAAATGTCTGAAGCATAGTTGACAAGCATTAGCTTGTGCTAATTGTATTTGACTAAGTAGCCAAGCAAGGCCTGCGGTATCAACTCTATCTACCGCAGCCAAATTAATTATCGCACTTTTCTGTTTTAAAAAATTTTTCAATTGTTGAGTTGATATTTCATCTACTGTTTGACGGACTAAATCCCCAGACAAAGTGGCAATCTCATTAGTAATAGTGAGTGATATCCTGTTCACGCGTTATCCTTCTGATGTTTTGAAAACAATATCACGTTGGCTTTTCTCTTTAAGTAATTCTGTCACATGCGGCAGACCTTTTTGTCTAATAACGCCACCAAGCTCAGCTTGTTTACTATCAAGTAAACTAACACCCTCGGCCACCATATCAAAGGCTTTCCATTCGTTAGTTTTTCTATTTTTTCTAACTTTAAACGCAATATCAATATCATCACGATTTGGCATAATAACACGGGTGTTAACGGCAACGATATTCTTGTCTTTTAAGCTTTGTTCTGGAAAAAACTCTACCTCTTGATTATCGTATAAAGTAAAAACCTGCGCATAAGAGCTGATTAAATAATCACGAAATACCGAAACAAAAGCATCACGTTCTTCTTTCGATGTATTCTTTAATTGAACACCAATAACTTTATAGGCAGAGTACTTATAATTTATATACGGCATAAGTTCTTCGCGGACAATATCTTTTAATATATTCGGATCCGCTTTAATTTTACTACTTTCATTAGCAAAACGTTTAAAAGTTAATGTGGCAACACTTTCTATCATCAAATAAGGATTTTTTTTATCCACTTTTATTAACGAATTATTGACCAGATTCTCTTTTATATCTTGAGATGAATCTGTTCTCTGTGAAGAGGAATTCGTGGCCTCCATAGCAACAACATTAACACTAAACATCATCACTAAAATAAGGGGTAGCTGCTGATTAATTGATAAAAAACTGTTCATATTACTCCTCACTGTTAATCACTTCCTTGGCTAAATAAAAACTGACCTATTAACTCTTCTAAAACAAGCGCAGGTTTTGTATCTTCAATAAAATCACCAGGCATTAGTATTCTAAGAGAGTCATCTATAAATCCGGGCTGCAGCCCCAGATATTGTTCACCAAGTAAGCCAGCAGTTAATATTGCAATAGAAGTGGCCTCTGAAAAGCCGCGATATTGAGTATATATATCAAGTGTAACGACAGCAGTAAAATCATCTTTATCCAAAGAAATTTCACTAACACGGCCAATGACAACTCCACTAACTTTAATCGGTGACCGCACTTTCAAACCACCAATATTATCAAACTTAGCTTTTAAAATATAAGTGTCACCACTGCCTGCAATTCCTGTGTTTGCCACTTTTAAAGACAACATTAATAATGCGGCAATACCAAGAGCAACAAACAAGCCCACCATTAATTCAATTTTTTTAGATACCATTTATTCCACCAAACCTTTATATAAATTAACGTGCAAACATCAACGCTGTTAAAATGAAATCCAAACCTAATACTAATAGGGAGGACTGCACTACAGTTGCTGTTGTTGCTCGACTGATACCCTCTGATGTTGGATTGCAATCATAGCCTTTATAAACGGCAATCCAAGTGATAACAAAAGCAAAAACTATACTTTTAATGATACCATTTAAAATATCTTTATTAAAATCTACTTGATCTTGCATTACTGACCAAAAAGTTCCTGAGTCCACCCCTAGCCAATCAACACCGACTAAATGTGCTCCTAATATACCCACCATAGAAAATATAGCCGCAAGAAGAGGCAAACTAATAAAACCCGCCCAAAATCTAGGGGCAATAATTCTTCTTAAGGGATCGATTGCCATCATTTCTAAACTTGATAACTGCTCTGTTGCTTTCATTAAACCAATTTCTGCTGTTAACGCAGAGCCTGCTCGGCCAGCAAACAAGAGGGCGGCAACGACAGGACCCAACTCTCTTAATAATGACAATGCGACCATAGGGCCCAAACTTGCTTCAGCACCATAACCTACGAGTATAGTGTAACCTTGCAAAGCTAAGACCATACCAATGAAGGTACCTGAAACCACAATAATAATTAATGATAACCAACCAACGGCATACAATTGATTAATTAATAAAGGTAAGCCTTTTTTAGGACTTGGCCAATGGACAATTGCAGAGACCAATAAAACAACCGCACGCCCTAATCCAGCTATTGTGGTTAGAGTCTGTTTACCTAATGCACTTAATCGAGAAATAATAAACTGCATTATTTAATCTTTCCTTGTAAATTACCCATAAGTTCATCTCTGTAATCAGGAGCATCAAAATGAAAAGGTACTGGGCCATCAGACTCACCTTTAACAAACTGTCTAACTAAGGGTGACTTATCGAGAAGGATTTGTTCAGGTGTCCCATGACCAATGATTTTTTGCTCTGCAATAATATAAATATAATCAGCAATACTCATTACCTCCGCCACATCATGAGAGACAACTAAAGAGGTCAAGCCTAATGCATCGTTTAGAGCGCGAATTAAACGTACTATAACTCCCATTGAAATCGGATCTTGGCCAGCAAAAGGCTCATCATATAAAATCAATTCGGGATCAAGTGCGATAGCACGAGCTAATGCGACTCTTCGAGCCATACCGCCAGAGAGTTCAGCAGGGAATAAATTGCGAGCGCCACGTAAACCAACAGCCTCAAGTTTCATTAGTACTATTTTTTCAATTATTTGTTCTGATAACTCACTATGTTCTCTTATTGGAAAAGCGATATTATCAAACACCGACATTTCAGTAAATAACGCACCACTTTGAAATAACATACTCATACGTTTACGAACTTGATATAGCGCTTTTCGAGAAAGTGTTGGAATATCCTGGCCATCAAAAAGTATTTGACCCTTCTCTGGTTTTAATTGGCCACCAATTAGACGAAGAAGCGTAGTTTTACCAATACCACTGGGGCCCATAATAGCGGTAACTTTACCTTTTGGGATCGACAAACTGATGTCATTGTAAATGACACGTTCATCACGCTTAAAAGTGATATTTTTTATATCAACTAAGATTTCAGACATATTTTCTTAATGTGAGTATCATTGATAGCCTATCGGTATTTTCAATATTAATTCCCAATTCCAAGCAATTTTAACCTAGCCAATAAAATTGTTCATTAAAAATCATCAATAAAAAAGATATTATAATAGCTAAAATCATAATCTGTTATGACTAAATGTAAAAAAAATGTAACATTGCAAGTAAATGCCTAGATTTAAACCAATAATTAATTTTTTTACTGTCTTTGGTGAATATTGCTTTTGTTTTACTCGACAAGGAGCGACAATTTAAGATTAGTATCGATGTTAAAATATTTTCTGTATTTATCCTGTCATCATTGATATAAATTTTGGAGTTATTAATGGTCATTCAGGTTATAATTTTACTCATCGCACTAGCATTTTTAGTGTGGAGTGCGGACAAATTTGTCTTAGGTGCATCCTCTTTAGCAAGAAATATTGGTGTCTCGCCAATGATTATTGGCTTAACCATAGTCGCTATGGGTTCTTCAGCTCCAGAAATGATGGTTGCTGCATCGGCTTCTTTGCAAGGTAGTCCTGATACAGCAATAGGCAATGCTATTGGCTCAAACATTACCAACATCGCCTTAGTTTTAGGTTTAACGGTATTGATCAAACCTATGGTGATATCGTCATCAATCATTAGACAAGAAATCCCTCTGGTTTTATTCCTTAGTATCCTTACCTACTTGATTTTCTATGATAATTTCTTTGCTTTCTGGGAAGGATTGATATTATTGATTGGCTTTTTTACTTTCATTACCACATTACTTATAAAATCATTAAAACAAAGAAAAATGCACAACCCTGATGATCCTATGATTACCGAAGCTGAAAAAGAGTTACCAGAAGCGACGACTAATTTAAAATCAGTTTTTTGGCTAGTTGTTGGCATAGTATTATTAGTCGTTAGCGCTCATTATCTTGTACAGTCCGCAGTTTTTATTGCTAAAGCCTTCGGTATCAGTGATTTAGTTATTGGCTTGACAGTTATTGCTATTGGCACTAGTTTACCTGAATTAGCAGCAAGCATTGCAAGTGTCATAAAGAAAGAAAACGATTTAGCCTTGGGTAATATTGTTGGCTCTAATATTTTCAATATTCTTGCTGTATTACCCTTTGCTGGATTAATTGCACCAGGACCCGTTAATCCGGAAGCAGTAGCTCGCGACATTCCGATTATGATCGCCATTACTTTGTTGTTATTTGTTTTATGTTTCAGTCGTCGATTTGGCTACTTTAGGATGACCCGTGTAAAAGGTGCCTTATTATTTTTAAGTTTTGTCGCTTATCAAATTTTATTATTTAGTCAAATCGCTCATTAAGTATTACTATAAAGAATAATTATGAAAAATTTTAAGCAACTCGCCACTCAAGTCATTGAAATTGAGCAACAAGCAATAAAAGAATTATTGCAATATATTGATCACAGTTTTGAATTAGCTTGTCAATTGATGTTTGATTGCCAAGGTAGAGTCATCGTTATCGGTATGGGCAAGTCGGGCCATATCGGTGGAAAAATTGCAGCAACTTTAGCCAGTACTGGCACGCCTGCTTTTTTTGTTCATCCTGGAGAGGCTAGTCATGGTGATTTAGGTATGATCACTAATGACGATGTTGTTTTAACTATTTCTAACTCTGGCGAAACCGCCGAAGTGCTGGCCATTATCCCGGTGATTAAACGCATTGGTGCTAAGCTCATAGCTATGACAGGGAATCCATCATCAACGTTAGCCAAATTATCAGACACCCACGTTTGTATTAAAGTATCACAAGAAGCCTGTCCATTAGGTTTAACGCCAACCTCAAGCACTACTGCCGCACTGGTTATGGGGGATGCATTAGCCGTCGCCTTACTGAACGCGAGAGGATTTACTACTGATGACTTTGCTTTATCACATCCCGGTGGCAGTATAGGTAAACAATTATTATTACGTCTCAATGACATTATGCATACAGGTCAACGTTTACCTATTGTATTTGAACATGCTTTGATCAAAGATGCTTTAGTAGAAATGTCATTAAAAGGCTTAGGTATGACTGCAGTGGTTGATAAAAACCATCAACTTATCGGTTTATTTACCGACGGTGATTTGAGAAGAATATTAGACGAAGAAATAAACATTCATCAAGATGTCATCACCAGTGTCATGACTCCATCACCAACCACCGCGACTGCTGATATGTTAGCCGCTCAAGCAGTAAAAATAATGGAAGATAAAAAAATCAATGGTTTGATTATAGTGAATGAAAATAACATTCCTATCGGTGCCATGAATATGCATGATTTATTATCATCTGGGATTTTATAATGCCTAATTTTTCGAGTAATACACTCTATGGTTATGTCAAACCAGAAATTTTAGATAAGGCCAAAAACATCAAATTGTTAGTTTGTGATGTTGATGGGGTATTTTCTGATGGTCGAATTTATTTAGGTAACCAAGATGAAGAGCTCAAAGCCTTCCATACTAAAGATGGTTTTGGGATAAAAGCATTAGGGGCTAGCGGCGTTGATATTGCTGTTATAACGGGTAGGCGCTCTCAAATAGTCACCACTCGAATGAAAGCTTTAAATGTCCGTCATATCATTCAAGGTGAAGAAGATAAACTGCCAGCGTTAAGAATATTAGCGGAACAACAAAAAATTGAACTAACCGAAATTGCCTATATAGGTGATGATGTGCCCGATCTTGGCTGTATCGAAAGTGTTGGCTTAGGTATCGCCGTTAGTGATGCTCATCCAAGTGTACTCTTTGGAGCAGACTATAGCACCTTTACCCGAGGTGGTTTTGGCGCAGTAAGAGAAGTGTGTGACTTAATAATGCAATGCCAAGGAACATTATCAGGTGCAAAGGGCGCCAGTATATGAGTTTACTCTTTAGGGGCTCATTAATTATCTTTGTATTAGCTACCATTATTTATGGCCTAACTGAATGGCGAAATGCCAATCAAAAAACCACAGATATTATTAGTGGTGAATTAACACCTGATTTTATTGCCGAGTCTTTAAAAAGTGCTATTTATAACCAAGCGGGCAGACTTTCTCATGAAATCGAGGCTAGTCGCATGGAACATTATACCGAGCTTGAATTTACCCAATTTGAGCTGCCTAACTATACCTTATATCCAAAAAATTCTAACTCACCGTGGCAAGTTAAAGCAAAAGAAGCGACACTGTACAATAACAACAGAGTAATATTAACAAACACGGTTAGAATTACGAGTACCGAACCCGATGCATTAATACAAAAGGTACACAGCAGAGCTTTAGAGTTAGATTTAAACACCAACATTATTAGCTCAGTAGAAGAAGTGATTGTCTATGGCAAAAACTTCACTATGTATGGCTCTGGATTAATAATTGACTTAAATACAACGAAGATGACATTAACTCAACATGAAAAAACCACTTACAAAAAAAACAAAAGCTAGTTTACTTCTATTAGCTTCTATCGTTTTTACACCGCTAGTAATTTATGCTGAAAAACTTGATATTGAACAAGAGATTCTAATCTCAGCAGATCGTCAAGCGGGTGATTTAAAAAACAAAATTGCTAGCTATATTGGTGATGTTGTCATCAAACAAGGCACTTTAATCATTACTGCTGACTCTGTTAACATTTATCAAGGAAAAATTGATGAGGAAGTTTATGTTGCTCAAGGTAATCCTGCGAAATTTGAACATATATTAGCGGATGGCAGTAAAATAACACTACAAGCTGACGAAATAAAATATGAACCGGCAATTCACTTTATTGTCATTTCAGGAAATGCATTATTGCAACAAGCAGGTAGCGAAGTTAAAGGCAGTAAAATCACTTACAATACTTTAACAGAGCAGCTGGATGCCATTGGTAATTCCAATGAAAAGACCTCTACTGTTTTACAACCCAAACAAAAGGTTAACCCATAAAAAATGACAACAGCGACACTTATTGCCAATGGTTTGGCCAAAGCATACAAAAAACGTTTAGTTGTTAAAAATGTCAGTATAAAAGTTGCTGCAGGACAAATTGTTGGTTTACTCGGACCAAATGGTGCAGGAAAAACCACCTCATTTTATATGATTGTTGGTTTAGTCCCTAATGATAGCGGTAATATTATTCTCAATGGTGAAGATGTCACGCTTGCTCCTATGCACGAAAGAGCCCGTAAAGGTATTGGTTACCTCCCTCAAGAAGCGTCTATTTTTAGAAAACTAACCGTTACTGACAACATCATGGCGATTTTACAAATTCGTAAAGAGCTTAATGATGCTCAACGCCAGGAGAAACTAGATCATTTATTGGAAGAGTTTCATATTAGTCATATTAAAGATAACTTAGGAATGAGCTTATCCGGTGGTGAACGTCGTCGAGTAGAAATTGCTAGAGCGTTAGCTGCTGACCCTAAATTTATTTTACTTGATGAACCTTTTGCTGGTGTAGACCCAATTTCAGTAGGGGACATAAAAAAAATCATCATTCAGTTAAAAGAACGAGGAATTGGTATTTTAATTACCGATCATAATGTCAGAGAAACACTCGATGTATGCGAACATGCCTATATCGTTAGCCATGGTGAATTAATTGCTGAAGGTGATGCTGATCAAATACTTGCAAATCAACACGTGAGAGATGTATACCTAGGCGAGCAATTCACGCTATAGTAATAATAGAGTATTAAATTAAAGTGCTCACCATTTTCCGCTTATCTAGATAAGCTAAATTATGCTTTATTTAAACCAACTAAGAAGATTATAAAGGTAAATGCGCCCTACACTACAACTCCGTATCGGACAACATCTAACTATGACACCCCAGTTGCAACAAGCAATAAAGCTATTGCAACTGTCCACGTTAGATCTCCAACAGGAAATTCAAGAAGCACTTGAAAGTAATCCGTTATTAGATATCGACGAAAGTGCGCCTGCCGACAATGAAAATAAAGCAGATCACCTTGAGGAGGGATTTAGTGCAACAAAATCATCAGATCAAGCTTCCAATGATGGCAGTGAAGACTCATCACCAACAATTGATGAAATTAGCACAGTAGAAGCAATGGAGAAAACTGATATCCCCGATGAATTGAATATGGATACCACTTGGGATGAAAGCTATACGGCGGGAACTTCAACCTCAGGTAGTGTTAATAGTTTATCTTCAGATGATTATAGTTATCAAGGTGAAACAACTGACTCCATTCAGGATCACCTCATATGGCAAATGGAACTCACCCCATTTACCGACACAGATAGAGCAATAGCCACGGCTATAATTGATGGTGTTGATGAGGCGGGCTATTTAACCATCAGTTGTGAAGATATTCTCGAAAGTGTTGCCAACACAGAAGTTGAATTAGATGAAGTGGAAGCGGTCTTAAAACGTATTAATATGTTTGATCCTATCGGAGTAGCTGCTCGTTCTATAGCTGAGTGCTTATTAATTCAACTCAACCAATTTGATATTAATACGCCTTGGCTAGCGGAAAGTAAATTGGTTATTAGTGAACATATCGACTTACTAGGTAGTCGTGATTACCGACAATTAATGCGAAAAACCAAGTTAAAAGAAGAGCAACTGCGCGAAGTTATGCGCCTAATTCAATCACTCACCCCCCGTCCAGGTGATGCGGTGATAAAAAGTGATAATCAATATGTTATCCCTGATGTCTCTGTTGAGAAAAAAAATGGTCGTTGGGTGGTAGAACTCAACCCAGATACAGCACCAAAACTTTCAATAAATCAGCAATATGCTTCACTAACACGGACAATGAAATCATCTCAGGATAATCAATTTATCCGATCAAATTTACAAGATGCAAAATGGTTTATAAAATCACTAGAACAACGAAATGATACCTTATTAAAAGTATCAAACTGTATTGTCCAGCGTCAACAAGGTTTTTTTGAGTACGGAGCTGAAGCAATGCGCCCTATGGTGTTAAATGATATTGCTGAAGCAGTTGATATGCATGAATCAACCATTTCGCGCGTAACTACCCAGAAATACATGCATACTCCTCGAGGAATATTTGAACTTAAATATTTTTTCTCAAGCCATGTAAGTACTGAAAATGGTGGAGAATGTTCATCCACTGCTATTAGAGCATTAATCAAAAAACTCATCGCCGCGGAAATTCCAGCAAAACCCTTAAGTGATAGTAAAATAGCAAATATGTTAGCAGAACAAGGCATCAATGTTGCTAGAAGGACTATAGCCAAGTACCGAGAGTCCTTGACTATACCGCCGTCAAATCATCGAAAAAGCTTACTTTAGCTATTGATACCCCGATAATTTTTAATTATAAAGGACTACGTTTATGCAAATTAATCTTACCGGTCACCATGTGGAAATTACTAGTTCATTAAAAGAATATGTTAATACTAAAGTAAACAAACTTGAGCGGCATTTTGATCGAATTAATAATATTCGTGTCGTACTAACTGTTGAGAAATCAATACAAACGGCTGAAGCGACATTACTCCTAACAGGCAGTGAGGTCTTTGCATCTGCTGATAATGAGGATATGTACACGGCTATTGACTCATTAATAGATAAACTTGATAAGCAGCTCCTTAAATACAAAGATAAGCACAATCAACATTAACTTAACTTTACATCAATTCATTTACCTGTCTTTTATACACTGTAAAATGATAAGTAAGTGGCACATTTGACACAATTACAGACCATATTATGAAGTTGCAAAACATCCTCACTCAAGACAGTATAAAATGCTTAGCGACTGTTAGCAGTAAAAAAAGAATTTTAGAATTAATTTGTTCTGTAGCAAGTAATCAGATCCCAAATATTGATCAACATCAGTTACTTGATAGCCTGATGGAAAGAGAAAAAATGAGTAGCACAGGAATCGGCAATGGCATTGCAATTCCTCATGGAAGACTTACTAATGCACAACAAGTGATTGCTGTATTTATTACCACAAAACAAGCCATAGCCTTCGATGCCATTGACAATAAACCTGTAGATATATTTGTTGCCCTCTTTGTGCCTGAAAATTGCTGCGATGAACACCTCAGTACGCTACAGAGTATCGCTAAGGTATTTAGTGTTAAACATAACAGTAAAATGATTAGAAAATGTAAAACTAATGAGCAACTTTTTGACCTTATCCAAACAATGAGCTAATTGCTTACTATAAAAATAATTGAATACAATTAGGTAGAACTATGAAACTTATCATTGTCAGTGGTCGGTCTGGCTCAGGAAAATCCGTTGCCCTTAGAGTACTAGAAGATTTAGGTTACTATTGTGTTGATAATATTCCGATTAACTTACTTCCAGCGCTCATTCATACTGTGATTAACGACTATGAAACTGTTGCAGTAAGCTTAGATGTTCGAAATTTACCTAAAGATCCAAAAGACATACCTGAAATTCTTGAATATTTACCCAATAACGTTGAATTAACCGTTCTTTACCTTGATGCCGACAATAACGATTTAATCAAACGTTTTAGTGAAACTCGACGCTTACATCCATTGATTAAACAAAATATCCCTTTAGATCAAGCCATTGGTTTAGAAAAAACATTACTTGAGCCCATTTCTAGTCGAGCTGACTTATATATCAATACCAGCAAACTGACGCCCCACCAACTGGCTGATTTGGTCAGAGAGCGTATTTTGGGTAAAAAGACCGGTGCCATGGTACTGGTCTTTGAATCCTTTGGTTACAAACATGGTATCCCTGTTGATGCTGATTTTGTTTTTGATGCCCGTTTTTTGCCAAATCCCTTTTGGGAGAAAGAATTAAAAGGTATGACCGGTTTAGATCTCCCTGTAAGAGAATTCTTAGCGAGCCAATCTATTATCACTAAATTTATCTGGCAAATTAATAGCTTTATGATGACTTGGTTACCCCACCTTGAACGTAATAATCGCAGTTATGTCACGATAGCCATAGGTTGTACGGGTGGTAAGCACCGCTCAGTCTATATTGCTGAGTTACTTGCTAATAATTTTAGAAAAGAACGTGAAGACATCCAAACCCACCATCGTGATATTGAAAAGAAAAGCACATAACAACCACATAAGTTAACTAAAATCATGACAAGCTGTGAAAACCGAGTCGATATTATTAATAAATTGGGATTACATGCTCGAGCGGCCACCAAACTTGCTCAACTTAGCATGAAATTTAAAGCGAAAATCACTTTAGAACTTGAAGGTCATCATGCTGATGCCAGTAGCATAATGGCAATCATGTTATTGGCTGGTGCCAAAGGTAAATCGGTAAAAATTACCGCTGAAGGTGAAGACGCAGAACAAGCGTTACAAAGTATTTGTCAGTTAATCACCGATAAATTTGATGAATCAGAATAATGTGTTACCCATAAGTAATATTAAGCTATTGATAACAGAAAAAAGCTGATAAAAACACAAAGTTGCGATAAACTTCATGAGGTTAATTAGTCATCTTTTTATTAAATAATAACTGCCACAGTTATTATTACCCGTTCACTTTCCCAAACAACGTCGGATAAGGCTGATATATGCCAGAAATATCAGAGCAAAAAGTCAATCAACAACGCCTGCAAGAAGTTCATGAAGCTCTTAGCAGTGGTATGTTTGTCTCTGTTCGTAAGTTATTACAGAACATGCCAGCCTATGATATTGCTCTTATTCTTGAATCATCACCGTTCAAAACTCGCTCGGTGCTTTGGCAGTTAATTGATCCCGACAACCATGGTGAGGTACTTGAAGAACTTAATGAAGAAGTCCGTAAAGGCATCCTTAAGAGCATGCGACCAGAAAAACTGGCTGCTGTCGCTGAAGGTATGGATGTTGATGACTTAGCAGAAGTTCTAAGGACACTGCCCGACGATGTCTATCGTGAAGTTATCCGCAGTATGGATAGCCAAGACCGAGCAAGAGTAGAAGCTGCCCTTTCATTTAATGAAGATACCGCAAGCGGTATTATGAATACCGATACAATTACCCTGCGTCCTGATGTCACTGTTGACGTGGTCCTCAGGTATTTGCGTTTAAGAGGTAAGCTACCTGATGCGACAGACTCATTTTATGTTGTCAACCGACAGGATATTTTTATTGGTGCTGTAACCTTATCTTCACTAGTGACCGCTAAATCTGAAACCAGTATATCTGCTCTCATTGATAAAGAAATAGAAGCGGTGCCCGCTGATATGCAAGATACCGCAGTTGCTCAACTATTTGAGCGTTACGATTGGCTATCCGCTCCTGTGGTCGATGATAATGGCCGCTTACTCGGTCGTATTACCATAGATGATGTTATCGATATTATTCGTGAAGATGCAGAACATACTATGATGAGTATGGCGGGTTTAGATGATGAAGCTGATACCTTTGCACCCGTATTTAAAAGTACCCAACAACGTTCTGTTTGGCTTGGTATTAACCTTATCACCGCTTTATTAGCAGTTGCTGTTACTAGTTTATTTGAAGGTATCTTTGAACAACTGGCGATATTAGCCGTACTCAACTCTCTAGTACCTAGCATGGGTGGGGTTGCAGGTAATCAAACGTTGACCTTAGTCATTCGCGCTATGGCATTAGGTCATGTAGGTGACAGTAACTATCGAGCATTACTAAGTAAAGAACTAGCGATTGGCTTTGTTAATGGCCTTATTTGGGCATTATTAATTGCTAGTGTTGTTGCCTTATGGAAACAAGACTTAATGCTTGGAGGTGTTATTGCTTTCGCCATGCTGATGAATATGACTGCAGCAGGAATTGCCGGAGTTGCCATTCCTGTAATGCTCAAACGCATGAATATTGACCCTGCACTAGCTGGTACTGTCTTATTAACAACCATTACAGATGTTGTTGGTATATTTGCCTTTTTAGGTACCGCGACAATTTTACTGACTTAACGCTGTCATTTAAAATAAAATGGATTCGCCATAAAAACAAAGCCATCGGTACCAGTATCACTTAATTAACTAGTTTCCTGCGACCTGCATTTCTTCAATAATTAATGACCCTGTACGAATACTTCCCCGCAAATCGACATCATTACCAACAGCGACTAAGCCTTTAAAAATATTTTGCAGCGTGCCTGAAATAGTAATTTCGCTAACCGGGTAAACTATTTTACCATTTTCAACCCAAAAACCTGCAGCACCTCGAGAATAATCACCGGTCAGTACGTTAACTCCTTGACCCATTAATTCTGTTACCAACAAACCCGTACCAAGCTTATTCAACATAGCTTCAAAGTCACCACCATTTGATGACACTAACCAGTTATGAATACCTCCAGCATGTCCTGTCGTAGTAAGTCCTAACTTACGTGCTGAATAACTGGTTAATAAATAAGTATCTAAAGCGCCAGCAGTGATAATACTTCTGTCTTGTGTCATTACACCTTCACTATCAAAAGCACTACTCGCTAGCGCTTTTTTAATATGAGGGCGCTCTTCAATCGTTAAAAACTCAGGGAAGACTTGGCTGCCTAATGAGTCCATTAAAAAAGAGGATTTACGATAAAGATTACCTCCACTGATGGCAGCAATAAAGTGGCCAAAAATAGTATTTGCAATATCGGCTCTAAACATGACAGGCACTTTAGACGTTGGGAGCTTTTGAGCATTTAAGCGTGAAAGTACTTCTTTGGCAGCTTGACGACCAATTTCACCGGCATCATCTAATAAGTCAAAGTCACGATTAACACTGTAAGCATAATCGCGCTGCATTTCTTCACCCTCAGAGGCAATAGCAACACAGCTTAAACTGTGACGAGAACTTGGATACCCGACTAACTGTCCATGACTATTACCATACACCTTAAAACCTTCAAAGCTTGCAAGTGTGGCGCCATCAGAATTGGTAATGCGCTTATCAAAGGCTAAAGCTTCATTTTCACAAGCTTTGGCTATCTCAATCGCTTGTTCTGTTGATAAAACCTTTGGGTGATATAAATCTAAGTCTTGAGGACTCATCAGCAACATTTCTTTATCTGCTAAACCCGAACATTCATCTACGGATGTATATTTAGCAATATTGATGGCCGCTTGCACAGTTTGCTGTAAAGCATTCTCAGACAAGTCAGCGGTTGACGCACTGCCTTTTCTTCCTTCTTGATAAACCGTTATACCCAAAGCACCATCACTGGTAAATTCAACATTCTCAACTTCACCTAAACGAGTACCAACACTTAACCCTTGGGTTCGACTCATGGCGACTTCTGCACCATCAGCCCCTAACGTCTTGGCTAATTCAAGGACTTTGGCTACACGTTCTTTTACTTGTTCAAGTTGCTTGGTCAGGTTATCTTGCTGTGTCATATTAGATTTTATCTCTGATTAAACGCTAATTTAGTAAAAATTATTAGCTGAGTGCTTAATTTGGCTAGTTTGCCCTAGTTCATTTGCGTTATACTAGGAACAATTATTGTATTGATGAATAACATTATGCCCCAGTCTGCACCTGATATCGATGAATTCGAAGAAGAATTAAAAAGTAAATCCGAAATAAAAAGAGAAATGCATCAGATGCAAGACTTCGCCCAGAAATTGGTTGAACTGTCAAAACATCAACGCAGTAAAATTCCTCTTACTGAAGAGCTGCTTGCCGACATGATTTTAGCCGAAAAAATCAAAGGAAAGCATGAAGCGGTTCGTCGCCATATTCGTCATATTGCTAAAGTATTAATGGAGACAGATTTAGCTCCTATACATCAAGCACTTGATGTTATGGCAAATAAACATCAACAAGAAAGCTCTAAATTTGTACGCTTAGAAAATATCCGTGAAGAGTTAATCACCGGTGATAATCAGACAGTTGAAATATATTTGGCCGATAATCAAAAAATGGAACGTCAAAAACTTAAACAGCTTATTCGCCAAGCAAAAAAAGAGAAAAAAACTGAAGCCATTGGTAAATACACTCAAGAGTTATTTAATTACCTTAAAGCAAACATTCCGCAGTAATTTTCAAATGATTCACTCGAATTAAAAAGACCTCGGTGCGACAAAATCGCACCGAGATAGTATATTACTGTGTACCACCAATGGTCATACTATTAATTTTCAAAGTCGGTTGACCAACACCAACAGGGACACTTTGTCCATCTTTACCACAAACACCCACACCATTATCAAGTTTTAAGTCATTACCCACCATAGAGACATTTTTCATAGCCTCAGGCCCACTTCCAATTAATGTTGCCCCTTTAATCGGTGAAGTAATTTCGCCATTTTCAATAAGGTAAGCTTCAGAAGAAGTGAAAACAAATTTACCCGAGGTAATATCCACCTGGCCGCCTGCAAAATTTGGCGCATAAATACCTTTCTTTACTGACTTGATAATCTCACTAGGATCATGCTCGCCAGCAAGCATGTAAGTATTAGTCATTCTTGGCATCGGTAAATGAGCATAAGATTCACGACGCCCATTCCCTGTAGGTTTAACACCCATTAACGAAGCATTGTGCTTGTCTTGCATATACCCTTTCAAAATACCCTTTTCGATCAAAACATTGTATTGTCCCGGAGTCCCTTCATCATCAATGTTTAAAGAGCCACGACGATTAGCCATAGTACCATCATCAACGATGGTGCATAACTCAGAGGTTACTTGCTGACCTATTTTTCCAGAAAATGCCGATGAACCTTTCCGATTGAAATCACCCTCTAAGCCATGACCTACAGCTTCGTGAAGCAAAACGCCAGGCCAACCAGCGCCTAGTACTACAGGTAAAGTGCCCGCAGGAGAGTCAATAGCAACCAAATTAACTAAGGCTTGGCGAACGGCTTCTTCGGCATAGGCTAAATATCTAGCTTTACCTGCTTCCACCTCAAAAAAGTAACTATAATCAGTACGAGCCCCACCACCTGAACTCGCACGTTCGCGTTTACCATTTTCTTCTACTAATACCGAACAATTGAGTCTGACTAAGGGCCTAATATCTGTAGCGAAAGTGCCATCACTCGCCGCAACTAAAATTTTCTCATAAACCCCAGACAAGCTAACAATAACTTGTTGAACACGCTTATCGGTATCTCTTGCATGAGCTTCAACTTCATGCATCAAAGTGATTTTTTGCTCTTGGGTTAAACTTGAGAGTGGTTCAATAGATTGATAAGCACTGATGCCTTTTTGAGGCGTAAATATTTGTACTCTTGCAGTTTGGCCACTATCAGCAATACCCTTGGCGGCATCAGCCGCTTTTTGTAATGAAGACGCTGAAATATCATCTGCATACGAAAAACCTGTTTTTTCACCAGAAATAGCTCGAACCCCAACCCCTCGCTCAATATTATACGAACCATCCTTAACAATACCATCTTCAAGCACCCAAGACTCATGTTGGCTAGACTGAAAATAAAGATCGGCTAAGTCGACTTTATTTTGATAAATACTGTTTAAGGTCTGGTTTAAAAACGCCTGATCTAAACCGCTATCACCAATGAGCTCTTGCTCAACATTTTGATCGACAACATTACTCATATGACTTTAACTCAACTGTAAACTTATTATGTTCATTGACGGGCATTGCCGCACGAACGCGATTAACTTCTGTTTGAAGGTACTGACTTGTAATATAACCTTCACCTATTTCTTTACGGGCTAAAATTTCACCCCAAGGACTTATTATCATACTGTGGCCCCAAGTCTCACGACCATTAGCATGGGTGCCTTCTTGTGCAGCGGCAATAATATAAATTTGATTCTCAATGGCTCTAGCCTGCAATAAAGCCTGCCAATGAACTTTACCTGTGACCCGAGTAAAGGCACTTGGAACAGTAATGACTGTTGCTCCTTGAACAGTTAACTGACGATACAAGGCAGGAAAGCGGATATCATAACAAACTGACAAACCAATATTTACCTCTCCTTGTTTAGCTAACGCTACAGAGTCTCCCGCTTGAGTATATTTAGACTCAAGGTAATATTTTTCACTGTCATTAACATTAACATCAAATAAATGAATTTTATCATACCGAGCAATCAGCTCCCCCTGAGGAGAAAAAACACAACAAGTATTAGTGAATTTTTCACCACAGGGAGCTAATACTGGGATAGTTCCTGCTACTAAGGTAACATTAAATTCTCTAGCAATAGCAGACAACGCCTTAAGTAAATACTCAGTGTCTAAGGTATTCCTTGCTAAGGTCAGTTGTGCCGTTTCTTTACTACCAAAGAACAAGCAACATTCAGGTAAAACAACAATATGTTCATCGTTATTATCAAGAACGTCGTCTGAATTGATATCAGCGCAAAGCGCCGTTAATTCTCGATTGATTTTTGCTAAATTTTTCTCAACATCTGGCACAGAGCATAATTGAATAGCAGATAATCTAACCATCAACAGCGACTTCTATTAGTGGTAGAACCTTAGAATGATCACTCGGTATTATAGCTTTATATTGGTTAACTGCCCCAGAATTCTCCTTACTTTGCGGTTCAATAAATTTCTCAATCACTTTGGGCGGTGATGAACTTCCAACACTCACATCTTGACTTTTACGGTTAACTTCGCGAACTATTGGCTTATCTGCAGCACCTGTAACTTCAAAAACAACTTCATAAATAACCGAAGCAGTAATGATTTCATTAATGGCAAGACCGGTTAAAAACGCTACAGGGTTTAACGTAGCAATCCAAGCAATGGTCGGTAAACTGGAGGTTAAATTAGGTTTATAATTCATTCGGTAATCTAATAAACTTGTGGTTAAGTCGGTATTTCCTTTAACAACCAAATCTCCTGCAGCGCCCTTCATTTTTGTGTTTTCAGTATAAAAAATGCCTTTTTTTATCTCAAAATCACCAGTGATTTTACTATAAAACATCCCTTCACTGAAAATATCTCTAAAGTCGAGTTTAAGTTTTCTCGCCAATGACCCTAAACTTAATATCGAAGCAACCCTAATACCTTTATCATCGACATCAGAGAGTAAGCCATCGTCAATTTTTGCTTTAATATTACCGTTGAGTTCACTTAAGAGAAAGTCTTGAGGTCCGCCTTGCCAATCAAAGGTAAAATCAAGTTTTGCACCGCTTTCAGTTATACTTGAAGCGAAGTCTAACTTATTCATTTCAAACTCAATATCCTCAACTGATAATCTCCCTGACAATACCGTTTGTGAGTCTGGGTTGTCAGCAACGGTGTCATCAAATTGCCAAAAGCCAGTTAAGGCTAAATTATTTTTATTCCTATTCGCGGTAAAATTAGTAAGATTAATCTTATTCGCTTGATTACGTTGCAATTCAAAGATCAATTTACCAAAGTCTATTTTGCCAACCCGGCAACTGTCACACGATAGCCTTATAGGAGGGATACGACTGAAAAGGACTTTATCATCGTTCAATTGATCCAGTTTAGTTACCAAAGCATTAGACTGATCATCAAAAGCATATTCACTGGATAAATGTAAGAAGTCGGCTTCAACATCAATACCTTGTTCTAACCAAGAAGGATAAAACTTTATCTCTGTGCGCGCTTCTTTAGCGTTTAGTTGCAGTAACCACCACTGCTTTTGATCTGACAAATTAAAAGATACATCAGTAAGACTCTGTCCCAATACATTTAACTGACCAATAGAGCCTCTAATTCGCTCTGGCATGGCAAGTAACGGTCTGTATTTATTGATACTAGAGTATTCATTAGTGTCGAGTTGGCTAGCCTCTTTTACATCTGAGAGGCTAGTGATAATGTCACTAATAAAAGGTTGCCAACTTGAGAATTCAGCTTCAGCTAAAGCAGATGTGATATGAAAACCGTCCATAGGTAATAACATTTTTTCATTACCGAGTATTAGATGCGCCTTAGAAAAATAGACGGCTGACTGACGCTCTATAGCCGAAGCGCTCACACCATCAGTCACCTGGTCTGCCAAATCCCCCGAATGGTTTAACACACCATAAAAACTTAATTGCTCACCTAAGTTAATATCAAGGGCAGATGTATTAAAGTCACCACTGATATTAAAACTAAAAGCTGAACGCTCGTTGTCCACTTTGTTATAAGGTGCCGGTATCATAAGTCCCATTCCTAGCAGTGATGAGCTGCCTGAAAAGTCATATGAAAAACCACCATCATGGTGAGTATTTAGTGACAAATCACCTTGCCATTGCAACTGCCCCTCAACATATTCTTTTAATAATTTAGGCACATGTGCTTGCCAATTTTTTTGCTGCCAGTTGGCATTCATCTGAATGTTAGTGCTAAAGTAATTTTCTTTATCGCTACTATTAATATTAAGATCTACCGGCATACCTTGCCAAATGAGTGATAAATCCCGAGTATTAATTACTGCATTATTAAAAGTTAACTGCCCTTTAAGCTCACTAAACGTCATTTTAGGACTTTGTAAATCGAGTAAGTTATCATTAAAATTTATCAGCCCCTTAGCAACAACTTCGCCAGGACGCTCAAGGGGTAAGTCTAAGCGAAACTCACCACTAATATCTTTACTGATATTTAGCTGAGCTAACGTTTTGCCGACACTCCCTTTTAGTGAGCTATTAAGCATTAATTGCGTTACATCACTTGGGTTTACGTCGTTAAGATTAGCGTCAACCGTTAAAATGGAGTCACCTGCCAATTGACTAATACCAACCTCAACGCCAGTAACATCTAGGCCCGATAGATTACCGGCTCGGCCAGTGATCATCATACTATTATTAGTAAAATTCAAATTAGCTGCAAAACCAGTAATATCGGCCCACTGATCATTAAAATTAAATTGGCTGTTCGATAATTCAGCATCAACAGTAAATACACCATTACGGTCTTCAAATGGAAAATTGGCAAACGCGCCATGATAAATCACTAACGCTTGATCAATATCGCCACCGACTAAAGCTGCTTTTAAATAGCCGACTAAATTGTCACTCATTGAGGTTAACGGAAAGTAATGGTGTGCAAGCTCAGCATGCCCTTCCGTCACTGTAGCAAGTAATGACATTTGTGCCAGCCCAACCTTTGGCACTTCAATACCAAGGTCTGCAGATAATTTTAGCTCATTGGAATTGAAATTTAGTTGTTGAGTGGTCAACTGCCAGCCATTATCGTCAAAAGCCACCCTCAAATTGACCGATAAATCCTCATAAGGTATTGGTAAAATAAAGTGACGTTCAAAGTCTAGTGCGCCTTGACTAGCGGTTAAGTCAACCAGTAGTTTATTATCGGCAAAGAGAACACTGCCTTGGCTATTTTTTATTCCAGGTATACCTTGAGAAAACTGCGTTGAAAGTTGATCAAAGTCAGCGGACACTTGATAGTCTCCCGCTTGTGATTGGAGGTAAAATTGATCAATACCACCTTGCATCGCCAACTTTTTAACCGTCGCTCTCATTTGCTTATCAGCAGAAAACAACGGAAATAAATGGGTTAAACTGGCTAGATCTAAGTAGGAGAAATAAGCAAGAAAATCATCCTGATCTCGCTTGAACTCGATCGTTAAGGGTCGTAATGCTTGGTTATTATCACTAAATTGTAAAGGACTGGACTCAACCTTAAGTTGGTTTAAATCATCCAAGTTTGACAGTAATATATCACCATTATCTAAAGAAAAGCGTTGACTGATTTTTTGATGTTGCCAGCTTATTTCACTGTCAGCAAAAGCGAGTTGCAACTTTTGTGCAAGACCATTATTAACCGTTAACCAAGCCGAAAAATTTATCGACGAATGGGTTTTTTCATTATCAATAGCTAATACTTGGTCAAGCCAGGGCGTAATATTAAGGTTATTGCCCTCAAGATAAATAGTGCCATTGATATCTTGGCTCTGATTACCTGAGACATCGAGAGATAACTGAATATTATTAGACGTTAAGCCATCAAGAATAATATCCGCTTTAGCAAGATGACGATCTCCTAAGTTAAGCCAATCAAGTTTATTAATTAAAAAAGTTCGTTGTCGTTCGCCATTATTTACAATAATCTTACTTTCTCGAAGAGAGAATTTATCGATTTGCTGATAAAACAAGTCGGCTAAACTTTCTAATATCACCACCTTGCTTTTACTAGCCGCCGGTGCATTAGCCTCAGTGGCAGATGATGTCTCTAAAAGTGCGAGTCTGTCTAAAGTTAATTGGGCGCCAGATAAAACAAAATCATCGGTAATGACTTGTTGTAAAAATAATGATTGCCAAAAGTTTAGTCTAATATCAATGCTAGCAATAGTTAGCTTTGCAAGCTCATTGCTAACAAGTTGAACATCATTGGCGATAAGTGTTGGACCAGTTTCATACCAACCCATTGAGAGTAAACCAATAGTGACATTACTTTCATAACGGTCATTAATGAAGTTCTCAACATCTTGACGGTAATTTTGTGCATAAGGCAACATCAAACGTAGCGCACTAATCAAGACAGCAAATAGCACTAAAAGCACCGCAATGCTTTTATAAACTCTATTTAACCAGCGATTTGAGACTATTGATATCGACAACGTTAGTCATTCCTCTTGCTTTACATTTTACAGTTTCAGTTTAAATGAGCCTAAACTCATCACGCTATCCTAAAAAAAAACGCTTAAAACTTACATCATAACCACATCAAACTGCTCTTGATTATACATAGGTTCAGTCTGTACTTTAATGACCTTACCAATAAAAACTTCAACTTCTGCAAGACTATGATATTCATCATTAACTAAAAACTCACTTACCGAAGAGGACGCATAAACAATAAATTTATCCGCTTCATACGCACGGTTTACTCTGACAATCTCTCGCAGAATTTCAAAACAAATGGTCTCAACGGTTTTTAAACTACCTCTTCCTGTGCATAACGGGCATTCGCCACACAAGACATGTTCTAAAGACTCTCGTGTTCGCTTTCTCGTCATTTCGACTAGGCCAAGTGCAGAAAAACCATGAATACTAAATTTGACATTATCTTTGGCCATCGCCATTTCTAGACTATGTAATACTCTTCGTTTATGGTCTGCATCATGCATATCAATAAAATCAACAATAATAATTCCACCCAAGTTACGTAACCTCAGCTGACGAGCAATGGCTTGAGTTGCTTCAATATTAGTACTAAAGATAGTATCTTCTAAATTACGGTGTCCAACAAATGCGCCAGTATTAATATCAATAGTCGTCATGGCTTCCGTTTGATCAAAGATTAAATAACCCCCCGATTTCAATGTGATTTTTCTATGTAATGCTCTTTGAATTTCGGCTTCCGTGTCAAAAGAGTCAAATATAGGTCGCTCACCACGGTAATATTCAACTTTACTCTCTAGCGCCGGCATAAACTCTTTAACAAACTCAATCACTAAGTCATAACTGAGCTTTGAGTCAACTCGCACACGTTCTAACGAACCGTCCACTGAGTCTCTAATAATTCTCAACGCCACTGATAAATCTTGATAAAGTGGCAGCTTGGTTTGCTTTCTTTTTTTCCGCTCCATCACCTTCTGCCAGACTTTACGTAAAAATTCGGCGTCGTGTTTAAGCTCAACTTCACAAGCCCCTTCTGCAGCTGTTCGAACAATAAAGCCGTGCTCGTCATCACAAAAAGGGGTAATAATACTTTGTAAACGTTTACGTTCTGCGACGTCTTCAATACGTTGCGATATACCCGCACGAGCGGTAAATGGCATCAAGACTAAATACCTTGCTGCCACAGTAATATCGGTAGTTAATCTCGCACCTTTGGTACCTAAAGGGTCTTTAACCACCTGCACCATTAAGTACTGACCTTCGTGAACCAAAGTACGAATATCAGTAACAACATCACTTTGACCCTTTTTAGTTGACTTACTAGCCGTAGGCTCTTCACCACCAATCATCAGTGATGAATTGATGTCTGCAGCATGTAAAAAAGCCGCTTTGTCTAAATTAATGTCAACAAATGCCGCTTGCATACCCGGTAATACACGGATAATTTTACCTAAATATATATTGCCAACTAAGCCGCGTTTCGCTTCTCGCTCAATACTCACTTCTTGCAATAAGCCACTTTCAATTAGCGCCACACGCGTTTCGCTTGGCGTAACATTAATTAATAACTCACCTGGCATCTTGCTCTCCTATTTTAACGTCTTGTCCCTGCTGTATAGCAGAATATAAACCAAATGTTGCTAATAACTCGCTGGTTTCATAAAGGGGTAATCCAACAACAGCGGAATAACTGCCTTCAATGCGCCGAACAAATTGTCCACCAATACCCTGAATACCATAAGCACCGGCTTTATCTTGTGGCTCGCCCGACTGCCAGTAAGCGATTATTTCAGCGGTAGTTAGCGCTTTGAAATAAACATCTGTGGTGATTAATTCAACGCGCATAATTTCACCATCGGTCACCGCAATAGCTGTCAACACTTGGTGTTTTTCTGCTGACAATGTATTTAGTATAGTAAGACAATCTGCTACATCGACAGGTTTGGCTAGAATTTTACTATCGATAACCACACAGGTATCAGCGCCAAGGACCACTTGATTAATTGAGGGCTTAACCCTGTTGGCAATCACCCGTGCTTTTTCTTTTGCCATTCGCACCACATACTCTATGGCTGCTTCATCATCGAAAACAGACTCATCAATGTCAGCTGGCTGACAAATAAACTGATAGCCCAACTGAGACAATAACGCTTTTCGTCGCGGCGATTGTGATGCTAATACCAGTTGTTTATTCATCATCAAATTAATACACAGTAAATTAATAATTTGTTACTCATCACCTGTGGCAAACGAGAAACGACTATAGCGTTTTAGACCATTATTTTATCTGAAAGTCTCGCCGCACCCGACGTAATAATAAAAACACCCATGGCCAAATTATGATGGTGGTCACTACAGGATACAAGTAACTCGGTAAAAACTGCACATCACTTAGAAACCTCTGCAGCCAAAAAACAAGCAGATGATACAAGGCGGCAGATAGCCCAACTATCATAGCTTGTTGCCACAATGAAAAATTGCGTATTTTTTGACAATTAACAACGATAATGTAGACCGAAATAGCCATTGCTGCGGCATGGACACCTAGAACCGACCCTAATAACACATCGAGAATGATACCCATTACCCAAGCAGTAATGACATTGACTTTATTGGGTAATGCCATACTCCAGTAAAGTAAGACAACCAGCACCCAGTTGGGTCGAAAAGCATCTATGCTCAACGGCATTGGCATAATACTCACCACTAAGGCAATTAACAGGGTAAATAATATAATAATACCATTATTTGCCAGCATCAACTTGCTCCTCTGTTAAAGTGGTTTTTGCTGATTTAGCGGCAAACACTCCACTACTTTTTTCAGGCCATAACAATAACAGGTAACGCAATCGGTCAATCTGAGCAACAGGCTGGCTATAAACTTGGGCAAACGGACGCGATAAGTCTTGGCTAATATTAGTGACTATCGATACCGGATAACCTTCTGGGTATTTATCCCCTAAACCAGAAGTCACTAATAAATCACCTATTTGTATATCGGCACTGTGCGACAGATACAAATGGTTTAATCGGTCAATCCGCCCTGCACCGTTGGCAATTACCCTAAGTCCATTGCGCTTAACTCGCACTGGTACGGCATGATTAACATCGGTAATTAATATCACTCGGCTACTAATAGTACCAACATGCATAATCTGACCCACAATACCCTGGTCATCTAATACCGGTTGTCCTTCATACACACCGTCGCTTGCTCCGCGATTAATAATAACGTGATGGGTATAAGGGTCACTATCGACCGATAAGATCTCAGCGACCATTTTTTTAACTTCAGAGCGAAGTGGCGAAGCAAGTAATAAGCGTAAACGATTATTCTCTAATTTAACAATTTCAAGTTGCATTACCTGTTCATGCAATTTCAATTCATTAATCTTATAGTCTTGGTTAGTTTTAATTAAATGGCGACGAGAGACAATATTTTCAGAAGCCCATGCCATAAATTGGTTAGGCGTATTGGCCAGATATTGCAATGGGCTAACAATAGACTGCAAGGAACCTCGCAAACCTTCAAAACTATTAATTTTATGATCAAAAAACATTAGCGCCCCAGAAAAAATCAACACCAAGGCAAGTCGGTGTTGTGGGGATGGTCCTGCTTTAAAGATAGGATTCATATAAAGGTATATATAAGTATTATTCGTAAGAGAATAAATCACCACCGTGCATATCAATCATCTCTAATGCTTTACCGCCGCCTCTTGCCACACACGTTAAAGGGTCGTCAGCAACAACAACAGGAATACCTGTTTCTTCCATTAATAACCGGTCAAGATCTCTTAGCAAGGCCCCACCACCAGTTAATACCATGCCTCGCTCTGAAATATCAGAAGCTAACTCTGGGGGTGACTGTTCTAACGCTACCATAATGGCACTAACGATGCCCGTTAGAGGCTCTTGTAGGGCTTCAAGAATTTCATTACTGTTTAGGGTAAAACTTCTAGGAACCCCTTCTGCCAAGTTACGGCCTCGCACTTCAATCTCAATTAACTCTTCACCCGGGTAGGCTGAACCAATTTCATGTTTAATACGCTCAGCGGTTGCTTCGCCGATAAGGCTACCAAAATTACGACGCACATAATTGATAATCGCCTCATCAAATTTATCTCCACCAATTCGCACTGACGACGAATACACCACACCGTTTAACGAGATAATACCCACTTCAGTGGTCCCGCCACCAATATCAACGACCATAGAACCGGTAGCTTCAGACACTGGCATACCTGCACCAATGGCAGCGGCCATAGGTTCGTCAATTAAATAAACCTCACGCGCGCCCGCACCCATGGCTGACTCACGAATAGCACGGCGTTCAACTTGGGTAGAACCACAAGGTACACAGACTAAAACACGAGGGCTGGGTCGTAAAAAATTATTACTGTGCACTTGTTTGATAAAGTGCTGCAGCATTTTCTCAGTAACAAAAAAGTTAGCAATAACTCCATCTTTCATTGGCCGAATGGCTTCAATATTTCCTGGTGTACGGCCCAACATAGCTTTAGCTGCAGTGCCAACCGCAGCGACACTCTTAGAGCCACCGGTTCGGTCTTGACGAATAGCCACCACTGAAGGTTCGTTTAAGACAATACCTTGGTCTTTAACATAAATAAGCGTATTAGCGGTACCCAAATCAATGGATAGGTCGTTAGAAAACATGCCACGAATTTTTTTAAACATGAGGATGAAGCGTCCTTAAAGTATCAAGTTCACAACAGGAACTACAATTTTATCTTAGATCGGACAATCATACCCTAGAGTTAGGGGCTTGTGTTGCTTCTTTTGACAAATGAAGGTAAAAAAATAACTTAAATTAAAAATTAAGCTTAATCTCACCAAAAAATAAGAGAATAGCTTGCTTGATTGCAATGTTAGAAAGAGCCAATAATAGCATTCATTCAATTATTTATTACCCCTTTTTACTCGTTATAGTCACCTCAAACTCTTCGCATCAACAATAATAGTCCGAGAGTTTATCCCACAAGTCCCCGTGCTTTCGATATGATAATAAACCACATCAAATAATTTAAAGTCAGTGCATTTAACAACAACATAACACGCCATAATCCCCTTAACATTACCGCCGCCAATGTTGTCGTATGTCAGGGTATCATCACAACGCGAAGCAATTAAATTAAAGGTTATAGGGAAAAGCTCATTCAAGCGCCTTTCAGCGCCAATATTAGCAACACTAAGTGCACGAGTACCGTTAACTTGACTGGCAATTGTGTTAACGCTACTTTGCATCATATTACCCAACGTGGTCCCTAAAAGCATTACAACAACGATAATGAATAAAGCGATCAATATGCTGCTACCTTTTTGGCGTTTACTACCTGTTTTTTTAGGGAACATTTAGCACCTGTGCTTGGTTATGAAAGGTAAGATACTCAGTGTTTTTAGAAAATTGCAGGGTGATATCAACCAAGGTATTACTGAAGGAACTTGCTTTTTTAACCGTAAATGAGGTGCCCGCCAAATCAATGCCCTCAGCCATTAGCACACCAACACCTGTTAATGGCTCATCATTGTTGTCTAATTTACCGGTTAATGCTTTACTATTTTCATCTAATTCTATGCCATTAAAGCCATAGTCAGTATATCGGGTTAATAGACCTTCACTAGCGCAGTAAGCAACAGGTTCGTTGACAAAGAAGATACGTTTAGTGGGGGAATTTTCAGTGAAATAAACTTGCTCTTCTAACTCAATTGTCCATAAATTATCAATAATTTTACCGATGGATCTTCTTCCCTCAGAATCTAAAGCATACCTTATGGTACTTTTTTCAATCGTGTCATAAACCTGATCAACTTCCAGTGGATTAACCACCACATGAACCACACCACTTAATTGGCTATCATCAAACCTAACCACTGTGATTGTTGTGTCAATACCTTCGGGGTCAAACGCTTCTGGTACAGCAGGAACCTCTAGGCTAATACCAATGACAAGTGTCGGGATATATTCAAGACATTTGACGGTCTCGTCTGAAAAGACTCTGACACTATTAGGCAAGGCCGTACGAATTTCTCTGTTTAAGCGCTCAACAGAAAAACGTACATTGGAAGTAAGCGCTTCACGCTCGCTGACATCTAAAAAAATTTGGCTTGAGGCCTTAATAATACCGCCGGCGCCCATCGCAGTCATACCTAAGAGCACCATAACCATACACAGTTCTATTAGAGTAAATCCTTTACTGACTCTTGCTCTTTTAGCCATTAGCGCCTCTTATTATCAGTGATGACCAAACCAAGAGTCCTTCTCATTAGTAATTTGTCCGATACGTCGCGAAATTAATCGTAGATCCCGAAGGGTCAGTTATGGCGATTGAAATAAGCTTAGCGGTATGAATATTATCGATAGCAGTATCTCCAGAACACACACCATCATAATTACTGTCATTACAAACACTAACCTCAACATTAAAGCCGATATAAAGTTCACGGGTTGTGTTTTTATTTACCCCATGATAATCATCAACATCATCGAAGTTATCGAAAGCATAATCAATTTTATCAGTTGCTTGGACCGGATCATCACTAACCACATCAAAGTTTTCGAATACTTCATTACCATCCCTGCCTAAAATAGCAGAACAGCTTATTGACTCTACCCCAAGAATTTGTTCTCCACAGCGAATTTTACCACCTGCCATATCTGAATTTTCATCAAAGGCTTTATCAACAATTTCATTCATTATTGACTGACCTAATTCAGCAGCACGAATTGTATGAATATTTTTGAAACTTTGCTCCATAACAGGAAAAAGTAAAGTCGCGACCATAGGTAAAACCAAGGCCAAGGTGACAATACCAATGACCATTTCAATTAAGGTAAAACCTTGTTGTTTCTGCGCCGCATTAGTCAGTATCATTGAGGGATTATAAGATGACCGCATGAATATAGCCCTCGGCTTCAATACGTATGGTGAGTCGTGGAGAGCCTTCAATAATAATATCTATTGGACAAGGAGAGAGCTCACAGACTGGACGTCCTAAAAAGTCAAACATAAAAAATTGGTTTTGCGTATAACTGGCACTATTACCCGTAATAATAACTGAGGTATCACTATCACCTGTCCAATTATCATTAAAGGTTAATAGACCTTCCGCGTTAGTTAATGGACCTTCTACGTTGCAGTTATCGGGCTGACCCAGTACTTTTTGGGTGATTAAGACACAATAAATAGTTTGAGTATCCTGCATGGCAAGTTGCTGAATAGCACGTAACGTCGAAATAGTTTCAGCACGGACAGCGGGGGCTTGAAATCCTTCATCGCTAATATAGCGAGTGTCAAACATAGAGATAAAAATACTAATAATAACCATGACTATACACAGTTCTATTAAGGTAAAACCCTTCTTTCTTTTGAGGTGTAATTCAAATAGACTGTTCATCGTCATAATTGACCACTCTAACTAAAAAATCCGTAATGATCAATTAAAGCTCATTACGGCGTACTTAAAATAAAAAAACCATAATGATCAGTGACGACTCATTATGGATTATCTTATTTATACCTAAGTATTAACAAGCATCGGTATTAACAACCGCT
>CAWVSL010000015.1:0-57478 GCA_963933115.1 uncultured Colwellia sp.
GATGTATCGTCCTTTTTTGATATGACGTATTTGAAATACCCCTGCTATTTCTAAAGGTATACCCTCACTGTTAATCAGCCACTTAAAAGCGGTATCTTCATAGGTTTTTCGCCAACGATCAGACTCAGTTTGAAACATCGATAATTTACCACAATAACCAATCGCTCGAGCAACATCACCATGAACAATTTGAAATGCGCCCTTGGCTTTATCTCTAGAAAACAAGCTGAAATTTTCAGATTTTATCTCAACAACTTGTGGTTTTGCATTAGCTTGAAGCATCGGATCAGACTCCGCCAACATTTCGGTGGTATATTCTTGTCTTGGGAAATATAAACTGTCTGTTTTTCCTTTTACTTGTTCAGCCAGAGAGTCTAAACAGTTTTCATGAAAAATAATGTCGCAATCGGTATACCAAATCCAATCAGATTTTGTTGTCAAAGCAGCGATATTACGGCCAATTCCGCGCCTAAAGAGTTTACCATTAGCCAAAGGTTGCCAATTCCAAGTGACATTTTTAGGCGATAGCGTAGAGAAATAGGCCAAAGTGTCAACCGTACCTTTATCTTCTATTGAATAAAAGACAGTAACAGTTAACGATAAATTTCTTGGTGGGTGATTAACAAAAGAACTTAATTGATAAGTCAACATATTGGAGTACTGCCAACAGTGACTAACAATTTCAAGACTCAAATTATCGGTCTTTTGATGGCGTTGAGCTTGAGTTGGTAATCCTGCTCTAAACCAAGAAACGGGCAAAAAACGTTGAATAAAAAAGCGGAAAAACAAAATAGACAAACGGCTGAATCTGCTGGGTGGGTATGTTTTAGTTTTTAACATGGTGTTCAATTAAACCTTTATTTTTTTCTATTGTAATTAGTCAAGTCATTTACTTCAATGAAATAGTGATGTTACTTTCTGATATTAACCTAGTTGCACCATAGACACTTAGATGACCATCATCAAAATAGAGCGACTTGCTATCATTTACAGCCGGACAATGACTTGTGTGACATAAAATTTCAAAGGGCTTAATGGCTATTAATTGTTCATTGTAAGTGAGTGAGTCCAATTTTTCTAATATATACTGATTGCGGATATAATAGTAATCTGCAGTAGTAGTATTGTGTAAGTTGTAACGCAAACCCCCACCAAAAATAGAAAAAGGGGTTAGCATCGTACTGATATGAGCCGGTAATTCAGGTATGGGATACTGCAGATAAACGATCTTTCCTGAAGTAATTAAACGTTCAACCATTTGCGATAGCCCTTGCCAATATAACTCTCTAGTCTCTTCGGCATTGAGGTGGCTATATTGATCCGTTAATAACAGACTGGGATCTTTATTAGGGAGTTCAGGGTAATGGTTTCGGTGACTACCAAATAAAAATCCGTTGTAATTAAAGCCTAAATAAACATGTTCAATGGATTTGTTCGCTTCTAAGTAACTAAAAGCTTCATTGACCCAATTTGTACAGCCAGCATCTTTTACATCAAAGAGGAGTGATGGCACACAACCACTAAAGCTTAAATGTAATAGGCCAGTATCTTTTGGCTCTAAAGCTTTTGCAAGTGCGTAAGCAGGTTCAACCGTATGGCTATCGCCAAACGTCGCCCAAGTAACATTTTTTCCAAAATATTGGCATGAGTTTTTGGGTTGTTCAAAATTATGGCCGTTATAATGACATTGCTTTCTTTTAGGACTAAATTTTATCGATTGGACATAGCTACTATCGCCAAATCTAGATTGAAAACCTCGCTGAGAAACACCTATTAAACCAATAACAACAAAAAAGACAATCGAGATGCTTGCGTACTGTAAAATAGTGAATCTTGCTTTGGATGCTTTAACCGCTTTTCTTCTGAAAGGCTTCTCAACATATTGATAACTCAATAATGCACAGAGAAACGTTAAAAATATAGCGGCAAAAAATAACCTGGGTTCAGGCTCACCAATCGACTTTAAACGTAAAAAAGCAAAGAAGGGTTGGTGCCATAAGTACAGAGAGTAAGAAATTAAACCGATGCCAACAAATAAGCGGTTTCCTAAAAATCTTCCGACTAAAGTATCAATAGTGCTAAAACTAATAATAAGGACAGTGCCAATAATCGGAACTAAAGCATAAAAACTTGGAAATAAAGTATGGTCATCAAAAAAGCATATAGAATAAACAATAAGCATGAGCCCCAGAATACCGAGTGATTCTCTTTGCCAGTTTTTAATGTGAACTGACTGGATACTTGTCAACGCAATTAAGGCACCAGCAAAAAGCTCCCAAGCTCGGCTGAAGATCAAATAAAAGTTGGCATCAGCATAGCCTTTCACGGCTAAAAAGTGAGCTAATAATAATGATAGCATCGATAAAATAATAATAATTTTAGTGATCTGTTTTTTACCCTTTACCCATAAATAGCTAAGTAAAATAGGGAAGAACAAATAAAATTGCTCTTCAACCGCTAAGCTCCAAGTATGTAGTAGGGGTTTTTGATCTGATACCGTTGAGAAGTAACCACTGGTAGTAAAAAAATGAAAATTAGAAGTAAAGGTTACTACTGACATTAAACTATTGGCATAGGATTTCAGCAGGTTGGCGGGCATAAAAATAAAGGCTAAAAAGGTGGTAACTACTAAAACAGCAGATAAGGCAGGTAAAATTCTTTTTGCACGACGTTCATAAAAATTTTTAATGGAAAATTTATTTTGTGATAGCTCATCTAGGATAATGGTGGTAATTAAGTAACCACTGATAACAAAAAAGATATCAACACCGATGTAACCACCACTGAACCCAAAAATGCCAGCATGGAATAAAATGACAGGTATAACAGCAATCGCTCTTAAACCATCAATTTCTTTTCTATAGTGCACTTTGAGTTCCTTTAGGTTAACTGTTAAACAGTTATTTACTTTTTACTATTACTTCCAGTTATCCATACTTCCGCGGCGGCGGCCACCAAGTTTTGGTATAATTAAGCCTAAAATAAGGCCTATAGCTAAGACAATGGCACCAGTAAAAAACCATTGTTTTTGTACATCAGTATCTTGGGTTTTAAGTTTAGCTTGAGTTGATGACAGTTGATTTTTTAATACAGCAACTTCATTATTTAATTGGCTACTACTATCGTTTAAATTACTGACCGTTTCTTTGGTGTTATTTAACTGGCTGTCTAATTGCTTATTGAGATCTTTTGCACTGGCTAGTTGTGCATTTAACTCTGCAGCAACAAAACGTAACCCAGGCTCTTGGCTTATATATTTACTTTCAACCCAAGTCATTCTCTTTTTTTCATCAATTACCTGACTGTAATCATTTTGCTCTAAACCGGTCACTCTTATTTGAGAACCAGCATTAATAGTCCCAACAATTCGATAATTGTTACCAGCGCCAGCATGCATATAAACAAAAAGTTCATCGGTAATGTAGGCTTGACTGGTATCTGAGGGGAGTATTTGTGGTGAGTCCTGTTGGTCCTCAAAAGCAAGTGATTCTAAAGATAAAACAAACAAGCTAAGAGAAAAAAATCGTACCAGTGTTTTTATCAGTGTTCTTTGGGGAGTGTTCATCGAGCAACCAATATAAATATTAACAAAATCATGTTCAGATACTATGGGTTTGGTACCTTAATCGCAAGTGAATATTGATTTATGAAGCGAAAATAGTAATATTTTTTAGTAATATAATTCCGCTTTTATTCATAAAAGTATATATTTAAAGACTATGTATACTAATTAGTTAGTTACCAAGCATGGTAGAGCTAAAAATGAGATAATATGAACACAGAGATCGAACTCAAATTCTTAGTTTTAAATAAGGATGTTAATGAGCAAACAGCGAATAAAATCACTCAGTTGCTCAAAGAAAAAAAATATACTTTTTTTTGTCAGGAAAAAGAATTAATCAATAGTTATTTCGATACCTCTGATTTACAGTTACGACAATTAGATATGGGGTTAAGGGTTAGAACAAGCATTGATCAATTGGGTAATCGTGCTCTAGAGCAAACCATAAAAACTTCAGGTAAAATTATCGGAGGCCTTCATCAAAGACCTGAATATAATGTTGATATTAATACCAACTTCCCTGTGTTGTCTCAGTTTCCTCAATCAATATGGCCTGATAATCAAAATATAGAAAACCTTCAAAATCAACTGGTGAGTATTTTTACTACTAATTTTAAACGCTTGTTCTGGCAAATTACCATTGAGGGTTTAAATGGTCAGCAAAGTGAGATTGAATTGGTCTTTGACCAAGGGACTATTGAGACTCATGGGAAAAAAGAAGCGCTCTGTGAGATAGAGTTAGAGTTGGTCAATGGTTCTTTAAGTGATTTATTAATCTTGGCCAAAGTCCTTTGTTTTGGTTTGAAAATCAGGCCTGGTATTAAAAGTAAAGCCGCTAGAGGTTATGGGCTTTGGCAAAAGGATATAATTAATATTCCAGCTAATATTGAAAGAAACACAGAATATCAAAAAGAGGTAAATACATTAGCAAATTTAGCGCTCATTCCTCTAAATTTCCCTAAAAACTTAAATCAAATTTTTATTCATGGCATTGATTTTGGATTAATGAAAGTACAAAAATTAGTTGATGCTTATAGCGAAAATCCCTCTTTGGCTATTTTGAATGAGATAACGGAAATTCTGGCTTTATTAAGACAAGGTTTTTGGTTATTTGAATATTGTTTAGACGAAAAAATGAAAAAACTTAGAAATGAATTAAGTTTTTTTATTAAAAAACTACATTGGGTTGAAGGTGCTTGTCACTTGAAGGAGTTGACGACAAAAACAGGTAATTATCGTGCAAAACTTCATTATAGTGACTCATTAATTATTCAGCTCAAGTCAGAAAAGAATAATTTTCCTAATAGTGAAGAGATTATTGAATTATTTCATACGGCACGCTTTAATCGCCTACAGTTATCTTTACTTGAAATTTTACTTAGCGTTGAAGATATTATTGACCAAGGTAAAATATCGGAGGACCTAGTAGCCGTTAATAACTTTGCTCAGTCTTCTTTAGAGTCCAGCTTACAATGTTTGATTCAAATTATGCCTAAAGAAGGGGCGTTCAGTGCTCAACAATATCTTGCTCATCATAAGTTACTTATTCGCTCTTTGTTAACAGGTAGCTGGTTTGGTTCTTTGTTTGATAAAGCCAGTCGTCTAGCATTTAGAAACCCTTGGTTAGATATAAAACAAGGTGTTAGCGAGTTACAAACTATTTTATTATTGCAGCAGCAGTTACTAAAGCTTGATGACCGAGATGAGAAGTTAGAAAGGTGGCTTGAGTCTAAAATTGAACATCTATTATTAACTTTGGAGCAATCGAGGAATTTGGCAGTTTTAATGTTGCCCTATTGGCGAAATTAGTCATAAAGTGAATGGCCGATTAGCCTATATTTGTTGGAATGAACTAAGTGAAACTAAAAAAAACATGTAAATACCAGCGTTTAATTAGCCTACTTTTTTTGATTCTGAGTATTAACAGTTTTGTTGAGGCAACAGAATATTTGCTTCCTAGTGGTGACAAACGGTTAATTGGTCAGTTAGAACACCATGTTGTACAAAAAGGTGACTATTTTCAGGAAATTGCCGAGACATACAATGTTGGCTTTTTGGCTTTATTGGCAGCTAATCCAGGGGTAGACCCATTTTTACCTAAACTAGGTCATAACCTCTTAATACCATCACAGATGCTATTACCTTTTATTAAACGAATAGGTATCGTGATTAACCTTCCTGAGTTGAGGTTATATTATTTTTTGCCTGCAGAAAATAAGGTCATGGTATTCCCTGTTGGTATTGGTCGAGAAGGATTAGAAACACCAAGAACAATGACCTATATAGGAAAAAAAAGGCAGAATCCTGTTTGGCGACCAACAAAAGAAACACGAGCTCGCTATTTTGCTAAGCATGGCAAAGAAATGGTTAGAGAGGTAGCTGCGGGCCCTGATAATCCTTTTGGACAATATGCATTACGCTTAGGGTTAAGTGAGTATTTAATCCATGGTTCAAATAAACGATTTGGTATAGGGATGCGCGCTAGTGCTGGTTGTATTCGTATGTATGACAATGATATCAAGTGGTTATTTGATAATGTGCCAGAAAAAACACCAGTTCATATTATTGAACAGCCTATTAAAATGTCTCATGAACAACCAGGTTTAAAGCTTATTGAAATTCACCAACCATTAACTCGGCAAGGGGTTGAACCTAAGAAAGTTTCTGTTCCTGATTTAGTAAAGACTTTTCTTAGTGGTAAAGATAAACATTGGCCTTTATTACTTCCTTATTTTGAAAAACCTCAAGGTGTTGTTATCGCCATAAAATCAAGAGGTAAAAATAAATAAGTGTAAATTAGCCTTATGTTCTCGGTTCACAACATTAATAGATATAAGAACATATGTTTTATCTTAAATGGGAAATATAGAGAAATTGATATATAAAAAACACCTATTTAATCATAAGTGTTTCTTATTTAGATTGATGGGGGTTATTTTTTGTACGATTTTACTATATTGGTAATGCGGTCATTAGCTCTTTTTGCTTCCATAGCGGCCTGCTTAGAAGTCAGGGCTAGTCTACTAACCATTTTGTTACTCTGTTCTTGCTGTGCATTTAGTCCAGTTACTTCAGTTGAAAGGGAGTCTACTTTTGTAGATAAATTATCAACCTTAGTCGTTAAACTGTTAATTTTTTGTTCTAGTACGCCGGTGTTTGAACAACCAGCCATTGCTAGTACCGCTATTAATGAATAAATTAATGCTGATAATTTTTTTGTTAACATAATGATGTCCCTTATTTAGATTTTAAACTTACTGTTATAATATGTAACATTAATATCGCTAAATAGTTAAACAGATAGAATGTCCATACATTAAAATGAGTATGGCATAAAAAAAAATATATATGCGGTGACTTAATTCATTATTAACAAATAACTCATGGATTGCTTATTTATTTATTTACTTTCACTTGAATTAATAATTGTGTCAGCTTTTCATCAAGTGCTATGTTTTGTGCAATGATTTTTTTGTTTTGCTCCCTTAATTCTCGATTTTTAACATTGGTATCAGAAAAACCAACAAATCGGTCGATGAATTGCGCTCCAATAAAACCGACTAAACCAACACCTAAATAAAACATAACAGCAACAATTAATCGACCTTCAATAGTCACAGGGTAAAAGTCACCAAAACCTATGGTACTAGCACTCATTTGTAAGGTCCAAAAAGCGTCTTTATAACTGGTTATATTACTGCTGGGTACCATTGCCTCATAATGTACTAAAGCAAAGGAGAGAAGACCAATAGTGATGTAGAGTACGATCATTGAAATGAGCAATAAAAAACCAGTGTTATAATTCTTAACACCATATTTATCGATACTGTGTGACTTTATTTTTATCTTCATTTTTTTTCTACAAATAATTTATTATCAGTTATATGGTGAATAAGTTCATCCATGAGCTTCTTTTTAATATCTAACTGCTGTTCAGGTGCTAATTGATATTTCTCTGCCAATACCACATAGTCATCAGGCGCTAAACTTACAGTCAAACGAGGTCGTTTAGGGCGTTTGTTAATTGTTAACCCTAGGATATCTCGAATTTGATCTGAGGGGCTTAACCCTGCTTTAAGTGCTTCAGTTCTGATGGCTAATTGTATTTTTTCATCTATATCAAAGGCAACTTGCACCGCTTTTATTGCTTTAATCGATGATTGCCATTTTTCAAGCACTTTTCTACTCATGATCTGACCTGTCTGTAAGCTCGTGTAATAATGGTAAGTTAACTACCTGGATACATATCAATAATATCGGTTAATGGTCGATAAATCGATAAAAATATATCGGTATCACCATCCTGCCAAACTTCTACATCGATTCCGCGGCTTTGGTCTTTATCAAGTAATTGGTAAAGCTCAAATTGCTCGCCACTGCCTTGACCTTCGAAAGGTGAAAGTGTTTGAGAACGGTTATCTTTGCGATGAAAATAGCCCACTTTTGCATAAATATTTTGTTGGTATTGTTCACTCGTCCAACTCATTGTTTTATCATTATCGTGTTGACGATTCAAAAAAGCCTCACCTGGCTCATCAAATAATGTTGAAAATTCATCTAAATCAAATAATGTTTCAATATCTTGATGTTCAATCTTTAAAGCAAATTTTAGGTAAGTTTTATCATCAATATCAAGAGATAAAAATATCTCTAAATCATTATTACCAGTTAACGTCCACTCTGTTTGAGTGAAATTCTCATATTCATAACTATTAACGCTAGTCACTTGAAACTGCTGAGTTCGTAATGACTCCGGTAAGGCAAAACTGTCTGTTAATACAATAATATCTCCGGTGTTAAGTTCTTTCGCTGAAGATAATGTTCGTTGTTTTTCTTTTTTACCAAACATTTTTTTTAAGAAACTCATCGTGGTAAATCCTTTCATGAATTAATTTGATAAAAAAAAACAAACTTCAAGCTAAAAATAGACTGAAGTTTGAATACCCAAGGTACTGTTGGTAATCACTTATGCTTTATTTTGTTTAGCTTTTAAGCGATCTAAGACTGAGTTAGCACTTGTACTTTGCGCACCAATACCGGCCGCTTTTAATTGAGCTTCTAACGCACCATCACCGCTTTCAGCTTCGAGTACCTCTGCCGCTTTCATCTTGTCATCAAACTTTTGCTGCTTCGCTTTGATGCGCTCTAAAGAGTCTTTTGCATTCAATAATTTAGAGTTACTTGATGAGAAATTGTCAGTAATAGCCGATGTTGCTTTTTGGACACTTTCGGTAGTCTTAACCATAGACAGTTGACGCTTATGCTCTCCAACTTGACGTTCACTCTTTTTAACTAATTCTTTTAAACGGTTAGCGCTGCCTTGGAAACTTTCAAATGCTTGTTGCTGAGCCGCTAATTCACTCTCTAGATTGGCAATTTTTTCAGCTACTGCTAAAGCTAAAGACTCATCATTTTTTTCGAGCGCTTGAGCGACATAACCTTCATGTTCTGTTATTTCACGTTTTAAGCGATCAACTTCGCGGTTTGCTGACATTTGTTCAGCCATGACACCGGTTAAGTCACGTTTAGCTTTGGTTAAATGATTTTCAGCGTCGCGGATTTCTTGTTCAAAAATACGAGTAGCATTTGTATCGATAATTGATTCACCAACTTCGGATGCGCCGCCACGAATAGCGGTCATGATTTTCTTAAATATACTCATATAATACTCCTCAAGGGATAGATAAAATTTTAATTTGTATTATTCAACTCTACTGTTGAGTCAAATAGTTGCTGTATTCGTTACCTTCACTTTAGATAAGGTATTCGCTCATATCATCAATAACTTCCAATGCATTGTTGTTAAGTACGGTAAGCTCATGTTCGATATCATCAAAGTTAGAACTAATGGATAACGCACCAAAAACTACATATTTATCACCAATTTTTGAAAATGAAGACAAAGGCATAGGAATATTCATCTCTAACATGCTGACATGCATATCATTGATACATTCAATTTTTACTTCTTCTTCACCCCAAAGATAAGTGATGCATAGAATTTGATCGTCAGTTACTGAAACAAAAATCGGCAGTTCCTCACGACCTAAAATAGTTATTTGCAATACATCAACTTCACCTGAAATTGGTTGACAGTCGAACGTCATCCCTGTTTCTGAATCAGCCAGAGTATTTAGGTAATTGGCTATTTTATGAATGTTCATAGTAATCCTTATATATAAATTGCCTAAATAAATTGAGTTTTTAACAACTCAACTCATCTTTGCTTGTTGACATATTATGTCAACGGTTCTAAATTTAGCACTGTGACATAATATGTCAAGTGTATTATGTGATTTTTTTGGTTAAAATATACTTTATTGTCGTTATTTAAGATTTTACCCCACTAAAATCAAATAATTGTCTACTCTGTCGTTACTATATCTTGCTGATCAAGCCATGCTTTTTGATGTAACTGGTAAAGGGTATGACTGCCTAAATAGTTTATACCTATTTTATCTTTGTTTTTATAAAAATCATTTGAGAAAATAAATGCAGCTTTAATCATCGGCAGATTGAGCCAGTTATGCTTGACCGTTAGCTCATTTAATTGATTTAAACGGTTGAGCGGACTTGCACCACTTTTACTGGCAATGGTCCAGCCCCACTCGCCAAAACTGGGTACATTGTCATGGTATTGCTCAACATGGTTAAAGTTAGCTGATTTAACTGTTTTACCAATGGATATAAACGAGGCCTTAGCGTGATACGGGCTGGTTGATTGGATAGCAATCTGTCCATCTCCTGCTAATAATTGATTTAATCGAGCGTAGAAGTTAACCGAATATAGCTTATTTAAATCGGGATGGCTAGGATCGGGAAGGTCAACAATAATCGCATCAAATACTTGTTGTCGACTCAGCAATTTATCAATTTCAATAAAGGCATCGCCGCGAATGATGTTGACTCTTTTATCTTGCAAACTTAACTGATTTAATTGACTGATTTGTTTGGCAAGCCTATCAGGTAAATGAAGCTCCGGATTTTGAAATATATCAACTAATTCTGAGTCTAAGTCGACTAATGTGACCTGTTTTGGCGACCACTGTAAAACATCTCTGAGTGCTAAGCCGTCACCACCACCAATAATGAGAATATTATCATGACGAGCAGACCCTGCTAATACCGGTGAAACTAAGTAACTGTGGTAAATTTCTTCGTCCATCGATGAGAACTGTAATCGTCCATTCAGATAAAAATTAATGACATTTTCATGTCCTAAGCCCATATGACGTTCAGTAAAGGTAAGTTGTTGAAAACGTGTCTTATCGCTATAAACCACTTTATCTAAATAGAGTAAATTACTCATTTGGCCAAGCCAATTATTACCGTAGTTGAAAATAACTATAACTAATAAAGCAAGCAAAACATGCAAACTAACAAAGGTTTTACGCCATTTGAGTTTAGTCCAATAACGCCAGATAAAAAGACTGCCCACCACTAAATTTAAAGCAGCGGTAATAGCACCTGCTTTACTAATATCAATGGCAAGTAAGAATATAACCCAAATAGCAGCACCAATACCTGCACCAATGTAATCTGCTCCGTATATTGTGCCTAAATTGTTGGCGAGATGCGCTTGATGAATGTCCTCTCTAATACGTGCTATTAATGGAATTTCCATACCAATAAAAAAGCCGATTAATAACCCAAAGAAATAAGGACTATTAAACGCTAAAAAACTGAGTTGTTTGAAAATCCCCCCCTTGGGCAGGGCATCAGGAGGTAATGAAAAGGTGTCACTTAATAAGTGAGGCAGTATCTGAGTAACGGCAATTAAACCGCCGATAATTAATATAGCGCTGCTGCCAAGTAAAGCAATAATTAGCTCGAGACAAACAAAACCATTAAAAGCACACTTCACTTTTCTCGCAGCAAAAGCCCCTAAGCCCATAGCAACAATCATTAAGCCGATCATGGCATAAATAGTACTTTCCATTACACCAAGTACACGGCCAGCATAATGAGACAAGAGGTATTCGTAGATTAAGCCACAACCAGCAAGCACAGCCATGGTGATGATAAGCAAAGTATCATCGAGTAAGTGTTGTTTTTTTTTGATCATAAAAATAGAAGTTATTAATAACTAGCTATTAGCTAACAATTTTAAATTGACAGCTAATAGCTATATTTTCAAACATCCTCTAAGCCATTAATGCAGTAAGGATAAGAGCAATTGATATACTAATAGCCATTTCAATGCTTGCTACACCAACATTGTGCTGCTGGTCTACTTCTTCGACTAGGTTAATACCCGTAAGAACAATACGCTTGGCTATAGCGGTCAATATTGCCACTAAAATGGTCATGATAATACCAAAGACTAACCAACCTAATAGGTTAATTGCTAATGTTTCTGGACTATAAGTTAAGAAGTGACTTGCCGCACTAACAGCTAATGCGGTACTGATAACCTGACCGGAGTAACGGACAGCTAATGCTAACTGGCCATTGGCTAATGCTTCTTGAAGACTATCTTGTTGATTGTTTTTTGCGTATTGTTTTTCTTTAATTCGAGTGACCAGTACTAGCATTGTTTGGGCAACAACAAAACCACTAGTAATAGCAATAAAGGTATTAAGGTCTAAACCATCAACCCATAATAAAACTGCGCGAATAATGATGGCTGTTGCGATTGCTCCAGCAGCATCAACTAAACCTATTGTGAGGTTTTTCTCTTTAATCAATGCAGTTTTATCAATTTGTTGTAAAGCAATTTTATCGTGAATAACCCGGCCAACTTTAATTAAAATTAAGCCATATAGCCCGTAAGATAACATGCCAACAACTTCCATCATAAAGCTACTCGCCGTTTCACCGGTAATTGCACCAGTAAGGACAATACCTAATGCAGCAATACTGCCTGCCAAGCTAATACCAAAGGCAAAATTATCTTTTTGTGCCAGTTCTTCTTGGGTATTTACCCCAGCAGATAACCCAGAAACAAAGCGCATAGCGCCGAGTAATACGATAGCAATAGTTAAATCAATCGCTAAGAATATAAGTAGATCTTGATTTAACCCTGTGATTTCAATTAAATTTTCCATGGTGCTTCCTAATAAAATTCTTTCTTGAAACTTTAAATGTTGCTAAAAGTTTATACATTTATTCTTATGGCCAGTTTTTGTATGTAAAGGTCCCTAGGTAACAAAGCTACTTGCCACGTCTAAAACCTCTAGAAGTATTACTACTGCTATTTCTAAAACTGGCATTTTTAGATTTATACTTTGAATAACTTGATTTACTCTTATTGACACTACTGCTTCTAAAGCGGTTCGCGCTAGTTTGTGCCGTTTTACTTTGTGAAGATAAACTGGAAGACCCCGTACGGTTTTTGCTATAGGCACTCGTGTATTTTTTACCTCTACTATCAAAGGATTTACTGGCGCGGGTATCAAGCTTGTTTTGTGTTTTTAACTGCGAAGGTGAACTATAGCGAGTCCGCCCATAATCGTTGTAATAACTGTAATTTCGAGAGCGACCCCAGTCATTATAAGAGGTTCGGCGACCAAACAAGTCACCCATTACTGAGTACATACCGTACCATGCCCAAAATGACATACCATTACTACCCGTTTGCCAATTACCATAACTTGGATTGCCAATTAACTGTTGACCCGTACCAAAGTCTTGGGCGTTGTTAGCCTTTTTACTTTGAGTTTTTGATAGTGAGTTAACTCTCGGTAACTCGCCATCAGACATGTCTGCTAGTACATTTAACGGATCACTTAATGCATCTGAATAAAGTAATGGGTCAGCAGCCTGATAAATATTGATTAATTCATCATATATCGCTTGGTTATTTGCAAACATATTAGGCTGGGTTTTAACCGTACTCAAACGGTTTTCTAAGGCTTTAAACATTTGACCTTGCGACGTGGCATCTTTACGAAACTCATCAACTAGTGCCGTTAAAGAAGGCTTTTTACGTGCAACTTTTTCTGCATACTGGTTAATCAAGCTGGCATTGCGGACTTGATTTGTATCAAGTGCTTTAGCTAGTTGTTTAACACGTTGTTCGCTAAGAGGTATTTGTTGGTTGATTTTTCCTTTAAGTGGATCGCTGCAGGCACTGAGCAGCAATAAAGCTATAAAAGAAATGGAATAACTGAGTTGTTTATTTAAGCTAAAATTCAAACTAAAACTCGATCTAAATTAAGGTTGAAGTATTTAATCCATGTATGATAATGCAGCTTACCTTTATTTAAAAATAAGTGGCATATATGTCAAAAATGCTATGATTGTTGTTATTAGTATCACCATAGGCATAGTATGTCTAACATTTAATTTTACAGAAATGACTTTATCATTAATATGAAAGAATTTAGTTTAAAACTGCAGCAAGAATCGCTGAAAAATTGGCAGAAATTTAATGAACAGCATAGCGAATATGTTGAACATTTATCTGCACCACAATTAATTGATTTTCAAAAGGCTATCGCACTGAGTGATTTCATTTTTAATAGTGCTATGCAGGCACCTGATTTAGTGATTGAACTATTTTCTTCTTCTCGCGTTTATAATGAAAAATGTCCTGATTATCAAAAGTTGCTCGCAGTTTTATTAATAACTTGTGTTGATGAGTCACAATTGCACCGAACACTTCGTCGCTTTCGCTTACAGGAAATGGTTAATATTGCATTTGCCGATCTTATAATCGATATCCCTTTAGAGAGCTCTTTAGAGCGATTGTCTTTATTAGCAGATAGCTTAATTCTTGGCGCACTTGATTGGTTAACCACTTTATGTCAGCAACTTTGGGGGGTACCACAAGATAAAAATGATCTTAATAAAGCTATACCACTTTTAGTCTATGGTATGGGTAAACTTGGTGGAAAAGAACTTAATTTCTCTTCCGATATTGATTTGATTTTTACTTACCCACGACAAGGTGTCACTTTAGGCGCTCGTCGAAGTTTAGACAATCAACAATTTTTTACCCGCTTGGGGCAAAAGTTGATTTCGGCATTAGATCAACAAACAGCAGACGGTTTTGTTTATCGTGTTGATATGCGACTTCGTCCTTTTGGTGAAAGTGGCCCCTTAGTGATGAGCTTTAATGCGATGGAAGACTATTACCAGGAACAGGGGAGAGATTGGGAGCGCTATGCCATGCTTAAAGGGCGATTGCTTGGGATTAGCCCATATCATCAAGAGATTGTAGATACCCTTAGACCTTTTGTTTATCGTCGTTATATTGATTTTAGTGTTATTGAATCACTGCGTCGGATGAAAGCTATGATAGCGCAAGAGGTTCGGCGTAAAAACCTAGTCAATAATATAAAGCTAGGAGCCGGTGGTATTCGAGAAATTGAATTTATTGTTCAGGTTTTTCAACTCATCAGAGGGGGAAGAGTAAAGGAACTTCAACAACGACGCTTATTATCTGTGCTACCTATTTTAGTTAAAGAAGGTGAATTATCTAACAATAGTAAAAGTGTCTTAGAAAGTGCCTATCGGTTTTTACGCCGTGTTGAAAATATTATTCAAGCGCTTAACGATCAGCAAACACAAATGCTACCTGATAATGAATTAGATCAAGTAAGAATATTGCAGGTTATGAATATTGATTCTTGGTCTGATTTTCTTGATATTTTAAATCGGCATATGTCTGGTGTGCATCAAAAATTTATTTCACTCATCGGTGAAGAAAGTCCTAATCATCAAGGGGAAAATGAACATTGGCTAACTTTATGGCATAGCGAATGGCAAGATGAAAACTGTGTTGAGTGGATAAGACAAGAAGCTGATTTTTGGAATACTGACCTGATTTGGCAAGAATTAAAGACTTTTCGAGATCATATTACTAAACGAAGTATTGGCAATCGAGGCCGACAAGTTTTAGATAAGCTTATTCCCTTATTGCTTTGGCATCTCCAACAATCTCATGCTAAAGAAATAACGCTAAGTCGTATTTTGATTGTTTTCAATAAAGTCACTACCCGAACAGCCTACTTAGAACTGTTATTTGAAAATGAAGGGGCGTTAAAGCACCTTATTAGGCTCTGTCAAGCCAGTCCTTGGGTTGCTGAGCACATTGCCACTTATCCTATTTTACTTGATGAGTTAATTGATCCTAAACTTTTGAATAACCCTCCTGCGCTATCTGACTATGCGCTAGAGTTACGTGAAATCATGTTACGAGTACCTGAAGAAGATGTTGAGGCGCAAATGAATACCTTACGTCAATTTAAACAGGCGCAGCAATTACGAATCGCGGCGGCTGATATTGTGGGTGTTTTGCCGTTAATGAAAGTAAGCGATCATTTAACCGCTTTAGCAGAGGCTACTATTTCTGAGGTTATTAATTTAGCTTGGCAACAAATCGCTAAAAGGTATGGTGTTCCTGAGTCAACTATTGTGCATGACAATAAAGGTTTTGCTGTTATCGGTTATGGGAAGTTAGGGGGTCGAGAGTTAAGTTACAGCTCAGATTTAGATTTGGTTTTTTTGCATTATTCTAAAGCAACTGAAGTCACTAATGGTGATAAGCAAGTGCTCTCTAGTGTCTTTTATATGAAACTAGCACAACGAATTATGCATATTTTTAATACGCGTATGGCCAGTGGTATTTTGTACGAATTGGATATGAGATTAAGACCTTCGGGTAATTCTGGTTTACTTGTTGTGCATTTTAACACTTTTGTACAATATCAACGTGAAGGTGCCTGGACATGGGAACATCAAGCGTTAGTTAGAACAAGAGCAGTGTATGGTCACAAAGATATTATTAATAAATTTAATAGCTTACGCCAACAAATACTGTCCCTACCTCGAGAACCCGAAAAACTAGCACAAGATGTAATTAAGATGCGAGATAAAATGCGTAATCATCTGGATAAATCGCATCAACGTGATATTGATATAAAGCAGGGGATGGGTGGGTTAGTTGATATTGAGTTTTTAGCTCAGTATCTGGTATTAAAAAATAGTCATCAATACCCCAATGTTGCAAAATATTCTGATAATGTCAGCATATTTACTGAGCTTTATTTGTCCGATATTATTGATAATCAGCAAAAAAAACTATTAACTCAGGCTTATTGTCAATTAAGAGACCAGAGCCATAGAGCGGCACTACAAGACGAGGATTCACTTTTAGAGGAACATATATTTAAACAATATGCTGGCGATATAGTTAATATTTGGCAAAGTTTTTTACCTAATATTAATGGCAGGTAATCACTGATTTATCGAAGAAAAGACCAGTAACCCAATGTTGATGTTATTAGTGAACACCTATTAATAAATGACATCATTCGGTAAAGTTCAAAAAAGAAAGCTTTAAGGCCAGTGTTAAAACTGGCCTATACCGAACGTCTAAATAGAATTGAAGTTTTTAGTGTCTTACTTATATAATGACGGGGCATCTTTATCTGGCCTAGTTTTAAAACGGCGGTGTAACCACATATATTGTTCAGGTTTTTGGGAAATAGCTTTTTCTAACTCTTGGTTAATTCTAATTAAGTCATTTTCATCGTTATCGGTGGGAAAATTATCTAAAGGTGGTTTTATTTCAATAGTATAACCACTACCATCATCATTCCTTGTTGGAATAAACATCATAGTTTTAGTTTCTTTTTGACGAGCGAAAATCAATGTCCCTTTGGTTGTTGCTGCGTCCTTAACACCAAAAAATGGAACAAATAAGCTCTTGTTGCGTCCGTAGTCTTGATCAGGAAGATAAACACAGGCTTCTTTATTTTTTAACGCTTTTATTAAACCCCTAACATCGCGTTTACCTAACATGTATTTATTGGCTCTTCCTCTGCCTCTAAACTGAAAGTACTCCATCAATGGATTGTTATGCGGACGATAAAAAACCACCATAGGATTGCCGTGACCAACACCTCGACAACTCATTTCAACACTTAAATAATGCATCGTAAGCAATAAAACGCCATTGCCTTCTGATTGCGCTTTTTTAATATGCTCCAAACCTATAAAAGTAACTTTACGATTAACACGCCAATTTGGCCACCACCAACCCATGCCGGTTTCTAATAATGCGATACCCGTGTTTTCAAAATTAACTTTTAAAATACGCTGATGTTCACTATCTGGTAAATCAGGAAAACATAATTGTAAATTTGTTAAGGCCACTTTTTTTCGACTTGAAGCTATTTTAAATAATAGCCGGCCAATTACTCTACCTAGACTTAATTGAAATTTATAAGGGAGCCAAGAGATAGAATATAAAATAAAAACCGCTAGCCATGTAAGCCAGTACTTAGGTAATAGAAAAGAAACTTTAAAGTCGGGCTGTAATATTGAATTTCTACTCACTAATTATATTCACTTATGGTTATTTCTATCATTCTCTGTATTATATTATATCTAAATTGTGACTAAGGATGTTAGTAGTTAACATTAAATAGACTAATTTATTTTTGTCGATTATTAATTAACTTTTTACTAGGTTGAGTATTCTTGTAGTAAAGAACTTTATTCTTGCTTAAAATAAAGCGCCTTAGAAAGCTACATTAATGTCTTTGATTAAGGTTCTTTTTTAATGTTTTTAGATATAGATCTTTTTGACATAAAAAAACCGCTTAACTCTTTAGTTAAGCGGTTTCTATACTGATTTTAATTACTGGGTTGCCACCATCAAACCCTTGTTAATATCTTGGAGATCCTGAGGGGTAATGGTACCTGCTGATTTTTTCAATGATAAAACGTTTTGAATATAGGCATAACGTGTTTTTGAGAGGTTACGTTTAGCATTATATAAATTACGTGTGCTATCAAGCACATCGACTATAGTACGGGTACCTACTTCAAAACCAGCTTCTGTTGCTTCTAATGCTTTGGTGGCACTGACCACTGATTGCTTAAACGCTTTGGTTGCCGAAACGGCAGCGATAACCGTGTTGTAAGCATTACGAGTATCTCTAACGACACCACGGTGTGTTAAGGCCAAGTCTTGACTCGATGAAACGTAACTTTGTTGGGCTTTATTTACGGCACTATTTACCGAACCACCGGAGTATATAGGTAAGCTTAAAGTAACACCAACAGAGTAACTATTTAAATATGGGCTTGAGGTAGGGTCAAATCCATCCGTTTCTGAGTCGCGCTGATTACTTCCGTAGCTACCATTTAAATCGATGGTTGGGTAATGACCAGAACGCGAGATACTAATATTTTCTTTGGCAATATCAACAGCCACTTTTTGTGATATCAAATTTAAATTTCTTGCCTCTGCTATTTTTTGCCATTCATCGGCACTGTCGGGCACAGGTCTGGAAGTACTAAATAAGTCAGTATCTAAAATATTGAGCTCACGAGGATAAACATTAGTGATTACTCTTAACGCTTCTTCTGCCGTATAAATACCATTTTCAGCAAGTATTTCAGAAGATACCGCGGTATCGTATTGTGCTTGTGCTTCATGAACATCAGTAATTGCTGTTAAACCAACAGAATAACGTTGTTTTGTTTGTTCTAATTGACGCTCGATCGCTATTTTTTCTGCAGTAGCGAACTCTAAGTCATCCCTTGCGCTTAATAAATTAAAATAAGCCTGTGAGACACGGGTGATTAATTCTTGTTTGGCAGACTGTAAACTAATATCACTGCGGTGAGCCGCTTTTTTAGAGATGGCTAAACGTAGCCATGAATCATGATGGTAAAGCTGCATATCTAAACGAACGCCATAGTTCATTGAATCAGTATTGGTCGAGACTACCGTTCCTATCGGCAAAAGGGCAGTGAATGGTTCACTCTCAGACTCACTCTTTGTATATCCACCATAAGCATTTATTTGGGGCAGCAATAGCGCGCGCACGCTTTCGATATCTTCTTGGGCTATCATATATTGTGCCGTCGCTTTTAATACCACGGGATCATTTGCCATTGCTTGTCGATAAACAGTCATTAAATCTTCTGCATAAAGATTAGTACTTACAGTAGCACTTGTTAAAGCAATAATGAGCGATATAAGTGTTTTTTTCATGTGTGGGTAATCCCTTTTATCTACATTTTTATTTTATAACCCATTAGTTTACATATGTGTTGGGCATATTTTGATACTATCCTACAGGGGTTTTCACTTTAACCAAATAAAATAAGTGTTTACCTGTGTATACTAGTGTAACAAAATATTATTTCAAATATTTCAATACACTAATTTATTTTGGCTACTAATGAATACAAAAAAAAATCAACCAATAACACGATTTAAGCATAACTACAGTTTAAAAGACTTAACCATTCATAATGTAGAAACACGCTTTCAAGGTTTTTTTAAAATCGACTGTTATCAACTATCTCATAAATTATTTAACGGAAGTCAGAGTGATATATTATCGCGAGAGATTTTTGAGCGCGGTGATGCTGTAGTATTAATGCCTTATGATGCTAAGTTAGATCAAGTTGTTTTGTTAGAACAATTTAGACCAGGTGCTATTCGAGAAGGTGAAACTCCCTGGTTATTAGAGTTTGTTGCAGGGATGTTTAACCTTAATGAAAATCCCGAAGATGTTGCCATCAGAGAGGCTGAAGAAGAAGCTGGCTTAATTATCCCTTCCGATGATTTAATCAATATTATGAGTTATTTTTCTAGTCCAGGGGGGATGAGTGAAAAAATTCATCTTTATGCCGCTTGTATTGATAGCTCTGAACTTAATAATGATAATGCCGTTTATGGTTTAGAGGGCGAAGGTGAAGATATTTTAGTTCATATAATGCCACGCAGCGAGGCAATGGCGTTACTTTCTCAAGGGAGAATTAATAACGCAGCCACTATTATTGCTTTACAATGGTTGGCATTAAACTATCAATCTTTACAAGATAAAATACTAAACGGAGACCACTAAGATGGGCAACCTTGCTCGAAAATATCAAATAAGTTTATCTTCTTTAATGAATCTTTGTGACACTAATTACATGTTAATGCTAAAAGTATTAGCCAATAAAGAATGTGTAGGCGAGCAACGCTGTTTTTTTATATCTGACTTCCTATCCTATACGGTGACGGTAAAAGAAGTAACACGCTATACGTCATTAGTGAGTATTTCCCAAGATGTGAATGTTTTTATTACCAAAAATAATATCAATCAAGACAATACTAATAATATTGACCGATTATCACCCACTTTAGCTAAATTATTTCGCCCGTCGATGGTGCTTCGTCTATATCATGACGCGCGCATGGCTGAGGTGATTAGTTCGCAGGATATTCGTCAAGTTAAACCCCGCTATGATTATCCTAATAGTGATATGCATCAACCTGATGAAAAACATCAGATCAATTTGTTTTTAAATGAGTGGCTACAACTTTGTCTTCGATTAGGTCAAGTTAAGTTGACCTTACTGTAAGTTTTTCATATCTAATGACAGAGTAAAATATTTATGTTCGTATTGATGACACCGAGGTTTTTTTGAATAATCCCCTTATTATCGCCCAAATCAGTGACAGCCATTTGTTTGCTGACGAAGACTCGTTACATTGTGGTAAAAATGTTTATCAGCATTTTGTCAGTGTTTTAGCAGAAATTAAACAAAATAAAGCCATCAATTATTTAATATTCACCGGGGATTTAACGCAAGATCATAGTGAAGAGTCGTATCAATTATTTGCCCGAGCAATTAAACAAAATAATATATCAGTGCCAGTTTTGTTTTTAAGTGGTAATCATGATGAAACTGAATTACTTAATAAGCACCTTATAAATGCACCATTTTTGTCTGACAAGTTAATTCAAAATAACGAATGGCAAATACTGTTAGTAGAGAGTAAAAGTAAAGTTATAGAAGGGCCTGCAGGTCAAGTGGATGAAGATGAACTCCTGAAAATCAGCGGTAGTATTGACAGTAAAAAACGACAGCTCATTTTTATGCACCATCACCCAGTAGATGTTGGTTATTTTATTGATAAACATGGTTTACAACAAGCGGATCTTTTTTGGAAAACTATTAATAATCACGCATCTATTTCAGGTATTGCTTGTGGACATATTCATCGCGCATTAACATTATTTCCTGATGTCTCTACAGGGAATGTCACTGTTTATACTTGCCCAGCAACCTCTATACAGTTTGATCCTTTAGCCAATAGCGTACAAGCTTTAGAGCAAGGGCCTGGGTACCGATTGTTTTATCTGGATGATCAAAAAAACATAACATCATCAGTACATTATATTGATGAAAAAGATATTAATAAAAAGCGAATGAGTGATACCGTTTACAATGATCAATAACATCCTTTATTTACATGGCTTTAACTCATCGCCATTGTCTGAAAAAGCAAAATTAACTCAGCAATATGTTACTGAACACTTTCCAGAGATAAACTTTTATTGCCCTCAAATTATCAGTAACCCTAAAGCGGCGATTATTCAACTTGAACAATTAATCGAGCAGCATTCGACACCATCTTGTCAATGGTATTTTATCGGCTCTTCTTTAGGGGGATATTTTGCTACCTATTTGGCAGAAAAGTATCAACGACCCGCGGCAGTTATTAACCCTGCAGTTAAACCTTATCATTTACTGGTCGATTATTTGGGTGAGCAAACCAATCCTTATACTCAGGAGGTTTATCAAGTGACTACCGACTTTATTGTTGATTTGAAAAGCCTAGAGCAACAAACTTTGTTAAAAAATAATTATTTGCTAATGGTACAAACAGGTGATGAAGTGTTAGATTATCATCAAGCGATAAATTTTTACCAAAATGCGCATTTGATTAAACAACAAGGTGGCGATCATAGTTTTGTTGGTTTTGAAAAAATGTTGCCAACAATAACAAAGTTCTTTAATCTTAATTCGTTTTAGCCCGTACTTAACTTATTATAAAAATAACACTATCAGAAGTTTAACATGACCGAAGAATATAATGCTGGTTCCATCGAAGTCCTTAGTGGCTTAGACCCTGTTCGCCATCGTCCTGGAATGTATACTGATACCTCTCGACCCAATCATTTAGGTCAAGAGGTTATTGATAACTCAGTAGATGAAGCGCTTGCGGGTCACGCACAAAACATAACCGTTATTCTAGATAAAGACCAGTCATTGGAAATTATTGATGATGGCCGTGGTATGCCCGTTGATATTCACCCTGAAGAGGGAGTCTCAGGTGTGGAACTCATTTTTTGTAAATTACATGCGGGTGGTAAATTTTCTAACAAAAATTATCAATTTTCTGGTGGTCTACATGGTGTGGGTATTTCTGTAGTAAACGCTTTGTCAACAAGAGTAGATGTGACCATTCGCCGAGACAGTAAAGTTTTTGAAATTGCTTTTGAACATGGTGAAAAAGTTGAGGAACTACACGAAATAGGTACTGTTGGCCGCAGGAATACCGGGACAAGGGTGAAATTTTGGCCTGATGCTAAATATTTTGATTCGAATAAGTTTTCAACCTTAAAACTCACTCATTTATTAAAGGCTAAAGCGGTACTTTGTCCAGGTTTAACTATTAAGTTTCATGATAAAATTGAAGACAAAAAATATGACTGGTGTTATGAAGAAGGCCTAACAGACTATTTAAAAGAGTCCGTTAAAGGTTATATTAATTTACCTGAAGAACCTTTCGTTGGCAGTTTTATTTCTCACAATGAAGCAGCTGAATGGGCAGTGACATGGTTATCTGAAGGGGGAGAGGGTATTGGTGAAAGTTATGTTAACCTCATACCTACTATTCAAGGGGGTACTCATGTTAATGGTTTTCGCCAGGGCCTCTTAGAGTCAATGAGGGAATTTTGTGAGTTCCGTAACCTTATTCCCCGAGGTGTTAAATTAACGCCAGACGATATTTGGGACAAGTGTAGTTATATTTTATCAGTAAAAATGCAAGATCCACAATTTGCAGGACAAACAAAAGAGCGACTGTCGTCAAGGCAGTGTGCGGCATTTGTTACTGGTGTGGTTAAAGATGCTTTTAGTTTATGGTTAAACGAGCATACTGAAATTGCTGAGTCGTTAGCTGAATTTTGTATTTCAAATGCTCAACGTAGGTTACGCGCCAGTAAAAAAATCATTCGTAAAAAAATCACTCAAGGTCCCGCATTACCGGGGAAATTGACAGATTGTGGTAGCCAAGACCTCAATCGCACCGAGATATTTTTAGTGGAGGGTGACTCTGCTGGCGGCAGTGCTAAACAAGCAAGGGATCGTGAATTCCAAGCCATTATGCCATTGCGAGGTAAAATTTTAAATACTTGGGAAGTTGACTCAGAGCAGATATTAGCATCGCAAGAGGTTCATAATATCTCTATTGCCTTAGGCATTGACCCCGATAGTGATGATTTAACTGAGTTGCGTTATGGTAAAATATGTATTCTTGCTGATGCTGACTCCGATGGTCTTCATATAGCGACTTTACTTTGTGCATTATTCACTCAACATTTTTTACCTTTAGTTCAGCAGGGCCATGTATATGTTGCTATGCCACCTTTATATCGTATTGATATTGGTAAAGAGGTTTTTTATGCGCTTGATGAAGAAGAAAAAGATGGTATTTTAGATCGTATCGAAGCTGAGAAAAAACGTGGTAAAGTCAATGTTCAACGCTTTAAAGGTTTGGGCGAAATGAACCCGTTACAACTTCGTGAAACAACAATGGATCCAAATACCAGGCGCTTAGTGCAGTTGACTGTTGATGACCACCCCGAAATGATGGAATTGATGGATATGTTACTGTCTAAAAAACGAGCAGGGGATCGCAAAACTTGGTTACAAAGTAAAGGTGATCTAGCCATTATAGATTAATTTGATTTATTAAAATATTTTTTCAAACGTTAATCAGCTTTCTTGCTGGTTAACGTTTTTCTTTTATAGCATTAAAATAGGACAACCGATGACAATTAAAGTAGGGATCAATGGATTTGGTCGAATGGGACGTTTAGTGATGCGTGCGGCTTGGGAATTTCCTGAGTTCGAATTTGTGCAAATTAATGATCCCGCTGGCGATGTTGATACGTTATCACATTTGATTAATTTTGATTCTATTCATGGTCGTTGGCAGTTTGAAGCTAAAAACGTTAATAACATGATGACGGTTAGTCACCCCCTTGGTGATAAAGTATTAAAAGTATCAGCGAATATCGCTATTTCTGATACTGATTGGTCTGGATGCGACATCGTCGTTGAAGCATCTGGCGTAATGAAAACAAAAGCTAAGTTAGAAGCTTATCTTGAGCAGGGGGTTAAACGTGTTGTTGTTACCGCACCAGTAAAAGAAGAAGGAGTATTGAATATTGTTATGGGGGTTAATCATCAGTTATTTGATGCGAGTAAACATAAAATAGTAACCGCCGCTTCTTGTACCACTAATTGTTTAGCGCCGGTTGTTAAAGTGTTGCAAGATACTGTGGGTATAAAGCACGGTAGTATGACGACCATTCATAGTATTACTAATACGCAAACTATTATCGATGCCCCTCATAAAGATTTGCGACGAGCACGCTCTTGTGGCCAAAGCTTGATTCCAACAACTACTGGCTCAGCAACTGCGATAACGCATATTTTTCCTGAACTTAAAGGTAAGTTAAATGGTCATGCCGTTCGTGTGCCTTTAACTAATGCCTCAATTACCGATTGTGTCTTTGAATTAAATCGAGCAACAACAGCGGATGAAATTAATCAATTAATGCAACGAGCTTCAGAAGGTCAATTAAAGGGAGTTTTAGGCTACGAAGACAAACCTTTGGTATCGGTTGATTATAAAACTGACCCTCGTTCATCCATAGTTGATGCCTTGTCAACTATGGTGATAAATGATACTCAATTAAAAATGTATCTTTGGTATGACAATGAATGGGGCTATGTTAATCGTACGGCTGAATTGATGTTGTTAGTCGTAAAATAGCCATGGAATGTTTGTTTTTATCAAGCATACTCATCAATGATTAAAAAAATAAAACAACTGCCGCAAGCAATAAAACAATACTTAGTGATAACTGCTAGTTATTGGGCTTTTACTTTGACGGATGGCGCTTTGAGAATGTTGATTTTATTACATTTTCATCAACTGGGTTATTCACCATTAGCCCTCGCATCACTTTTTATATTTTATGAAATTTTTGGTGTGATAACTAACCTTGTTGGTGGTTGGCTGGGGGCTAAAATTGGTTTAAATAAAACCATGAATATTGGTTTGTTTTTGCAAGTCAGTGCTTTGATAATGCTTGTTGTTCCGACTGATTATTTAACCATAACATGGGTAATGCTATCCCAAGCAATATCCGGTATGGCTAAAGACCTGAATAAAATGAGTGCTAAAAGTAGCATCAAAACCTTAGTGCCAAATGAGCAACAAGGGCAATTATTTCATTGGGTTGCATTGTTAACAGGTTCAAAAAATGCACTAAAAGGCTTTGGATTCTTTTTAGGGGCGTTTTTACTGGCAGTTTTAGGTTTTAAATTTGCAATAGCGACGATGGCTATATCATTAGCAGGGGTTGCTATTATTAGCTCCCTATTACTCACTACTGATATTGGTAAAGCCAACAAAAAAGTTAAGTTCAGTCAAATATTTTCTAAAAATTCGTCACTAAATTATTTGTCAGCAGCACGATTATGCTTGTTTGCCTCAAGGGATGTTTGGTTTGTTGTTGCACTTCCTGTGTATTTATCAAGCCAACTAAACTGGAGTTTTCATTTTATTGGCACTTTTATGGCTGTGTGGATTATTTTTTATGGTCTTATTCAAGCGAATACACCTAAGTTAATGCAATCTTTTAATATGCAACACTTAAACTCTAGCGACAATCGACAACAGTCATTAATGTCTAGTGTTTATTTAGTGGTGATTTGGGGGAGTATATTAACACTGATAAGCCTTTTGATTGCATTAGCCCTTAGTTTTACACTTTATAGCCCCGTGGTTATTGTTATTGGCCTATTAGCCTTTGGCTTTGTATTTGCTATTAACTCTTCTTTGCATAGTTATTTAATTGTCGCTTTTGCACGAGATGATGGTGTTTCTATGGATGTTGGCTTTTATTATATGGCAAATGCTCTTGGGCGTTTAATGGGGACTCTGCTCTCTGGTTGGATTTATCAGTATTATGGTTTTTATCCTTGCTTGATTTTTTCAGCTTTATTAGCCTGCGGCTCCGTTTTATTTATTAAAAAAGTTATATAGTTATTTGGGTGTGACTAGTCAGTGATTGGTCAAGTATCTTTGGACTCTTCAGCAGATTGAAGAATTTTCACAGCAAAGCAGTGACTTCTTTGTTTTTAAATTTACTTTTTAGCTTTATTTTACCGATAACACCACAGAAGTATTTTTTACCTGTCAATAATCGTATAAGCTAGAGAAAGACATCGTTTCGACCTTGCTTGTTTTGGCAGTAAAATTGAAACAATAATAAAAATAGAATTACTTCACTAGGGAAACAATTCATGTCTGATGTGCTCGAATTTAGTCTTGACGGTATAGAACAAAAACCTCTACGACAATTCACTGAAGAAGCTTATTTAAACTACTCGATGTACGTAATAATGGATCGAGCATTACCGCATATTGGTGATGGTTTAAAGCCGGTTCAACGACGAATAGTTTATGCGATGTCAGAGTTAGGTCTATCAGCAACGGCAAAATATAAAAAGTCTGCTCGAACTGTTGGTGATGTTCTAGGTAAATTTCATCCACATGGTGACTCAGCATGTTATGAAGCCATGGTATTAATGGCTCAGCCGTTTTCGTATCGTTACCCATTAGTTGATGGTCAAGGGAACTGGGGCGCACCTGATGATCCTAAATCATTTGCTGCTATGCGTTATACCGAATCTCGACTGTCTAAATTTAGTGAAGTGTTATTGGCTGAACTAGGTCAAGGTACGGTTGACTGGAGTCCTAATTTTGATGGCACCATGAAGGAGCCAAAAACTTTACCTGCTCGTTTACCCCATATTTTACTTAACGGTATTACTGGTATTGCTGTGGGTATGGCGACTGATATTCCACCACATAACGTCAGAGAAGTTGCCCAAGCTTGCGTGCACCTTATTGAACAGCCAAAAGCTGATCTTATTGATTTATTGGCGTTTGTTAAAGGACCCGATTATCCCACTGATGCTGAAATCATTACTCCAAAAGCTGAAATTGAAAAAATTTATCAAACAGGGCGCGGCACCATCAGAATGCGCGCAGTCTATGATATTGAGCAGGGTGAAGTGGTCATTACTTCTTTACCTCATCAGGCTGCTGGCGGTAAAATTCTTGAGCAAATTGCTAATCAAATGCAAGCGAAAAAGCTTCCGATGGTTGTCGATTTACGGGATGAGTCTGATCATGAGAACCCAACACGACTAGTGGTTGTGGTCAGGTCAAATCGTGTAGATTTAGAGCAACTAATGCAGCACTTATTTGCTACTACTGATCTCGAAAAAAGTTACCGTGTTAACTTAAACATGATTGGTTTAGATAATCGTCCAGCGGTAAAAAATCTCAAAGATATTTTACTTGAATGGTTAGAATATCGCCGTGAAACTGTCCGTCGCCGATTACAATATCGTTTGGACAAAGTATTATCACGATTACATATTTTAGATGGTTTATTAGTCGCTTATTTAAATATTGATGAAGTTATTGAGATTATTCGTAATTATGATAAACCTAAAGTAGAGTTGATGTCGCGGTTTGATCTTTCATCGACTCAAGCTGAATCAATCTTAGAGATTAAATTACGTCAATTAGCTAAGCTAGAAGAAATAAAGATTCGTGCAGAACAAGACGAACTCAATACAGAAAGAGAATATTTAGAGAAACTTCTTAGTTCAAAAGTGCGCATGAATACGCTAATGAAAAAAGAAATTTTGGAAGCAGCGCAAACTTATGGTGATGATCGCCGATCGTTAATTATCGAACGTGAAGAAGCTAAAGCACTTTCAGAAAAAGATTTAGTACCAAGCGAAGCGGTTACTGTCGTTATCTCAGATAAAGGTTGGGCTCGTTGTGCTAAAGGTCATGATATAGACCCCGGTATGTTGAGTTATAAGGCTGGAGATGAATACCTCTGTGCTGCCAAAGGGCGAAGTAATCGTCCCGTTGTCTTTATTGACTCATCAGGCCGCTCCTATGCTACCGACGCTCATACTTTGCCAACAGCTCGGAGTCAGGGTGAACCATTAACCGGCCGTTTTAATCTATCCCAAGGTGATGTTTTTACGACAGTATTAATGGCTGATGATGAAACCAAGTACATATTATCTAGTGATGCCGGTTATGGTTTTATTGGTAGTTTTTCAGACATGCTCAGCCGTAATAAAAATGGTAAAGCGTTATTAAGTTTACCGCATGCATCGAAGGTTATGACACCACAAAAAGTTGACAAAATTGACACTCAGCTTTGCTTGGCCATTACTACTGAAGGACGTATGTTAGTCTTTCCATTAACTGACTTACCCGTATTGAGTAAAGGTAAGGGTAACAAAATTATAAATATTCCATCAGCAAAAGCAAAAGCTAGAGAGGAATATGTGACTTTGGTTAATGTGATATCACCAACCGATGCTATTACCTTACACGCCGGTAAGCGTAAGTTAACGTTAAAGCCTAGTGATATTGAGCATTACTGTGGTGAAAGAGGCCGTAGAGGTAATAAACTGCCTCGAGGGTTACAACGTGTTGACCGTATTGAAATCGAACAAGCCTCTACCAATAATGCTGCTATAGAGTCTGAATAAATTCAATTGCTATAATTAAAAAAACCAGCTTTATGCTGGTTTTTTTATTATTTCATTCAATTTAAGTTAATTTAATTTAATACATTTAAACTTACTCATCAAAAGACAATGTACGCACTGAACAGCAGAGGTAAAATATTGGCTACCTATTTATTGATAAAGAAGCTATAAGCATACCCTCAACTCGGATATTCTAGCCTGTCTATTAAATAACTTAGCAGAGTAGATTAATTCACGATTTAATCATAAATTTATTATGACTTCCTTAATAGCTCAGGTATAAATATTTTGAATTCAGTTCATAGTAGTTTTAACTTAATATATAAAAAATAAATAGATATACACGTTAAAAATCCATCGAGTAACTTTTTTCTCTTTATGTTAATAAAGTTATATATCGTTATATTTTTGTTTTATAACAGCAACTTAAAAGTATCAGTTTATTTTTTTTAGTCGGTGATAAAAATAAATTGTAAAAAACCTTGATACTGTACGGTCATACAGTATACTTGCTTCATTAAAACGAACTTCCAGTAATTATCAGCGGAGCAAAAAAGATGAAAGATGATAAAGAAAAAGCATTAGCGGCAGCCTTAGGTCAAATCGAGAGACAGTTTGGTAAAGGCTCAATAATGAAGCTTGGCGATAATACCACAATGGATGTCGAAACAATTTCTACAGGCTCATTGGGATTAGATATTGCTTTGGGTGCTGGTGGCTTACCCTTAGGTCGTGTTGTTGAAATCTATGGCCCAGAGTCAAGTGGTAAAACAACATTGACGTTAGAAGTTATTGCTGAAGCACAGCGTTGTGGCAAAGTTTGTGCCTTTATTGATGCTGAACACGCTCTTGATCCTGTTTATGCTGAGAAGTTAGGTGTTAACATAAATGAACTATTGATTTCTCAACCAGATACTGGCGAGCAAGCTTTAGAAATTGTTGATATGCTTACACGCTCTGGCGCTATAGACGTTATTGTCGTTGACTCAGTTGCTGCACTTACCCCTAAAGCTGAAATTGAAGGTGATATGGGAGATTCTCATATGGGACTTCAAGCACGTATGCTTTCTCAAGCTATGCGTAAGCTAACAGGTAACTTGAAAAGATCGAATACTATGTTGATTTTCATTAACCAAATACGCATGAAAATTGGTGTTATGTTTGGTTCTCCTGAAACAACAACAGGTGGTAACGCATTAAAATTTTATGCCTCTGTTCGTTTGGACATCCGTCGTATCGGTGCGGTAAAAAATGGTGATGAGATTGTTGGTAATGAAACTCGTGTTAAAGTAGTTAAAAATAAAATCGCTCCACCTTTTAAACAAGCTGAATTTCAAATACTTTATGGTCAAGGTATTAACAATTTAGGTGAATTAATTGAATTGGGTGTTAAGCACGATTTTGTTGAAAAAGCCGGTGCTTGGTATAGCTGTAATGGTGAGCGTATTGGACAGGGTAAAGCTAATGCGGCTAAATATTTAGAAGAGCACCCTGAAATGGCCAAGGATGTGGATACTAAATTGCGAGAAATGTTTTTAACAAAAACGGTACCTGCTGAAACCGAAGCCAAAACTAAAGCTAAAGAATCAGTAGCTGACTAAATATAGAAAACTAAAATTAGATCTTTTAAAACGATGATAGCTGTCATCGTTTTTTTTTGTAAAAAATAAAGACTCACTTTTATAGTCACTCATTACACCTAAACGTTAGCGTTTAAAATTATGGTTAAATCAATGGCTTTAAAAATCAAATTACCCAGGAAGCAAATATAAAATATTAGGTTAAAGTTGTTTTTTCGACTTTCGAAGGGTAGGCATACTATGATCAAAATGCGTCATATTATGATCACTATATTTCATATAATCATTAACATAAGCGATAGGTTTGTTACTGAATGTAAGTCAATGTTAATAGACTGTTATTAACAAATTACATATAAGTTAATGATGCTTTATTTCACCATAAACACTTGGATTTGAATTTATAGTATGTATATAATATAAAAATATTTATGCATCAACAGCAGCACTTTATGCATTAATATACAATTTCAGGATACCATGTCGTATATTATGCACTAATATACAATTTTATGCATCGGTGATTGCCGGTTAGCCGTAATGGTAGGTGTACTGAAATAAGTGGTATAAGTGAAACAAAACTGGCGGATCGGAGAGTATTGATGGATTCACTAATAATAATATTGAATGGATTGCATTTAGGGAGTTTGTAATGACAATAATTTATAAGACAAGAACACAACTGGTTGTAGAAATACTCAGAGAACAGATCATTAACGGTGAAATTAAGGCTGGCCAAGCATTACGCCAAGCTGCATTAGCTGAAGAGCTAAATGTAAGTCGTATACCTGTTCGTGAAGCTTTATTACAATTAGAGGCTGAAGGTTTAGTTTCTTTTGAGCCACATAGAGGAGCAACAGCTACAGACCTAAGTTCTGATCAAATTGATGAGTTGTTTGAACTTCGCGCAATGTTAGAGGCTGATTTATTAGCTTATTCTATCCCGAATATCAGTGAAGAATCACTTGAAGAGGCTACTGATATTTTGGAAAAGTATACGAAAGCTATAAGTGAGGTAACTGAACCAGGTGAGTTGAGTTTATTAAACTCTAGTTTTCATACCTGTTTATATTCCGGTGCAGCACGCCCGCAAACGCAATACTTGGTTGACATCTTAAATAAAAATGCAGACCGGTTTATTCGTATGCATATCTTAGGAACGGGTTGTGTAGCACAATCTAATGACGAACATGCTAATTTACTCGCTAAATGTAAACTTCGTGATATAGACGGAGCCGTTTCAATTTTAACAAAGCATATTTTACACTGTCGTGATGAGATTAAAGCCTTTTTAATCGAACGAGAATTTAACAACAAATAAAATAATATTAGTCAAATCAAATAGATAAGCCTTTATTTTTGTTTTTGAAAACAAAGGTTTATTGACATCCCCTCGGAAAATCTATAGTATCTTCGCGCCTTAACCTCCAATAACTTACTTTAAATTGATTTTTCTTCAATAACTATCCTATTTTTACTCTAGGGAGAAATAGTTAATTAACTCAATTTAGCCTTGAAACGTTAATACTTAATAAACGTGAGAAAACAATGTTTGAAATACACGCAAGTAAAGTGTCGAACCTGAAAAATGATGTCCTTTCAGGATTTACTGTTGCCTTAGCCTTAGTCCCGGAAGCTGTTGCATTTGCTTTTGTCGCTGGTGTCGATCCCCTCGTTGGTTTATATGCAGCCTTTATTGTTGGCCTTATAACATCTGTTTTTGGTGGACGTCCTGGGATGATTTCAGGTGCTACTGGTGCAATGGCTGTAGTGCTAGTCAGTTTAGTTGCTATTTATGGTGTGCAATATTTATTTGCTACTGTGGTGCTAACAGGTTTACTGCAAATTCTGGCGGGGATATTTAAACTTGGAAAGTTTATTCGACTTGTGCCACATCCAGTAATGTTAGGTTTTGTTAATGGTTTAGCTATAGTGATCTTTCTTGCTCAATTAGGTCAGTTTAAAGAACCTAATGCCGCAGGTGAATTAGAATGGATGGTTGGTACACCCCTATACACTATGGCGGGATTAATTATCTTAACCATGGCCATTATTCATTTTTTTCCAAAATTAACGAAAGCAGTTCCCTCAACATTAGTTGCTATCGTAGCGGTCTCTTTTTTAGTCTTAGGTACCAATTTAGATACACGTTTAGTTGGTGATATTGCCTCTATAGCCGGTGGATTACCTACATTTAGTATCCCAGAGGTACCATTTAATTTTGAGACCTTAAGAATTATATTTCCTTTTGCTTTAGTGCTTGCTGCTATTGGGTTAATAGAGTCATTATTAACGTTAACATTAATCGACGAGCTTACTGGTACTCGTGGTCGTGGTAACAAAGAATGTATTGCACAAGGTGCAGCTAACACGGTTACTGGCTTCTTTGGTGGTATGGGTGGTTGTGCGATGATTGGTCAGTCAATGATTAATGTTAACTCTGGTGGTAGAGGTAGAGCATCAGGTATTACTGCAGCACTTGCCTTATTGGGTTTTATTCTTTTCGCCTCAGGGTTAATTGAGCAAATCCCCTTAGCCGCATTAGTTGGTGTGATGTTTATTGTGGTCATTGGTACATTTGAATGGTCAAGCTTTAGAATACTTGGCAAAGTACCGAAAGCAGATGCCTTTGTTATTATTCTTGTTTCTGGTGTTACGGTTATCTCTGACTTAGCTATTGCTGTCGTCGTCGGTGTTATTGTCTCTGCATTAGTATTTGCATGGGAGCATGCTAAACATATCATTATTGCACGTAGCACTGATCAAAATGGCTACACTATTTATGAAGTTACTGGACCTATATTTTTTGGTTCAGTTTCTAACTTCTTAGAACAGTTTGATATAGAAAATGATAGTAATGATGTTACTATTGAATTTAAACGTTCTCGTGTTGCCGACCACTCGGCTATTGAGGCTATTGATACCTTAGCGGAACGTTATTTGGCCAAGGGAAAAGTATTACACCTGAAACATCTCAATCAAGAATGTCGAACGTTACTAAAAAAGGCTGGTGATTTGGTTGAAGTTAACGTGATCGAAGATCCTGAGTATCACATTGCGTCAGACACATTAGAATAATTCAATATATTATAGTAATATGATAAAAGTGTGTTGATTAGTTCTGCTCAATATCAATGCACTTTTTGGTTATAACACAAATATTCATGAGCTCATTTATTAGTGAGTATACAAAATTTTATGCAATTAGAGTTTTTTGATGTTCCAAGTCCCTGTGTTAGCGTCTGTCAAACTGATGATAAAGGCTTGTGTTTGGGCTGTTTTCGAAAGCGGGACGAAAGGTTAAACTGGCTTAATTTTACCTCTGATGATAAACAAAAAGTCATTAAGCGTTGTAAGCAGCGTAAAAAGCGTAAAGAGAGTTTACTTAAAGCCAAAATAACCGATACTGCAAGTGAAACTGAGCTCTTAAAGCTGTTACAACCTTCACTACTCGACCCTCCGATAAAATCGAAAGCAGAGGGCACAACAGACCTTGATTTTAGTGACTTTGAGTTATAAATTATGAAAAATTACCTTTACCTTTATTTTACATAAAAAACGGTTGCGAGTCATAAAGTTTACCGATATGATACGCGCTCTTCGAAGTATCAATTCTTTTTGAACCTTCGTAGAGTGCCCCGATAGCTCAGTTGGTAGAGCAGAGGATTGAAAATCCTCGTGTCCCTGGTTCAAATCCGGGTCGGGGCACCATAAATTAGAAAGGCTTACAAGAAATTGTAAGCCTTTTTTTGTTTGATAGTTTGGTGATTTTTTTTTAACCTAGCTTACAATTTTATCTTTTATTAGCCACTTTTTATTACCCTTACCTGGATTATATTCATTAATATTGAGTGATCTGGTTAAATTTGACTTACCTTTAATGACTATGAATTGAGTGTATTGGTTCAATATTAATATCTAATTGGTTGAGTAAGCTGGCATAGTTGATTTGATAACATAATTTGAGGTGTATGATCAGATTAATATTGAAATTCAACAATTATAATTTAGGTTGCTGTATGTAATTAAATAGTTTTTTAATATAGAGTGCTTAGAAAAAATAAAATGTGACGCTAAGATATTTCAGCGCATATTTATAAAAAAGTAATTATTTTTTAATAGTTTACAATTTTTTTATGTAAATTGAGCTGTACATAATCGTTATGAATATATAGTATGCCAAGGGCACATAATAAAAAAAATCATATTTAATTGGAGATATTATGAACAAAATTTTACTAAGTATAAGTCTATTATTACTTGCTCACACTTCATTCGCTGGACATCATGAGGCCGGTGAAAAAATAGTGAAAACTGCTGACGGTTACCATTTCTCAGATGAGGGTGTTAAGTATGAAATCTTTCCAGGCGATACTTCTCTAGTAGATATCGTGGTCAATTATGCTAAAGCCCACAACGATAGAGATCTTGAAGCCATCAACGATGCCAATACCGAGGACTTTAAGGCTTATTTGTCAAATGGTATTATTATTGAAGGGCGAGCGGCACATGCTGAATTTCTTAAGGAGCTTTTCGCCGCATCAAATCAAAAGTGGGAGTATCAGTGGGGTACTGCTAATAATGTTGTAGTAGCAGATGGCAGTATTGAACAATGGGTCAATGTTGGTTATAAAACGAGTTATATTCTTGATGGCAAAGAAGTCAGCCATCAAGAAGTGCAAAATATCTATATTAAGAACGGCAAGGTTGGACGGATTTTTGTTCATAGTAGACTATCTGTGCCACAAAAATAATTGAGTTAATACAGTTAAGTTGATATTTAACTCACGCTCACAAAAAAGCCCCTCGGTTACCAAGGGGCTTTTTTTGTATAAATAAAACTAATGATTACTTGTTTAGTAATCATTAAGGTGACGTACGTTTTTGCATTTTTACTAAGTTACATAAGCTTCAATAAAATAAAGTTAGTCACAATAAAATTATAAATCCATAGATTGGTAAGGTAAAAAAATCATCATTATAGACCGTCACTGAGTTAATCAATGAGCGTCAATATCAAGGAGCATGTCAAGCGTCTAACTTAATCAAATGAAATAAAGTTAAAGGGGGAAGTTTGAACAATATATTTATGAAAATAAGGAGATAATGCAAGATGAAATGCAGCACTCAAAGGGCTGAGCACTACATTAATAGCATTTATAAGGCGAGTTCAATCACCATTTCTTTAAGTTCATCTTTAGAAATAGAGTTATCATGATTCTTATCAAAACGGTTAAAGATAGTTTCACACATACGTAAACCTTTATCTTGTAGCAGCACATCAATCAATTCAACGAATTCACTTCGGTTTATTACACCATCTTTATCTTCATCGAATACTTCAAATAGCTCATCTACCCATTGGTTTATTTCCATATTATTTCCTTAGATGCTTAGGTAAAAACTCATAATTAAACCATATCCCTTATTGGACAAATTTGGAATGATTAATTGTGATTTTTATTAATATATTGAGCAGCCTCGATGCAAGTGCGCTAGTTTTTATATTTATTAGCTGATTAAGCGTTTTTATCAATTGGATATGAGATACACTGATTTTTATTCAAAGCCATTCTAAAAAGGGCTAAGTAAAGGATAAATTCAACAGGAAGGTTTAATGAATACATTTTTACAACAGTTACTGGTGGTGAGTTTGCTCTCAACGAGTCATTTAACCATAGCAAGTAATACCGCTAACAATAACCTACAAGTTAGCCTTACAGAACAAAATAAATTGGTTTCTACAGACTGCCACCTAGATGGTATTAAAGAACAGGTTAAGTGCGGCTATTTAACAGTGCCTGAAAATTACAGCCTTAAAGATAGCGCTCAAATATCGATTAATTTTGCTGTTTTACCTGCTATTGATGAAAGTAATAATAATACACCTTTAATGTTTTTAGCCGGTGGTCCAGGACAAGCTGCAGTTGAATTAGCTAGTGGTTTGCGCATGGCCTTTAGTGAAATTAGAAAAACACGTGACATTATTCTTGTTGATCAACGTGGCACGGGTATGTCTCACGCTTTAGAGTGTAAAGAGATCTCAGTTGATCAAAATGTCTATCAAATAATTCCAGAGGACTTTTCTGAACAAGAAATTAAAGACTGTATTGCAGAGTTTACTGGTGATTTAAGCCAATATAACTCTGAAAACGCTATTCGTGATTTTGATGGTGTTCGAGAAGCATTAGGGCATGAAAAGATCAATATTTATGGTGGTTCATATGGCACACGTGCAGCCTTAGTCTACATGCGAATGTTCCCTGAATCACTCCGCAGTGTAGTACTTGATAGCGTAGGGCCTATTGAAGTCCCCATCGGTTTATTTGGTCAAAGCTCTGCCCAGTCTTTTAAGTTAGTGCTTGAGCATTGCCAGCAAGAAGACGTTTGTCATAATGCTTATCCCAATTTAGTTGATGAGTTTCACGAATTAATAAGGCGATTAACTGACAAGCCGATAACCATAACCATTCCACACCCACGTCTTGGGACTAATACAGAATTTGTTATTAGTAAAAGTAAACTGCTTAGCACTATTTTCCAACAACTTTATTCACTTCCTTCGCGTAATTTAATCCCGTTAATTATCCATCAAGCTTATTTAAATAATTATATGCCGTTAGCGGGTTTAATCGCTATGACTGATGAAGTTCAAATGGTGTATACCGGTTTGCTATTCAATATCACCTGTAATGAAGACTTTCCAAAAATTACTGCAGAGATGCTAGCTAAAGACGCCGATAACAGCTTTGCTGGTGATAATAGTCAATTAGCCTTTAAAAAAGCTTGTGCTATATGGCCAAAGTATCGTCCGAGTGAAGAGTTTTATCAATCGGTAACTGCCGATATCCCCACGTTGATTCTATCCGGCGGTCTCGATCCAGTAACCCCTCCAAGCAATGGTGAATTTTCAGCGTCAACTTTGCCAAACAGTCACCATATTATTGTTGATAATGTTTCCCATGGTGTTGCTACGAGTACCGGTAAATGTGGGGTGTTAATTATTAATGAATTTTTATCTAAGTTAACACCCAATAAATTAGACGAAACGTGTCTCGAAGAGTTGCCTGCTGAGTCGTTTATGACCAGTTTAAACGGAGGTAATATTAGCCGTATCACTTCAAAAAAGTCGAACAACTTGAATGAGATTAACGCCATGAAAGAGAAAAAGAGTAAAGGAGATAGATAATGATTGAAGTCAATAATTTACGTAAAACCTTTGCGGGTGATAAAAAAGGTAAAGAAAACCGAGTAATCGCTTTAGACGGTTTGTCATTTACTGCTAATGATGGCGAGATTACTGGTATTTTAGGACCAAATGGCGCCGGTAAAACAACGTGTTTACGTACGCTTTATGGTTTATTAAAAGCTGACAGTGGTTATGCAACTATTGATGGAATCAATGTCGTTGAAAACCCTTTACTTGCTCGTAAAGAAATAGGTATTTTTCCTGATAAATTTGGTTTGTATGAGCGTTTAACCGCCTACGAGCAAATAGATTATTTTGCTAGTTTGCATGGCTTACAAGGTGAGGCTAAACACCAAGCTATTGAAACGGTTATACGTGATTTAGAGATGACAGAATTAGCGCATCGAAAAACAGCAGGTTTTTCTCAAGGACAACGAATGAAAGTTACCCTTGCTCAGGCACTTGTTCACCAACCTAAGAACTTTGTTCTTGATGAGCCCACTCGTGGGTTAGACGTCATGAGTACGCGCGTCTTACGTAATTACTTAGCACGATTTAAAAAGAAAGGTCACTGTATCTTATTTTCATCACACGTTATGCAAGAAGTTGCGGCGTTATGTGATCGCGTCATTATTGTTGCTAATGGTAAATTAGCGGCTCAAGGGACACCAACTGAGCTTTGTGAACTTGCTGGCGAAAGTAATTTAGAAGAAGCCTTTGTTAAAATTATTGGTTCAGACGAAGGAGTAGCTGCATGATCCAGTTTAAAGCGTTGCTAACGAAAGAATTAAAAGAAGCGCTTCGCGACAGACGTGCGTTAATGATGGCCTTGTCGTTTGCTATTATGGCGCCAATTATTATTTTTACCATGTCAAAAGTCATGATTAACAAAATAACTGAAACGCCTGAAGTTTATATTAAAATTAATGGTGCTGAGTTTGCACCTAAATTAATTAAGCACTTAAAAGATGAAAATATCTTATCATTTAAGCGAGTGCCTGATGATGAAAAAATTATGTGGGATGAGCGTGATGTCATATTGACTATTCCCAAGACTTTTAATCAAGATATGCTTGATGGTAAACCGATTGAACTTATCCTTAATACAGATTATAGCGATAAAGCGATGATGTCTCCTATTCGTCGAATTAAAGATAAAATCAGAGAGTATGCTCAATCAATAGGTTATAAGCGTTTACTGGTTCGTGGTATTGATGTTCGTCTATTGCAACCCATTAAGCTTATTGAGCAAAATACTGCTATGCCTAATAGTAATGCGATGGTTATCTCTATGATGTTAGGACTTTATTTATTAATCGCCGCCTTCATGTCAGGACTGCCGGTAGCGATTGACTCCAGTGCGGGTGAGCGTGAACGTAACGTCTTAGAAATGTTATTATGCCAACCGGTAAGTACTGTTAAAATTGTGCTAGCTAAACTCACCAGTGCTAGTTTAATTGCTATTGTTGGTGTTGTTTTAACCCTTGCATTAACGAGTTTTGCTGTAAGTTTTATTGATTTAACTAAAATTGGTGCAAGTTTTAACTTAGATAGCTTTACCATTAGTGCTTTGTTGTTATTGTTAATACCCATCTGTTTTTTTGCTTCAGCCCTACAATTATTTGTCGCCTTTCAGTCAAAAAACTTTAAAGAAGCTCAATCGATGGTTTCTATCATTATATTGATACCCGCAATGGTGCCTGTTGCAACTATGATGATGGACGACCGCCCTAAATGGTTAGACTGGTTACCCGTTGCTGGCCAATCATTAATTATGGAAGACTTATTTAAAGGTTTGCCGGTCAGTTGGGGCCTTATGGTTTTCACTACGTTAGTCACTATCATCATGACTATTTTATTAGTACTGGCGATGGCAAGAAAACTTAAGTCTGAGAAAGTTGTACTAGCGCTAAGTTAACGATTACTCAATCAGTGAATGAAAAGTTTAAAATTTTTTTGACCCCTATTTCTTACAAAAAAGCCATTAAAACATTGATGGCTTTTTTACTGTGATTTGAGTGTTTTATTCAATTATTTATTATCAGCTAATCAAATGCTGCTGCGTGCGGAAATAGTGTTGTTTTTGGTATGTTTTGTGTTATTTTGTTATTATGTGGTATAAAGTTTTGATTATAAGTGTTTTGACTGAATTAAATTTGTTGAACTTGTGGCGTTAGTTAGTTATATTGCTGTAGATTCTAGTTAGGTGTTTGTTGTAAAGTTTTTTACTGCATAATACATTGCTATTTGAGCTAAGACATAGCGGGTATATTTATATACACCAAAGCTAAATTAAGGCAATATACGCCGCATTATTGTTAGATAACCTTTTTTGCATTCGTGCTAATTTTAATCTGATGCGCAGCATTAACGCTGACCACTTGAGGAAAAACCATGTATACACGTGATATGACTATTGCTGATTTTGATCCAGAACTTTATCAGGCAATGACAAAAGAAACAGTTCGTCAAGAAGAGCATATTGAACTAATCGCTTCTGAAAATTACTGTAGCCCCCGTGTTCTTGAGGCACAAGGTTCTCAGCTAACTAATAAATATGCTGAAGGTTATCCGGGAAAGCGTTATTACGGTGGTTGTGAGTATGTCGATATTGCTGAGCAACTAGCTATCGACCGTGCGAAAGAATTATTTGGTGCAACTTATGCTAACGTTCAGCCTCATGCCGGTTCTCAGGCAAATTCAGCTGTTTTTCAGGCGCTTGTTACCCCAGGTGGAAAAATATTAGGCATGAGTCTAGCGCATGGTGGTCATTTAACACACGGTTCACATGTGAATTTCTCTGGTAAGTCATATGAAGCATTTCAATATGGTTTGCACCCTGAAACTGGCGATATTGACTATGATGAACTTGAGCGTTTAGCTAATGAGCATAAACCTGAAATGATTATCGGTGGTTTTTCTGCTTTTTCTGGAATAGTAGATTGGGCGCGTATGCGTAAAATAGCTGACAACATAGGTGCTTACTTCTTCGTAGATATGGCTCACGTTGCTGGTTTAGTTGCTGCTGGTTTATATCCTAATCCAGTGCCACATGCACACGTTGTAGCTACGACCACACATAAAACATTAGCAGGGCCACGTGGTGGTTTGATTGTTTCTGCTTGTAATGATGAGGCTATCTACAAAAAATTAAACAGTGCAGTTTTTCCTGGTGGTCAAGGTGGCCCATTAATGCATATTATTGCCGCTAAAGCGGTAGCATTTAAAGAAGCACTAGCGCCAGAATTTAAAGTGTATCAACAAAATGTTTTAGATAATGCTAAAGCCATGGTTGCTGTTCTTCAAGAGCGCGGTTATAAAGTGGTATCAAACGGCACAGAAAATCACTTGTTACTTCTTGACCTCATCGATAAGAATATTACAGGTAAAGATGCTGATGCGGCATTAGGCCATGCGCATATCACCGTAAACAAAAATTCAGTACCCAATGATCCACGCTCTCCGTTTGTTACTTCTGGACTTCGCCTTGGTACCCCAGCAATTACTCGCCGTGGTTTTGGTGTCGAAGAAACTCAAGCATTAACTGGATGGATTTGTGATATTTTAGACGATATCAGTAATCAAGATGTTATTGAAACGGTCAAAGCTAAGGTTAGCGAACTTTGTGGTCGTTTTCCTGTTTATCAAAAGTAGGCTATTCTCCTGCTGATTAATGAATAGTAGAAATAAAACAAGTTAATTTAGATTAACATCGTGTTTTACATTAAAATGGTCGCATTAAGCGGCCATTTTTGTTTTTACAAAATTGAAAAATTTAAAGGTGAATTAATGTATTGCCCATTTTGCGCAACAGATGATACAAAAGTTATTGACTCTCGATTGGTCTCTGCCGGTCATCAGGTACGTCGACGCAGAGAATGTTTAGGCTGTCATGAACGATTCACTACCTTTGAGTCAGCTGAGTTAGTGATGCCGCGTATCGTAAAACGTGATGGTTCGAGAGAACCTTTTAACGAAGAAAAAATGAGTAATGGTTTATTACGCGCACTAGAAAAAAGACCCGTTAGTACAGAACAGGTTGAATTATCAATCAATACAATTAAATCACAAATAAGAGCAACAGGTGAGCGTGAAGTAACCAGTGAAATGCTTGGTAATTTGATTATGGAGCAACTTAAAGAATTAGATAAAGTTGCTTATGTGCGTTTTGCGTCAGTTTATCGCTCTTTCGAGGATATTCGCGAGTTTGGTGAAGAAATTGCCCGCTTAGGTGGAGAGAAGACGAGTGATAAACAGAGAAAAAAAGGTAAATAGTCAGTGATGGTATTTAGTAAACAAGACCACCTTTATATGCAACGAGCAATATCGTTGGCTAAAAAAGGCCATTACACGACATCGCCAAATCCTCGTGTTGGATGTGTGTTAGTTAAAGATGAGCTTGTTATTGGTGAAGGTTTTCATCAAAAAGCAGGTCATGGCCATGCTGAAGTTAACGCTTTATTGGCATGTTACGAATCAAAGCAAAGCCCTAAAGGGTCTACTGCTTATGTAACTTTAGAGCCTTGTAGTCATTTTGGACAAACGCCTCCTTGTGCTAAAAGTTTAATTGATGCCGGCATTAAACATGTTGTTATTGCCATGGTTGACCCTAATCCTGAAGTTTCGGGTAAAGGTATACGCATGCTTGAAGATGCGGGTATTACTACTGCCACAGGTTTACTTAAAGCCGATGCAATGACTCTTAATAAAGGTTTTATTAATTTAATGACCACGGGATTGCCTTACGTGCGTTGTAAATTAGCGGCAAGTCTTGATGGAAAAACAGCAATGGCTAATGGAGAAAGTCAGTGGATTACTTCACCCGCGGCCAGAACAAATGTACAAAAATTGCGAGCGCAGTGCTGTGTCGTAATCTCAGGTGCTGATTCTGTATTAACCGATAATGCTAGAATGAGTGTTCGTTACCAAGAACTTGGTGAAGTTAAAAATCACTTTTCTGAAGCGCAATTAAGACAACCTATTCGAGTGATAATTGACTCGAAAAACCGTCTAACACCTGATTTAGCATTGTTTGAGGTAGAATCTCCGATAATCTTGATTCGTACTACTGTTGAAGAATTAACCCTATGGCCACATTTTGTTGAACAAATCGAGTGCCCTAGTATTAAGAATGAAGTTGGTGAAGAAAAAGTAAATTTAACTGAACTCTTATTTTTATTAGGTAAGCGTGGTTTAAATGAAGTATTAATTGAGTCTGGTAGTCAATTAGCAGGCGCATTTATTGAACAAGAATTAGTAAATGAGCTTATTTTGTTTCAAGCACCTAAATTGATAGGTGGACAAGGTAAAAGTTTAGTGCAATTAGTCGGTGTTAATGAATTAAGCGCAGTAAAAAAATTAACGATAAATGATGTCACTATGGTTGGACCTGACATTAGAATTATCGCTACCTTCGACACGACCGAAAGTTACTAGTATTATGTCGAATGGATTCATTGAACCTAGTAGTGTCATGAGTCGTTTATATTGACGTATCAGTGGTGCCTCTTTAGTGTTGGCAGTGTTAAACTTGGTGAGTTTATTGCTGATAATCGCTGTTAACATAACTTATGTCGATGAACGATTTTCTGCAGTTATTGATAGCATATCCTTAACAGCTAATAGTTTGGGTGATAGTAGTAAACCTTGCTTAACTATGGCTAAATCTATTGTAGGTAAAACTCACAGTTAAAATTACTAAGTAAGCACTAAAATTAATAGAAAACTTAATGTTATCGCTCACTAGATTGAGCGCCTATTGATGAATACATTATTGACAATAGATAATCAAGACTCGACCATGACTTAAGTTTCATCAATGAATTTTTTTATCAAATAACTAGCTAATAAGCGTTAGGCTTAACAGCAAAAAATATCAAATTTTTACGTATTATGAGGTTAACATGCAATTAAATACTCCCCAAGAGATCATCGAAGATATCGCCCTAGGTAAAATGGTTATATTGATGGATGATGAAGACCGTGAAAATGAAGGTGATTTTATCATGGCAGCAGAAAAAGTTACTCCTGAAGCTATTAATTTTATGGCTACTCATGGTCGTGGTTTGATTTGCATGCCAATGACAGTTGAAAAGTGTCAGCAGTTAAAATTACCGTTAATGGTTGAAAAAAACGATGCACAGTTTAGTACTAACTTTACTGTCTCAATCGAAGCTGCACAGGGTGTTACCACTGGAATATCAGCAGGTGATAGAGCAACGACAGTTTTAGCTGCTGTTGCCAAAGATGCAACGCATTTGAGTATTGTGCAGCCGGGTCATATTTTTCCTTTGATTGCCAAAGAAGGTGGAGTGTTAAACCGCGCTGGCCATACTGAAGCAGGTGTTGACTTAGCAAGGTTAGCGGGACTTGAACCGGCATCAGTAATCGTTGAGATTTTAAATGAAGACGGTACTATGGCACGTCGTCCAGACTTAGAGATTATTGCTGAAAAACATAATTTAAAAATGGGTACCATTGCTGACCTCATTGAATATCGTAATGCTAATGAAACAACAATACAACGTATCTCGGAGTGTAAGCTGCCTACAGCGTTTGGTGAATTTGATTTAACTATTTTCAAAGATACCATTGATGGTCAAGCACATTTCGCCTTAACCAAAGGTGAAATCAGCGCAGATAAACCGATATTGGTTCGAGTACACTTGGAAAACACCTTTAGAGACTTATTATTTAGCCAACGAGAAAGTGTTGCTAAATGGCCAATTGCTGATGCTTTACAAAGAATCGGCGAAGAAGGCGGGGTATTAGTACTTCTGGGTAAACACGAATCGCCATTAGAGTTAATCACTCAAGTTGAGAAATACGCAAAAATAGATGCCGGTGAAATGGTTAATGAAGTTACCAGGCATGTTGGTTCTCGAAATGTTGGTGTTGGCTCACAGATTTTATCAAACTTGGGTGTCAGTAAGATGCGCCTGTTAAGCTCGCAGGCTAAATATCATTCGCTATCTGGTTTTGGTTTGGAAGTTGTAGAATACATTGCTGAGTAAATTATTTTTAAAATAATCTTTTAGCTAAAAAACGTTACTCAGGTAACGTTTTTTTTCATTAAAACTAAGGTAGTTATGTGTTAAGTTTTTAATAAATAAATTTATTTAAGGATTTCTCCTGTGAAAGTATTAGAGACATTATAGAATGTGTGGGAATTATGAAATAAAAGTATTCACTTTATTAATAATTCCTTGGCAGTCTAGCCCTAGTTCCTGATGAACTTCTTCTTGGGTACCGTGTTTAATAAACTGATCAGGTAAACCAATATTAAGTACTTTAACAGAAAGTCCATTGTTAAGAATATATTCATTAATACCTGAACCTGCTCCACCAGCAATGGCATTATCTTCAACCGTTACTATTGTATGATGATTGAGCGCTATATGCTTAAGTAATTCAATATCGAGAGGTTTAATAAAACGCATATCAACAACCGTTGCACCTAGCTCTTCTCCCGCTTTTTTCACTTCTGCTAGTATCGGTCCAAAACTGAGTAAGGCAACATCTTTACCTTGGCATTTGGTCACAGCTTTGCCAATTTCAATTGTTTCATTAATTTGAGGGAGCTGTTGGCCAGTGCCACTTCCTCGAGGGTATCTCACCACACTAGGGGTATTAAGTTGATGACCCGTGGTCAGCATTAATTGGCATTCTCTTTCATCAGAAGGAGCCATGATAGTAAGATTAGGGATACATCTTAGGTAACTTAAATCAAATGCACCTTGATGAGTTGCACCATCTGCACCCACAACACCTGCACGGTCAACCGCAAACATCACAGGAAGGTTTTGAATAGCCACATCATGAATGAGTTGGTCATAACCGCGTTGTAAAAAGCTTGAATAAATAGCCACTACAGCGTTTTGTCCACCAATCGCTAGGCCTGCAGCATATGTCACCGCATGTTGTTCGGCAATAGCGACATCATAGTATTGATCTGGGAACCTTTTGCTAAACTCAACCATACCAGAGCCCTCTGCCATTGCAGGTGTTACCGCGATGAGTTTTTTATCAAGTTCTGCTGTTTTACATAGCCAGTCACCAAAAACTTGAGAATAACTTGGCAAGCTAGGTGCTTTTTTAGGTAAGCTTGTATCTTCAGGATTAAATTTTGGTACCGCATGGTATTTAATGGGATCTTGTTCTGCCGCTTTATAGCCTTTCCCTTTAGTCGTAATAACATGAAGCAATTGTGGTCCCTTTAGGTGGCTCATATTTTTAATGGTATTTACCAAACCATTAACGTCATGGCCATCAATTGGACCAATATAATTAAACCCAAGCTCTTCAAAAAAAGTACTAGGGACAACCATACCTTTTAAATGTTCTTCAGCGCGACTTGCCAATTCTTTAATTGGGGGGATATTACTTAAAATGCGTTTACTACTCTCACGTAAACTGGCAAAAACACTACTTGATAATATTTTTGCAAAATGTTGATTTAGCGCACCCACATTTTCTGAAATTGACATGTCATTATCATTAAGAATAACTAACATATCCTTTTTAATATCACCTGCATGATTTAGTGCTTCAAAAGCCATACCTGCCGTCATCGCACCATCACCGATAACAGTAACAGTTTTTCGATTTTTACCTTCATTTTCAGCCGCTACGGCTAAACCTAAAGCAGCAGATATCGATGTACTTGAATGACCAACACTTAAGGTGTCGTATTCACTTTCTTCACGCCAAGGGAAGGGATGTAAACCATTCTTTTGTCGAATAGTATGAAGGCGGTCACGACGACCCGTTAATATTTTATGAGGGTAAGCTTGATGACCTACATCCCAAATTAAATGATCAAAGGGAGTGTTGTAAATATAATGAAGGGCAACAGTAAGCTCTATCGTGCCAAGGCCAGAAGCGAAATGGCCACTACTTTCACTAACAGAACTGAGTAAATAACTACGTAATTCATTGCTAACACTAACAAGCTGATCCTGACTTAATTTTCGCAAGTCATCAGGTGAGTCGATCTTAGATAATAAAGGAAAGTTTGCTAGGTTTGTCATCATAATGTTGTGACCAATTGTAATTGTTTATTTTATATTTTTTATAGGTTTTTCTGATTCAGTCTGAAAATTAATGTGTTCGCTTAATAATAAAAGTCGCAAAGTCTATTAAATTTTTATTATTGTAAGGCAAACTTTCCAAAGCTTGAAGTGCTTGTTGATACAAGTATTGTGCTTTTTCTTGAGCGCCCTGTAAACCTAATAAGCCAGGATAAGTACTTTTTTTGGCTGCAATGTCTGACCCCTTTGGTTTTCCCAACTCTTCTTGTGAAGATGTTATATCAATTATATCGTCTCTTATTTGATAAGCTAAACCAATGAATTTTGCAAAACTAGCTAAACTTTCTTTATCTGTTTTTGTAGTTTTTATTGAACATTCCGCCGCCATCAACACTGACGCTTCTAGCAATGCCCCGGTTTTAAGTGAATGTAAGGTTTCAAGTTCAGCTAAAGCGATGGTTTGCCCTGTTGCCGACAAATCTAATGCCTGCCCCCCGCACATACCCTGATAGCCTGCAGCATTAACCAGTTGTTGAATAAGTACTACCCTTTTGGCTGCTATCTGAGAGGTGAAATTATGATTAACCAAAATATCAAAAGCCAGGGTTTGTAAACTATCACCAGCTAAAATAGCTGTCGCTTCATCAAAAGCTTTATGACAGGTGAGTTTACCGCGTCGTAAATCATCGTCGTCCATAGCAGGTAAGTCGTCATGTAGTAAAGAGTATGCATGTATGCACTCTAATGCCGCAGCAACGCCATCAATATCACTAAGAGAAGCTCCTAAGGCTTCACCAGTTATATAAGCAAGGTAAGGGCGTGTTCTTTTACCGCCGATAAGTAAACCATAACGCATTGCTTCTAATAATTTAATATCATTAACGGTGAGTTGATTAAGTTTTTCTTCTAGGAATTCGTTAATACGTAATTGGTACTGCTCAACATTGACTAGTATGGTCACTAAATAATATCCTGAGCATCATTTTTATCAAGTGTAAAATCAGACAGTTCAGTTTGACCATTTTTTTCTAATAATATTTTAATTTTTTGTTCAGCATCTTGAAGCTTACATTGGCTAACTTGGCTTAAATTCAATCCACGCTCAAAAAGAGCCATTGAAGCTTCTAAACTTAGTTCCCCTTGCTCAAGGTTTTGTACTATAGAGTCGAGTTCATTTAAGGACTCCTCAAAGCTCAAATTTTCTACTTTTTTCTTAGCCATAATTTTAAGAATACTATTTTAAGAGGTGATTTGAAACATATCGGCCAAAGTTACCTTAGCTTTGGGCTCAGGTCAATCAAGCATGACAAATTTGATGTATTATTCGTAGGTTTGAAAAAATATCATTAATAACTATTAAGAAATTGATATTGCGGGCGATAACAATAATATACTTATAACTATTAGAATTTATAAAGACAGCTTTGATTAATAGTTGTTTTAGGAGATGTCAGTGGATTTAGCAACAATATTCGGAATGGTCGGTGCAATTGGTTTTCTAATTCTGGCAATGGTGCTTTCGGGTGACATCGGTACCTTTATTGATACACAAGCCGTGATTATTGTTTTTGGCGGTTCTATTTTTGTGGTTTTAGCTAATTTTGAAATAGGACAATTCCTTAGTGTTGGAAAAGTTATTGTTAATGCCTTCATATTTAAAATAGAAAAACCAGAAGAGTTAATTGAACAAGCTGTCGATATGGCTGACGCTGCTCGTAAAGGTGGGTTTTTAGCATTAGAAGAAACAGAAGTGTCGAATTCTTTTATGCAAAAGGGCGTTGATATGTTGGTTGATGGTCATGATGCTGATGTGGTTCGCGGTACATTACAAAAAGATATTTCCCTAACAGCAGAACGACATGAAAGGGGAGTCAGTATGATGACGGCACTGGCCGATATCGCACCAGCTATGGGGATGATAGGCACACTAATTGGTTTGGTGGCAATGCTAACCAATATGGATGATCCTAAATCTATTGGTCCTGCTATGGCTGTTGCACTATTAACGACGCTATACGGTGCATTTTTAGCCAACGTTATCGCTATTCCAATTGCTGCAAAATTAAAACTCCGTAGCGAACAAGAGCAAATGAATCAAGAGTTAATACTTGATGCTGTTCTAGGTATTCAAGATGGTCAAAATCCGAGAGTGATTGAAGGTTTGCTGAAAACCTATTTGGCTGAAAGTAAACGCAGCATAAATACCACTGAAGATGAGTAGAATCAACTATGGCTAAAAAATCTAAATGTCCCCCTCCGGGGCTAGCTAAGTGGATGGCTACTTTTGCTGACTTAATGGCGCTTCTGATGTGTTTTTTTGTATTGTTATTATCTTTTTCTGAATTAGATGCCTTAAAATTCAAACAAATTGCAGGTTCAATGAAGTTTGCTTTCGGTGTACAGAATAAAATTGAAGTCAAAGGTATTCCAAAAGGAACCAGTATAATTGCCCAAGAATTTCGACCAGGAAAACCTGAACCTACCCCTATCGAAACCATTCAACAATTGACCATGGAAATGACTCAAGAAATACTGGAATTCCAAGCTGGGGATGAAGACTCAGCAGGTGGTCGTCAAAAACAGCGAGGCGATGACAGGGGGGGGAGCTCTCAAAATACTGCGGATCAACTATCAGCAGCAACAACGGTACAATCACAAAGTGAAATGGATAAAAATCAGGAAGAGCAAGTAAATGATTTGTTGAAAAAAATTGATCAACAGCTTGAAAAAGAAATTCAAGATGGCGCTATAGAGCTTGAGTCATTGGGACAACAAGTCACTATTAGAATTCGTGAAAACGGCTCATTTCCTTCGGGGTCCTCTTTTTTACAGCCAAAGTTCAAAGCCGTTATTCAAGCTATTGGTGAACTTTTGAAAACGGTACCAGGTGAAATTATGGTATCAGCACACACCGATAGTCGGGGTATTAACTCAGAACTCTTTACTTCTAATTGGGACTTATCCAGTCAGCGTGCAGTTGCCATAGCACATGAATTAATTAAGGTACCTAATTTTGATAATAAAAGAATGCGAGTAGTAGGTTATGCCGATACTAAGCCTTTAGCTCCAAATACTAGTGCATTTAATCGCCGTCTTAATCGTCGTGTTGAAATTTCGATTAATCAAGGGAAAACTAAAGAGGGAGAACGCGTTTCCGTAATCAAAGAGTAGTTAAATAGCAAGGTAGCAATTTTACAACATCATATACAGAGAGACTTTGTCATAGAGAAAAGTTAAACAGATTGTATTTATCAGAGTCACTTTAAGTTATCGTTATTTTTTAAATATAGCGTTTCAGCGTTATACTGGTCAATCTGATTGTTTTGTGACGTGAGAGCATGCTTTTCCTACAAAGGTATGTTATCACTGGAGTGGGTATCTCTTATTTAGCTATAGCGTCCATTGATGTATAATTACACCATAAATTTTTGCTAATATTAAATAAGTTGATTTACGAGCTATAGCTGATGAAACTCATCGTTAAATTACAATCTAAAATTACTCTTGAAACTCGTCCTGTGCGTCAACGCTTTATTAAGGTATTAGAGTCTAATATCAAAAATTTATTACGCTGTGTTGATAAGCAAATTAATACCGGTATTAATTTGCTTGATATTGAAATTAATACCGATAACAATAATATTGACAATCGTCTAGCCTTAATTGATTCGTTAAAACGTATTCCTGGAATATCTCATTTTACTGAAGTGAAACGCTATGAGTTTATTGATCCTAAAGATATTTTAGACAAAACATTAGCTGTACATGCTAAAACGATTGAAAATAAAAGCTTCTGCCTCCAAATAAAAAAAATAGGGACTCAAGACTTTAATCTATCCCAAATTGAGCAATATGTTCTTAGAGGTTTAATCGAGGGTGTTAAAAATACTAAGCTAGAATTGACTAAACCCGATGTCACTATTTATTTAGAAATCAAAAAAAACGAATTATCTATAGTTACTGATACACATGGGGGGCTTGGTGGTTTGCCAATTGGTACGCAACTTGATGTTTTAGCATTAGTTAATGCTGACAAAGACTCGGGTGTAGCCAGCTATCAAATGATTAAAAAGGGTTGTCGTACTCATTATTGTTTCTTTAATTTGGGTAACTCTGATCATGAAGCTGTAGTTAAACAGCTTTGTTATTATTTATGGACGACCTATGGTTCATCCCATAAAGTAAAATTTTTCACTGTCGATCTAGAGCCTGTCATTGAAAAGATATCAAACAATGTTGAACAGAGTCATAAGCGTCAACTTTTTAACCGCTTGATGATGCATGCGGCTGAAAAAATTGCTTTAAAAGCTAATATTCAAGCTTTAGTTACTAGCGAATCCATTGAACAAAACTCAAGTGAAGTATTGGCGAGTTTTAATGCTGTTAAGGGAACAACAACCCCCCTTGTTTTGAGGCCGCTCATTGCTTGTGATAAAAAAAAGGTCACTACTATTGCTCGTGAAATAGGGATTGAATATTATACTAAAACAGTCTCTGAATACCCTTTAAATAAATTTAAAAATACAAACCCGATTTTGAAAAATGAAGAAGAAATAAACTTTAATGGTGATGTGTTAGCTAGAGTGATCAATGAAGCAAAAGTTTATGATATAAGAGATATCGGTCGAGCAACCGAAGCAGAAATTAAAGTTGTTGATATGGTTGAACAAATACCCGAGGGTACCATTATTATTGATATACGTAGCCCTGAAGAATCAGAGAATAATCCGTTGACTCTTGATGGGGTTAAAATTAAACCGCTACCCTTTTATAAACTAGCGAGTCAATTTATCAATTTTGATCATTCAAAAGAATATCTTTTATATTGTGATCACGGTGTGATGAGTAAAATTCAAGCTTTATTATTAATTGAGAGCGGCTTTAAAAACGTAAAAGTTTATCGGCCAAGAGATAAAAAAGTAATTATTTGAGGTACATCAAGCACCTTAACAATAGCGATGGATTCGTTAGTTATTTTTATATTTAGGTTGACTGACGTTGCGATATTTGATGCCATAAGTAAGTGTTCTTCGGTGTATTTATATCATGTATTTGACCAAGTCGGTGAATATATCCATTAATAAAATCGATTTCTGTTGGCTTATTATCAATTAAATCGCATCGCATTGAAGAACTATTCTCACTCGTTGATTGAGCTACTTTTTTTACCATATTAACAAGTGAATTTAACTCAAGGTTAATGTCTTGGGTTTTAGCCACCAAAACAATTTCAGCTAAGAGTGCACGAGTAATACTTTTATACTTTCTCTCGTTAATAGCTCCATTTTTAACATCATAAATAGCTGTTAACGGATTGATTACACAATTGACGGCTAATTTTAACCATTGCTTTTCAATGATGTCAAAATGAAAGTTAGCCGGTGTTAATAATTTTTTTATTTTTGTAACAATGACTTGGGCGCTTTTACTTAAACCTGGTTGTTGTTTAATTAATTGATTAGCAACTATACCAAAATCAATTCGACCTACTCCAGTATGAGTTATTTTTAACGGAGCATCTTTTAAACATCCGTGCGTTGTCAGCATGCTGATAATTTGATGGTTATCTGTTAATTTCTTAGGGAGCTTTTCAAACGTTCCCATACCGTTATGGCATAAAACAATGGCAGCTTTTGAAGGGAGTAAAGATGCAAGCTGAGTTAAAGCTTGTGTGACTTGATAGGACTTAACAGCAAGCAAAATAATATCAGCAGTTTTGATTGTATTCTGATTTGCATAATTTAAAATTAGTGTCTCTGTTAAGCCGTTAATGTCTGTGAAGTGATAATTTTCTTGTTTGTTACTCGTTGTATATGATGGGCTAAGGGTAACGAGGTCATCACTTTTTTTATCACTATTAATAGTTCTACTGATAAAATGATAAAACAATAAGCCGATAGCTCCTTGGCCAACAACGACAATATTCATTATGGTTTTTCGCGCCAATAAAAACTATGAAACCACTGAACAGCAGCAAAACTTAAAATGCCAATGACATCAGCAATAATGTCTCTAAATTCACCATTTCTAAAGCCTAAATAATATTGACCTACTTCACTTAGCACCGCATAAAATATCAAACAGGTTACTGTAACTAATAAGGGTAATTTTAAAGCGTAATTTATCAAAAAAGATAAACAAAAAAAGCCAAAGAAATGTCCAATGCTATCAATCTGTGTATGCTTAAAAACAAAGGCTGTAACCTCAGGGGAAAAAAATAAGGCGAAGAGACTTAATAAAGCGATTAAGGGCGGTAAAAAATGATAGCGTCTTTTCACAATATAGCTGGATGATTTTTTTAAATTGATGTAACTATCATAACACGAGAGCACTAGATGTCTCTATTCTCTTGGCGTTCATTAATAGCTTTGTTAATATGATTAAAATAATCGTTCTTATTCATGCAGAGAAAACTATGCCATCCTTAGATATTGTTTCAGAAATTAATTTAGAAGAAGTCCGTAACGCAACAGAAAATGCCAAAAAAGAACTTGCCACTCGTTTTGATTTTCGAGGGGTAACTGCTGATGTTGAATGGAAATCACCCGTTGTTACCGTCAGTGCTGAACTAGACTTTCAGGTTAACCAATTATTAGATATTCTTCGTAGTAATTTAGCCAAGCGAAATGTTGATGCAAAAGCGATGACATTTGGTGATTTTGTTCATAGTGGTAAAACCTTTACAGCAAAAGTGACTTTTAAGGAAGGTATTGAACAAGATGTTGCTAAAAAAGTGGTTAAATTAATTAAGGATGCAAAATTAAAAGTGCAAGCAGCAATTCAGGGTGAACAAGTCCGAGTTACTGGCAAAAAACGTGATGATTTGCAGGGGGTAATGCAGTTAATTCGTCAAGCTGATCTAGAACAATCGTTTCAATTCACTAATTTTAAAGATTAATTGTTGTTAGATATCATTTGATTTTTATTCATTGATTGCTCTCTCAGTGAGCCAAATATCATGACTTCGATCTTATTCAGTAATGATATGTTTACAATGATGTAATCATTATGAAGTAGTGTTAAATAATAAAAATTAGCCTTAACCCTATTTTTTAGTTGTTAAGTTCAGTAGATTAGAGCTCTGAAATTCAAACTTATATTAATTGAATTTATAAACTGAGCAACTATAAACGATAAATCAAGTATTTATATCGCTTTATAATTGTTCAGTTTGTTATTTCATTTGGTATCAAAATAAAAAAGATGTGATTCAATGAGTGTTTCAAGAGGCGGCTTTAGTTCGCGTTTAGGTTTTATTATGGCCGCAGCAGGTTCTGCCGTCGGTTTAGGAAATATTTGGGGATTTCCGACACAGACAGCAAGTAATGGTGGTGCTGCCTTTGTGTTAGTTTATTTAGTATTGGCTTTCTGTTTAGCTTATCCCGCGTTTATGGCTGAACTGCTTATTGGTCGTTATGGTCAAGCCAATGCCGTTTCGTCGATGCAAAAAATGTCTAAAACCCTCTGGCAAAAACGTTTTGCATTTTTTGTTGGCTTTGGCGGCATTATTTGTGCCACTCTTATCCTGAGTTTTTATGGCATATTAGCGGGTTGGATGATGTCGTATGCGATAGAGCCAATTGCAAGGCTAATTGGTCTAACTGAAGTCTCAAGTTGGTTAACTTCTCAATCTATCGCACGTAATTTGATTTTTAATGCGTTATTTATGATGTTAACAATCGCTATAATACGTCGCGGTGTTGAGGAGGGCATAGAGAAATGGTCAAAACGCTTAATGCCAATGCTCATTGGCTTACTTATTTTATTGATCATTTATGTCTTTACTTTAGATGGTTCAAAAGAAGGATTCGAAGCTTACTTAAACCCTGATATTTCTCGAATATTTGAACCAGACCTACTTATTAGCGCTCTTGGTCAGGCATTTTTCTCATTATCTCTTGGTACCAGTGTAATGGTGATTTATGGCTCTTATATCGCTAAAAGTGAAAACTTAGTCACCTTAGGGGCTCAGGTAACCCTTATCGATGTTTCTATAGCATTCCTTGCTGGCTTATTAATTATTCCAGCTATGTATGTAGCTCAAGCACAGGGCGTCCCAATATTTGCCGAGGATGGTAGCTTAATCTCTGGACCTAATTTAGTTTTTGATGTGTTACCTACTTTATTTAATAGCATGGGAGCTATTGGTTTATTCGTTACTTTTGGCTTTTTTGTTTTAATGTCGATTGCGGCACTAACGTCATCAATATCGATGCTTGAAGGTCCGGTTTCTTATGTTGTTGAGTGCCATGAGGTTGAGCGTAAAAAAGCAACAACCTTTATTGGTCTAACAATCTTGGTGCTGAGTGCTGTAATTATAGTTAATTTTGATTTACTGTTTGGCCTGGTGATAAGTATTTCTACCGTTTATGGACAACCGCTAATTGCAATGCTTTGTTGTATTTTTGTTGGATGGATATGGCACCGTAATGAATTATTAGCAGAAATAAAAGAAGGTAATGATGACGTAGAAAATAGCACCTTTTGGAAAATATGGCCTTGGTATACTAAATTTGTTTGCCCTGTAGCTATCGGTGCTGTCTTTATTCATTCGTTATAAGGTTTGTTATTTTATAATGGGTAAGTCGATAAAATGTATTCATCAGCCTAGTAAGTATCTCTAATTTTTTAGTGTTATATATCCTAGGACTCCTGCTTTAAAGTGACACTATTAGCACATCGCAAAATGGTTTTATTGACTCACCAGTTAGTAGCGTTTTACCGTTAGAACACAGCTTTAAATTGATAAGTTAACAGGTTAATAATCAGGGATTTATTTACACTTCTATTTAGTAAATAAATCCTTTATTCTTTAATCTCACTTTAATTGGTCAATCAGTATTTTAGGGACATTCCATGACTCAAGCTTGGTTTAAAAACTATCCAAATAAAACTGCTCATCAAATCGATTTAACTACGGGTAATTCAGTCCTTGATTTATTTAATCAAAGTGTTGAGCGCTATCAAGATAAAGTAGCTTTTAGCAATTTTGGTGCGGACCTTTCATTTAGTGACGTTGACCGATTATCAAATAACTTTGCGGCTTACCTTCAGAGTCATTTAAGCATAAGTAAAGGTGATCATGTTGCGCTTATGTCTCCAAATATGTTGAGTTTCCCTGTCGCTATGTGGGGCATTATAAAAGTAGGTGGTGTACAAGTTAATGTTAACCCTTTATATACCTCTAAAGAATTACAGCACCAGTTAAATGACGCGCAAGTAAAGACGATTATTATATTCTCACCATCAACCAAAGTACTCGCTGATATTATTGATAACACCCAAGTTAAAAATATTATTGTTATTGAACTTGACGATTTAGTCTCTAAAGGTTTGCCAAATACCCCAGTGGATAAGCGTTTAAAGAAAACCATTCATTTTTTAGAGGTACTTAAGCAAGGACAAAAAATGGCATTTGATTCTGTTGAATTATTTGCCCAAGATTTACTTTTTTTACAATACACTGGCGGTACGACGGGATTATCAAAAGGTGCGATGCTTAGTCATGGTAATATTGTTGCAAATTTTTTGCAGTACCAAGAATTCTCAAAAGACAAAATTATGTATGGTAATGAAATCGTGATTACAGCTATCCCGATGTACCATATTTTTGCCTTAACCGCGAACGCACTGTGTTACTTTTTCTTTGGCGCAAAAAATATTTTGGTGACTAATCCTAGAGATATGGAGAGCTTTGTAAAAGTTTGGCAAGATAATAAAGCTACCTTTTTCACTGGAGTCAACACCCTGTTTAATGGCTTATTACATACGCCGGGTTTTGATAGTGTTGACTTTTCTGACCTGAAATTGACCATAGGAGGCGGTGCAGCGGTGCAAGCGGCGGTAGCAAAAAAGTGGCAGCAAGTAACAGGTAACCGATTGAATGAAGGATATGGCTTATCTGAAACATCACCGATTTTGACACTCAACTTTGGCGATCGAAGTCATCCTGATGGTGTTTATATTGCCGGTATTGGAACAGCAATTCCGTCAACAGATATCTCTATTCGTGATGACAATGGTAATGTGGTTGAGCAAGGGCAGACAGGCGAACTATGTGCAAAGGGACCACAAATTATGCTCGGTTATTGGAATAATAAAGATGCAACGCTGGATGCGATGACTACCGATGGCTATTTTAAAACAGGTGATGTTGCTCTGCTTGACGAACAGGGTTTTTTCCATATTGTTGACCGAAAAAAAGACATGATTATTGTCTCTGGTTTTAATGTTTATCCGAATGAAATTGAAGCCGAAATTGCTAATATGCCAGGAGTTTTGGAATCGGCCTGTATCGGCATCAAAGATAACAAAACGGGTGAAGCTGTCAAAGTCTTTGTTGTAAAAGAACATAACGAACAAGGACAAGCGATCACCGCAAATGATATTATTGATTTTTGTCGTCAAGGACTAGCAGGATATAAAATCCCTAAAAATGTTGAATTTATTGATGAGTTACCGAAGTCTAGTGTTGGAAAAATCC
>CAWVSL010000016.1:0-48852 GCA_963933115.1 uncultured Colwellia sp.
GCTTATTTTTCAAAGTAAAAGGGTTGACGCTTATTGTTATAATGTCCAATTTCATTCATGGTATTAGCATCATATAAACGGCCATTGATCATGGTATAAGTGACTCGGTCGGATAAACGAATATCTTCGCTAACATCCCCATTAACAACAATCATGTCAGCAAGTTTGCCTACTTTTAACGAGCCTAGTTGGTTGTCTAACCCTAAGGTTTTGGCGGGTGCAAGGGTTGCTGTACGCAAAGCTTGCATAGGTGTCATACCGCCTTGGGCCATCATCCACATTTCCCAATGCATGGCTAAGCCTTCTCGCTGCCCGTGACCACCGGCGTTTACTTTGATCCCTAAGTCTTGCAATTGTTTGGCAACTTTAGCGACATTAACATGATTATAATGATGGGCCGGTGCTTTAGGTCTGCGCATTGACTGTGCCGCTAACATTTCACTAGGAACGAATTGACTTAGCCTAGGGTGTAACCAAACATCCGTGGTATCGTACCAATAGCTCTCCCCCCAAATACCGCCATAAGCAACACCCAGTGTTGGTGTATAACCCATACCAGATTGAGACCAAAGCTGTTTGATATCATCGTAAATTTTAGCTGCAGGGATTGAATGCTCTAACGTGGTGTGGCCATCAACTAGCATGGTTAAGTTGTGCTGCAATAGTGAACCGCCCTCTGGCACCACCATCATCTCTAATTCTCTAGCGGCTTGCACCAGTTGTTGACGTTGGTCTCGGCGTGGCTGGTTATAACTTTTAACACTAAAAGCGCCCGCTTGTTTTAAACGCTCAATATGAAACTTAGCATCTTTTAAACTGTCAACATGTGAAGTCGCCCCGGGACTACTTGCGCCATATAAAATGGTACCGGTAGAGAATAAGCGAGCGGCAACAATTTGCCCTGACTTTTGCATTTCACTGGCAGCAAAAAATGTTGACGTATCGTTTGATGGATCATGAATAGTGGTAACACCTAAGGCTAACCCCGCATAGTTTTTCCAGTTTTGTTGCGGAATAATTTCACTACGTCCTTGAGGTCCATGGGCGTGGGCATCAATCAAGCCTGGCATAATACTTTGGCCGGCAATATTAATGAGTTTAGCCCCCTCAGGAATATTAATTTCAGCTCGGCTGCCAACCGCTTTAATGATATTGCCTTGCACTAGTACGACACCATCTTCAATAATTTGCTCACCTTCCATGGTGATCACTTTACCGCCAACAAAGGCGATGGTACCTGACGGAATATCACTCGCTTTTTTAAAGCCTAGATAGGTTTTTATGACTGCGGGTTTACTGTCTACTTTAGTGCCTACTTTGCTTTCGGTACTGACCACCTCTTGAGTTTCAACTGTAATATCAAACAGATTATTGATACTGGCTTGATAGAGATCTGCGCCCAAACTCCAGTAAATTTTATTCGATTGGGCATTCCAATTAATGCCTTCACCGGCACGAACAGAGAGTTGCTTAACCGGTAAGTTTTTTGCTTCAGGACCGATATCAATAACTTGGCCACGCTCAACCATAGGGGTAACAAAAACGTTAAAGCGCTCAGCAAACGCAAGATATTGACCATTAGGTGACACTTGGTATTCGGTGGCATATTTGCCTTGATACAGAGACTGCTCGTTTTGACCGTCTAGATCGATGCGGGCCAAATAAGGCATTTTATCATTACGCATTAAATAGATATGTTGATTGCTGCTGCCAAAATGGGCAGCAGTGCCATTTTCTGTAATGAATGTTGGCTTGCCTTTTTTCGAATTACCCTTAGCTGAAACCGCATAAATGCCGCTATTGAGTCCCCATTGAGGGTCGGTAATATATCCGCCTGAAATTTTACGATAAACCACTGTTTTTCCATTGGGTGAAAAAATCGGTTCAACATACTTTCCTGGCTCGTTAAGTAACGGTTTGCCTTTACCGCCACGGGCAGACACGACATTAATTTGACCCTGCTGTTGATCTTGCCATGTAACGTAAACAACCTTTTTACCATCACGAGAAAAGCTGGGATTAAATTCAAAATGGCTCGTTTGTTTGGTTAAGCGTTTAGCTTTACCGGTAACGTTTCCCTTTGATAAGGTGCGAGTGTAGATATGACCCATGGCTTCAAAAACCACTTTTTTGCCATCAGGTGAAACCTCAGCATCACGCAACATTTTTACATCAAACTCCGCTTGAGCGATTTGCTGCTGAAAACGCAGTGAGTGTTGAATTTTCTTTGTTGTTTTCACTTGAAATTCAATCGTGTTAACCGTGTTCTCTTCAACATTTTTCGATAAAGACAGTTTTTTAATTTTACCATCGGTCCAAAAAACTAAACCGTCACTTTTCGGTGTCCATGCCATGGTGGGATATACGCCGTGAATAGCCCAAGTTTCCTGCATGTCACGATCTAGGCCTTGGTATATTTTAGTTTTTTCGCCACTTTTTAAATTATATAAATAGAGATTTGATTGAAAGTCATCGCGACGAATAAACGCTAGGTATTTTCCATCGGGCGACGGCGTTGGTCGGATAGCGCCACCGGTGCCAGAAATGATAATATCAATTTCGCCTGTGGCTAACTCAAGACGTTTAATTTTATAAATGCCTTTCACTGAGTCTTTTGAGTAATGGAATGATTTTCCTGGGGTGGCATCTTGGGAAAAATAAACATATTTGCCATCAGGGGAATAAGCCGGTTCACCTAAGTCTTTTTGCTCATTAGGCCGTTTGGTTAGCATTACCCCGTTGCCACCGGTTTTATGATAAAGCCAGATCTCTCCGGCACCTAAGGATCGAGATTTAGTGTAATGTTTACGGCCAATAAGATAATTGCTGTCAGGTGACCATGCGGGGCTATTTAATAAACGAAATGATTCAGCACTGACGGCTTTGGCATTACTGCCATCACGGTTCATTATCCAAAGGTTATCACCGCCGTCTTCATCAGAAGTAAAAGCAATACTCTTTCCGTCGGGACTAAACTTAGGTTGCATTTGCCAAGCAATATCTGTCATCAACGCTTTGGCATTCCCCCCCTCTATTGGCATGGTGTAGATATCACCTAACAGATCAAAAACAATGGTTTTGCCATCAGGGCTTAAATCAACATTCATCCAAGTACCTTGGTCAACATCGATATCAACCGTGGTAAATTTCCCTTGGGGATTATTCACCGACCACTCTGGTTTCTTTTGCTCGGCATTACTGGGGTTGTTTATCAATAGCAGGGCTAATGCCCAAACAATACTATGGGTTTTAATTGATTTTAACGACATTTAGCTGACCTGTTTTTGAAAAATAATAACATAACATTAACATACCTATCGCGATAACTTAAAAGTCACTCACGCAAAGGCGAAAATAATAGCGTCCAACTAAATTTGATATCCCCAGCGTGGCATTATACTTTGTTCAATACCTAGGTGATCCAACATCCGGCCGACCATGAAGTCGATCAAGTCATTAATTGATTCTGGTTGATGATAAAAACCGGGTGCCGCCGGCATGATCACCACACCTTGCTGCGATAGGGATAACATATTTTGTAAATGTAGTGTTGAGAACGGTGTTTCTCGCGGCACGAGTATTAACTGACCTCGTTCTTTGATAACCACATCAGCAGCACGTTCAATTAAGTTATCACTCATGCCATGAGCAATTGCCGCTAAAGTGCCTGTTGAGCAGGGACAAACAATCATTTTTTTAGGTGCCGCAGAGCCTGAAGCGACCGGAGAAAACCATTGTTCTTTGCCAAAGACAGTAATCTGCCCAGGTTGAGCATTAAATTTGTTAGTCAGGGTTTGCGTTGCGGCATCTGGCGACGCCGGGAGTTTAAAGCCCACTTCGGTGTCAAAAACCACACGCGCAGCACTCGAACATAAAACATAAACTTGGTAATTGGCGGCTATTAAACATTCCAGTAGGCGTAATGCGTAAGCAGAGCCTGATGCGCCAGTAATGGCTAGGGTTATTTTTTGACTAAACGCTTGTTTAATTGGTGAGTCTGTTGATGACTTTAACAAAGTACTTTCCTTTTTATCTGTGATTGAATCGGTAATTGACATTAACTGTTAACACCGCGATTTAGTTTAATCGCTAAACTTAGCCGCTAACCCATCCAGTAGTTTTTGATGAATATTACCAAAGCCGCCATTACTCATAACGACTATGGTATCGTCTGATTGTGCGTAAGTGATAATTTTAGTGATGAGTTGATTTATATCCACATCGACTTCGCAAGGTTGGCAACAATGATCAATTAACTGCTCTACTGACCATTTAACCTCTTCACCTTGAAAAACAAAGACCTGATCAGCAAGCCTTAGTGATGCAGGTAAACTGTCTTTATGGACGCCAGACTTCATGGTATTGGAACGAGGTTCTAGTACCGCAATAATTCGTTTGCTACCGACATTGGCACGAACACCTGCTAAGGTTTTTTCAATCGCTGTTGGGTGATGAGCAAAATCATCAAATACACGAATACCGTTAACTGTGCCACGAAGTTCTAATCGTCTTTTGGTGTTAATAAATTCATTTAACGCTTCAATAGCAACCGCTGTTGTTACGCCAGCATGGCGCGCAGCGGCAATAGCCATTAAGCCGTTATCAATATTAAAGTCTCCGATTAAATTCCAACGCACAGTGCCTTGCGCTTGCCCTTTAAAATTAACCATAAATTGGCTACCATCTGCCATTAATTTTTTTGCTTGCCAACCATCAGCACACGACTGCGTTTGCTCCGTTTCACTGATAGCGTTATAACTAAACTCAGACGCTGTCCAACAGCCTTTGGCTAAAGTCTCGCTAATAGCGACTTCATTTTTAGGCGAGAGAATTAAGCCATTACTTGGCACCATTCGGATAAGATGATGGAATTGACGTTGAATATCAGACAAGTCATCAAAGATATCGCCGTGATCAAATTCCATATTATTAATGACTAACGTACGAGGACGGTAATGCACAAACTTAGAACGTTTATCAAAAAAGGCGGTGTCGTATTCATCGGCTTCAATAACAAAAAAAGGCGATTGACCCAAACGAGCAGAACTGTCGAAATTTTGTGGTACGCCGCCAATTAAGTATCCTGGGCTCATACCGGCATATTCTAATATCCAAGTAATCATTGAGCTGGTCGTGGTTTTACCGTGTGTTCCAGAAACAGCAACTACCCAGCGATCTTTTAAAACATGCTCTAATAACCACTGTGGGCCAGAGGTATAGGCGATATTTCGATCAAGGACATGCTCAACCATAACATTACCTCGCGACATCGCATTACCGACAATAACCAGATCAGGCTCATCAGTTAAATGTTCAACCTGATAACCTGACATCAACTCAATACCTAGTTGTTCAAGTTGAGTACTCATTGGCGGGTAAACATTGGCATCACAGCCGGACACCCGATAACCTAATTCTTTGGCAATGGCAGCAATGCCTCCCATAAAGGTTCCGCAAACACCTAAAATATGAATATGTTTCATTCGTTAATATCTATTTTTATAACAATCAAAGTTCTATGCCAATAATATACCTGATTAATGTGATGCTATCAGTTAAAATAATATCAATCTTTCTTAAAAACTCCCTTAATGAATATGACAGCTAACCTTCAATTATCTCAAATTAGTGTTTACCCAATAAAATCGACCGCAGGTATTGAACTGTCGAATAGTTGGGTAGACGAATTAGGGTTGAGCTTTGATCGACGGTTTGTGCTTTCTGATGATAAAGGTCAATTTATTACCGCCCGTACTGAGCCAACACTGTGTTTAATACAAGCGAACTTAACGGCAACAGGGTTGATACTGACCGCACCCGATATGCCAAAACTGGTGATTAACACCCAAGAATTTACCAACACCTATCAATCGGTAATGGTCTGGCAGGATAAGATCAAGGCTCTGCAAGGCAGTAATGATCACCATCAATGGTTTAGCCATTATTTAAAGCGACCTTGCCAACTCCTTCATTTTGATAAGTTTTCAACGCGAGAAATTCCTAGTGACAGTAACCGAACCAACCAACTTGCTTTTGCTGATGGTTACCCTTTACTGTTAATTTCTCAAGCGTCATTGGCCGATTTAAATAGTCGATGCCCAACAACAATCGCTATGAGTCAATTTCGTCCGAATCTAGTGGTTGAAAACTGCGACGCCTTTGCTGAAGATACCTGGTCACATATCCGTATTGGTGAGGTGATGTTTGAAGTAACTAAACCATGCACTCGTTGTATATTTACCACCATTAATCCGGATACAGCAGAAAAACACAAGGATCAGGAGCCAATAACGAGTTTAAAAAATTACCGACAAGCTGCCGATGGTGAATTAAAGGGTGAGATTCTTTTTGGTCAAAATTTAACGCCACTTAATCAAGGGCAAATCAAATTAACTGACACGGTAACTATTATTAAGAAAAAATCAGCTCCTAACTTTCTATCGCTTCAAAAACCATCAACGCCAAATACCTTCACGCCAGTTAAGAAAAAAATCACTCTTAATTTTGATTCCTGGCATAAAAAGCATAAAGGCGATAATCAAGACACCATATTAGAACAAGGTGAAGAAGCAGGCCTTATTTTGCCTTACTCTTGCCGAGCAGGGATGTGTGGCCGCTGTAAAGTAAAACTTGTTGAAGGTGAAGTAGAACAAAAAGCAACAGATGGCTTAACAGCAGAGGAAATAGAACAGGGCTACATTCTCATGTGCAGCTGTACACCAACAACAGATGTTACCCTTACTCGTTAATAACACGGGCATAACACCCTGGAAATAAGTTTGAACAGGTTACTCGTACCTAATGCTCAACAATAAGCGTCTGAAATTTTCCGATTTTCCGATTGTTCTAAGCGAGTTGAACGATTAGAATAGCGGCGATTTATCTACTAATATGTCTACTGAGACCAAACCTTGCTATTAATGATCGATAATTACGACTCGTTTACTTTTAATCTGGTGCATTACTTTAAAGCGCTAGGACAAGAGGTTGCTGTCCATCGTAATGATCAAATAACGCTAACTGAAATTGAGCAGCTAGCGCCTGACCTGATTGTTATTTCTCCTGGGCCAGGTGATCCTGACGACGCAGGTTTATCTTTAGCTATCATTAAAAGATTTGTCGGCATTATTCCTATTTTAGGTGTTTGTTTAGGCCATCAGTGTATTGCTCAACACTTTGGTGCAAATATTATTAAAGCTAAAAAGTTAATGCACGGTAAAACCAGTAAAATAGTTCATAACAATCAAGGTTTATTTAAAGCACTTAATAACCCATTGGAAGTTGCTCGTTATCACTCATTAATTGTTGAGCTACCCTCTTTACCTGATGAGCTTGAAATATCGGCATGGAGTCTTGATGCTCAAGGCCACTTTGAAGAGATAATGGCGCTGCAACATAAAACCTTACCTATCGCCAGTGTGCAGTTTCACCCTGAAGCTATTTTAACGGAGCAAGGTCAGCATTTATTAAAAAACTATCTTGATCAGTTTATTCATTGAACAGAATTAATTATTGATGAAGAAATGACCTACGTTTAACTTTAAAAAGCTTCATTTCTAATAAATCACAGCCTAAATCTAATTTTTGAACAATATTTTTTTGAGTATTTATTAAATTCTTTGATAAAAGCTAAAAACTTGCCATAACAACCATTCGCTTAGCCATCAATCCTTTAAAGACAGCGTTAAAAAAAATAATTATTCACCTGAACTGAATAAAACCTTTCAAGCCCTTGTTTTACATGACATAGCGACTTTCAAAACAAGACAACGCGTGTTTTTCCTGCCATAATAGCCCCCTATTTTTTATCAAATAGGTCTAGTATTAGACTCTGATAAAAGCTGTAACCTAAAACTTGAGGACTAAAAAATGTCTAACCATTTCCCTGTTGACCGTGCGTTATTTGATGATGTCATGGTGCCCAACTATGCACCTTCTGCTGTTATTCCTGTTCGTGGTCAAGGCTCTCGTGTTTGGGATCAACAAGATAATGAATATATAGATTTTGCTGGCGGTATTGCTGTTAACTGTTTAGGCCATTGCCATCCTGCACTGGTTGGTGCATTAAAAGAGCAAAGTGAAAAAATATGGCATTTATCCAATGTGATGACTAACGAGCCCGCTTTACGTCTAGCTAAAAAATTAGTGGATAATACCTTTGCCGATAAAGTGTATTTTGCTAACTCTGGTGCTGAAGCCAATGAAGCCGCCCTTAAACTAGCACGTCGCTGGGCATTAGAAGTTCATGGTGCGGGTAAGTCGCAAATCATTGCTTTTAAACAAGGCTTCCATGGCCGGACATTTTTCACCGTAACCGTTGGTGGCCAAGAGGCATACTCAGATGGTTTTGGTCCTAAGCCAGGTGATATTGTTCATGCTGAATATAATAATCTTGATAGCGTTAAAGCACTAATCTCAGATAACACTTGTGCCATTATGATCGAACCCCTTCAAGGCGAAGGTGGCGTGGTTTCTCCAACGGATGAATTTATCAAAGGTGTTCGTGAACTTTGTGATCAACATAACGCCTTATTAATTTTTGATGAAGTACAAACAGGTGTTGGTCGTTTAGGCACCTTATATGCCTATATGGGCTTAGACGTCACCCCTGATATTCTAACGTCAGCTAAAGCCCTAGGTGGTGGATTCCCTATTGGTGCCATGCTAACGACCAATGAAATTGCTAAACATTTAAAAATTGGCACCCATGGCAGTACCTATGGTGGTAACCCCTTAGCTTGTGCTGTTGGTGAAGCGGCTTTTGATACCGTTAATACTGAAGCCGTTCTTAATGGTGTTAAAACTAAAGCTCAGCTTTATGTTGACGGTTTACTTGCCATTAATGCCAAATACCATGTTTTCTCAGAAATTCGTGGTAAAGGATTATTAATTGGTGCGGTATTAACTGAAGAATATAAAGGCCGAGCCAAGGACTTTTTGATTGCTGCCCTTGCTGAAGGTGTGATGACTTTAGTTGCTGGCGCTAGCATTATTCGTTTTGCTCCCTCTTTAGTGATACCTGAACAAGATATTATTGAAGGTTTAGCCCGTTTCGAAAAAGCGATAGCAAAATTAACACGTTAATTTTCTTGCCAAATAACGTGTTAGTAAGTCGTATTATTACTTATTGAGAAAAATTATGATTATCATACGCCCTATACAAAACAGTGATTACGAGTCATTACATCGAATGGCTGTGGAGTCAGGATACGGTTTTACATCACTACCGGTTAATGAAGAGTTATTAAAAAAACGCATTAACCAAGCTGATCTATCTTTTAATAAAACCGTAACGACACCAGGTAACGAAGGTTACTTATTTGTGATGGAAGATACTACCACTGGAGAAGTGGTGGGTACCACAGGCATTGAAGCTGCTGTTGGTTTAGAGGATGCTTTTTATCATTATCATTTAGGTAAAGTCGTACATAACTCTCGAGAGTTAAATGTTTACAATACCGTTGAAACACTTTCATTATGTAACGACTATACCGGCGCTACTGAGATTTGTACTTTATTTTTAAGTGAAAGCCACCGTAAAAACAACAACGGACGTTTTTTATCTCGATGTCGTTTCTTATTTATTGCTGAACATACACAACGCTTTGCCGATACCATTATTGCGGAGATGCGGGGTATTTCAGATGAACATGGTAATTCTCCTTTTTGGCAGTGGTTAGAAGAGCATTTTTTCTCAATGGACTTTCCTACTGCTGACTATTTAACGGGTATTGGCAAAAAAATGTTTATCGCAGAATTAATGCCTAAGTACCCTATTTATGTCAGTTTATTAAGTAAAGATGCTCAGCATGTAATTAACAAAGTACATGAAAAAACTGTTCCCGCTTTACGGTTACTGGAAGCGGAAGGTTTTGCACGTCGCGGTTATGTTGATATTTTTGATGCAGGTCCAACGTTAGAAGTTGAACGTTCGAGCATTAAAACCGTACGTGAGAGTAGTAAATATCAAGTAATTATTGGTGATGTTGACTCAGCAAATACCAGTTCGCCCAATAAATACATCATTTGTAATACGCAAGTTGCCACATTTAGAGCAACTCAAGCACCGGTATTATTACGCGAAACCGCTGATCAAGTTGTGATCAGCCAAGCCGTTGCCGAAGCATTACAAGTATCAACAGACGATTGGGTTCGTCTTGTTGCAAATTAGACTCATCTGTAGAGTTAAGTAAATTGAGGAATATTAAATGTCATACCCAAATCAACTGATTAATGGCCAATGGATAGCTGGCGAAGGACACGATGTTACCTCATTAAATCCTGCCCGTAACCAAGTTATCTGGCAAGGTAAAACAGCATCACCGGCACAAGTAGCTACCGCTATTTCTAGTGCACGAAATGCCTTTGAGTCATGGGCAAACATCGAATTTGATGAACGCATTGCTATTGTAACTAAATTTGCCGAACAATTAACCGCAAATAAAGAAGCTCTGGCAACGACTATTGCTTTAGAAACAGGCAAGCCTTTGTGGGAAACCCGCACTGAAGTTGGGGCTATGGTTGGTAAAGTTAATATTTCATTAAACGCTTATGCAGAACGTACCGGCACTGTCGAAAATCCAATGCCAGGCGCCAAAGCATTTATCCGTCATAAGCCACATGGTGTTGTTGCGATATTTGGTCCTTATAACTTCCCTGGGCATTTGCCTAATGGCCATATTGTGCCGGCACTCATTGCTGGTAATACCGTGGTATTTAAGCCAAGCGAATTAACGCCAATGGTTGCTGAAGAAATGTTGAAGCTCTGGTTATCTTCCGGTCTTCCTGCAGGGGTTATTAACCTCGTACAGGGTGAAGTTGAAACAGGTAAAGCGCTAGCAAGTCATCCTGGTATTGATGGTTTATTTTTTACCGGTAGTTCAACTACTGGACATTTTTTGCATGAGCAATTTGGTGGTCAACCGGGTAAGATTTTGGCTTTAGAAATGGGGGGGAATAATCCCTTTATTGTCAAAGAAGTCACTGATATCAATGCCGTTGTTCATGATATTGTTCAGTCAGCCTTTATTACCACAGGTCAACGTTGTACGTGTGCACGTCGTTTATTTATTGAAGAGGGTGAACAGGGCGATGCCATTATTGCTAAGTTAATATCAGTGACCCAAGCTATTAAAATAGGTTATTTTGATGATGAAGACCAACCTTTTATTGGTTCAATGATTTCAGAAAAAGCAGCACTTAGCTTAGTCGCGGCACAGCAGCAGTTATTTGACTTAGGTGGTCAGTCTCTTGTGATGATGAAACACTTAGAAAAAGGTACTGGCTTTATATCTCCGGGTATTGTTGATGTAACTCGCCTTGAGAGCATGCCTGATGATGAACACTTTGGTCCCTTATTAAAGGTATATCGCTATACAGACTTTGATGCCGCTATTGATGAAGCTAATAATACCAGCTTCGGTTTATCTGCCGGTTTATTAAGTGATAGTGAAGATCTCTATCATCACTTCTTCCGCCGTATCCGTGCCGGCATTGTTAACTGGAATAAACCTATCACCGGAGCCAGCAGTGCTGCACCATTTGGTGGTATTGGTGCTAGTGGCAACCATAGAGCAAGTGCTTACTATGCTGCAGACTATTGTGCCTACCCGGTAGCGTCAGTAGAAGCAGAAAAAGTTTCACTACCTAAAACATTGAGCCCAGGTTTATCTATTTAAAATAACTCACATAATCTATGTCATTAGTTTATCAAATAAAAATAGCTGGGTTTCGACCCAGCTTTTTCAAAAGTATCGACCAACTTTAAATTATTTGGTTAATGACTACTGCCTGTTTGTTGCTACTTCAATAGTTATTCAATGCCTAAAATATGGCTTTGCCAATGACCTTTTTGGCGATATAAGATAACGGTTTTACCTATTGTCATTAGTTAACCTCCCTCTGTTTACTCAGCAAACAAACGATTTAAAATTCGCACTTTATTTAAAAATAATCCGGAGACAATTATGTCCATCGATAATTCAACAAAAGTTAAAGCACTATTTGACCATATTTGGCAAAACTACCTCGAGGTAACACCTTCAGCACATCAATTACATCAACTACTGGGTTCAGGTAATGATTTAATTAATGATCATGTCGCTTACCGCACCTTTAATAGTGAAAAAGTTAATTTAAGTAAACTAGCTCAGCATTTAATTAACTTAGGGTATAAAGAATGTGGTGAATATCACTTTGATAGTAAGAATCTTTACGCCAAACATTTTGAGCATAGCGACTCATTACTGCCTAAAGTATTTATCAGTGAGCTATTAGTTGAGAAATTTTCAACCAAGGTTCAAAATATTATTCATCGGTTAGTTGATAATATTGACGCTATGGCTGTTACTCAAGATGACTTTTTATACTCAGGTACTCACTGGAAAATAAGCCACGCTGATTACCAAACATTATTAGCAGAAAGTGAATATGCTGCATGGTTAAGTGCCTGGGGATACCGAGCGAATCACTTTACTGTTAGCGTTAACCATTTAGAGAGCTTTGACAATATTTTTACTGTTAACAAGGCGGTCAAAGCGGGTGGGTTTAGTTTAAATAGCGCAGGTGGTGAAGTCAAAGGTGACAAAACTGTTATGTTAGAACAATCATCTACCCTTGCGGATAAAATTGAAGTTAACTTCTCCGATAAGACAGTCGTTATTCCCAGTTGTTTTTACGAATTTGCTCAACGTTATCCACTCAAAACTGGCGAGCTTTATACTGGTTTTGTTGCAGCCTCTGCAGATAAAATTTTTGAAAGTACCAATGTAGCTTAAAACCTTTAGTCTATGTTAAGTCGACTAGTCTTAGTGGTAAATATTATTATCATTAAGGCTATAGCTTGATTAACCCTTAATAAAAACGTTAAAGTAAGCCTAGAGTTATTCGTACCAGAGCGTAAAATCAGGGTTATGACTACCAAGTCTATAACCAGGGTATTAATGAGTTAACCGCTCTTTACATCTTTATTGAAATTCTTCTGTATAGTATCCATTCACCTCAATATTTTAGATAGGGATTTACCCATGAAAGCAAACGTAAAATGGATCGGCGATGAATTATTCTTAGGCACATCAGAAAGTGGTCACACGATTGTTTTAGATGCTAATGGTGGGAATTTAGCCCCTAGTCCAATGGAGAATGTACTGATATCCTTAGGCGCTTGTTCTTCAGTTGATGTCGTCAGCATTTTAAAAAAAGCTCGCCAACATATTATTGGCTGCCAAGTTGAAATATCCGGTCAACGTGTAGATACTGTTCCGCAATTATTTTCAGACATTCATTTACATTTTATTATTGAAGGAATAAATATCAGTGATAAGCATATTGAACGGGCAGTTAATTTATCTGCAGATAAGTATTGTTCTGTTGCCTTAATGCTTAATAAAGCAGTGGTAATTACTCATGACTTCGCTTTAAAAGACCCTGAGTAATAAAATGGAAGGTCATCGTAAAATACAGTTATATGGTTTCAATAATTTAACTAAAAGTTTAAGTTTTTCGTTTTACAAACTCCACTACTTAGAAAATAAAGCGCAGAATCGGCAGTATAATACGTATATTAAAAATCGGTACAATGCAGATAAACTAACAACATTAATGACTGACATTTGCCATGCAATTGGTGGTAGTATTTTAAATGTTGCCCAACAAGATTATCAACCTCAGGGAGCAAGTGTTACCTTAATGATTTCTGAAGAAGCTCAGCCTGAATCTTTGGTTGCACATCTAGATAAATCTCATATATGTGTCCATACCTACCCTGATGACAACCCCACCAATAACACAGCGATATTTAGAGCTGATCTTGAATTATCTACCTGTGGTGTAATCTCTCCGTTAAAAGTGCTTAATTATTTAATAAAAGAGTTTGAGGCTGATGTTATTGATATAGATTATCGTATTAGAGGAATGACACGCTCGCCACTAGGTGCAAAACAATTCAACGATCAGTTAATTGATAATATTAGCGACTGTTTTTCGAATGCTATTAAAAGCGATTACTCATTTATTAACCAAAATTTACCAGAGCGTAATTTATTTCATAGCAGACTATGCCGTAAAGATATTAACCCAAGTGACTTTATACTCCCTATTAATGACCATGAAGTAGCACCTGACGAACTTACCTCAATTAGCAATACGATTAATAAAGAGCTAATCGAGTTATATACAAACTGAGAGTGTGGCTCTGGTCAATGATCCCAGGCGTAAATTAGGCTTACAAGTCACTCATCCAGTCAAGTTGCTTATCGGAGTCTGACTTTTTTTTCATTATATCGACAATCAACGGCGTTAGTATTAATTCCATAGCTAAGCCCATTTTCCCGCCTGGTACAACCAAAGTACTCATACGTGACATAAATGATCCATTAATCATGCTCAAATAATATTGAAAGTCTACATTACTTACTTCTCTAAAACGGATGACAACAAAACTTTCATCTAATGTTGGAATCGCTTTGGCGCTAAAAGGATTTGACGTATCTACGGTAGGGACACGTTGAAAATTAATATGTGTGCGAGAAAACTGTGGCGTGATAAATGAGATATAGTCTTCCATACTACGAACGATACTTGCAGTGACGGCCTCGCGAGAGTGTCCTCTAGAATTGGTATCTCGTATAATTTTTTGAATCCATTCCAGATTGACAATCGGTACCATACCAATGAGGAGGTCGACATGTTTACAAACATTGTTAGTCTCTGTGATAACGCCGCCATGAAGTCCCTCATAGAAAAGTAAGTCTGTGCCCTGACCCAACTCTTCCCAGGGTGTAAAAGTGCCTGGCATTTGATTATAAGGGACGGCATCGTCAAAGGTATGAAGATACTTACGCATTTTACCTTGACCCGTTTCCGAATAGTCTTGAAATAGTCGTTCAAGTCCATCAAAGTCATTTGCTTTGTCGCCAAAGTAACTGATATTACGGCGCTCTTCTTGTGCCTTACGCTTTGCAAGGTCCATTTCTTGACGAGAAAAACGATGAAAGCTGTCCCCTTCTACTTTAATAGCATTGATATCTAAGGAACGAAAGATATGCTCAAATGATTCTGTCGTTGTCGAAGTTCCAGCTCCTGAGGAGCCAGTAACGGCAATGATTGGATTTCGAGCTGACATAAAGTACAAGCCTTAAGGTAACTTTTTAAAGGGGACTTAGTGTTATACGAGGAAATGACCGAGTGGTCAAGAAATTATCAACAAACTTTAATGGACTGTATAGCTTAGATTTTTCTTAGGCTATTATTAAAATGTCTGTTTATTAGTTGTTGTGACTAGGGGGGCTATTATTAAAAGACAAAAAAAAACGAAGCCTAGGCTTCGTTTTTATTAAAGTATAATTTAGTAAAACTAAATTAAGCTGCTGCTACTTCTTCAACTACTTCAGGAGCGTCTTCTACTACTGGGCGGTCTACTAATTCAACATAAGCCATTGGTGCTTTATCACCAGTACGGAAACCACATTTTAAAATGCGAGTATAACCACCTGGACGTTCTTGGTAACGAGGACCAAGTTCGTTGAATAAAATACCTACTACTTCTTTATCTTGTGTGCGAGCAAATACTAAACGTCTATTTGCTACGCTGTCGGTTTTGGCCAATGTAATCAGTGGCTCAACAACGCGACGTAGTTCTTTTGCTTTAGCGACAGTAGTTTTAATAATACCGTGCTTAACCAAAGAACTAGCCATATTGCGGAACATCGCTTGGCGATGACTGCTATTACGGTTTAACTGGCGACCGCTATGACGATGACGCATAAGTTAAATCCTTATCTTAACTGTTTAAAAAAACGATGATCGAACTAGTCGTTATCAACGATGCTTTCTGGTGGCCAGTTTTCTAGGCGCATACCTAGAGACAAACCACGAGACGCTAACACGTCTTTGATTTCTGTTAGAGACTTCTTACCTAAATTAGGCGTTTTAAGAAGCTCAACTTCAGCACGTTGGACTAAATCACCAATATATTGAATTGCTTCTGCTTTTAAGCAGTTTGCTGAGCGAACAGTTAGTTCTAAATCATCAACAGGACGAAGCAAGATTGGGTCGAATAAAGGTTTCTCTTCTTTCAACTCAACTTCTTTGATATCGCGTAATTCAACAAAAGCATCTAACTGTTCAGCTAGAATAGTTGAAGCACGACGAATCGCTTCTTCTGGATCTAATGTACCATTAGTTTCCATATCCAAGACTAATTTGTCTAAATCTGTACGCTGTTCAACACGGGCAGACTCAACATCATAGGCAATTCTGACTACTGGGCTGAATGAGGCATCAACCAACAAACGACCAATAGCACGATCTTCTTCCTCGGCATCGCGACGAACAGAAGCAGGTACGTAACCACGACCCATTTCTATTTTAATTCGCATGCTGATTGACCCTTCACCTGTTAAAGAACAGATAACATGTTCAGGATTCGTAATAGTTACGTCTCCATCATGTTGGATGTCAGCAGCCGTTACAGGGCCTTCACCAGACTTAGTTAGGGTAAGGTAGGCTTCATCTTTGCCTTCCAAAATAACTGCAAGCCCTTTAAGGTTTAACAATATTTCGATGATGTCTTCATGAACACCTTCTTTACTACTGTATTCATGTAAAACACCGTCAATTTCAACTTCAGTTACGGCACAACCCGGCATTGAAGATAAAAGGATGCGGCGTAACGCATTACCTAAAGTGTGACCAAAACCACGCTCTAATGGCTCTAAAGTTACCTTTGCACGACAAGTGCTAAGCGTTTCAATATCAACCAATCGTGGTCTAAGGAATTCGGTTACAGAACCCTGCATATGTGTCCTCTCCTAATGTGAAGCTTTACTTAGAGTAAAGTTCGACAATTAACTGTTCATTAATTTCAGCAGATAAGTCAGAGCGATCTGGAACACGTTTGAAAACGCCTTCTAGTTTCTTATCATCAACTTCAACCCACAGTGGTTTCTCACGTTGGTCAGCTAATTCTAAAGCAGCGATAATACGCGCTTGAGTTTTAGACTTCTCACGAACAGAAACTGTATCTTCAGCTTTAACAGTGAAAGATGGGATATTCACAACAACACCGTTTACCACGATAGCTTTATGGCTAACGAGTTGGCGAGCTTCAGCACGTGTGCTGGCATAACCCATACGGTAAACTACGTTATCAAGGCGTTTTTCTAAAAGTTGTAACAAGTTTTCACCTGTGTTGCCTTTTAGACGTGCCGCTTCTTTATAGTAGTTACGGAATTGTTTTTCTAGTATGCCGTAAATACGACGAACTTTTTGTTTTTCACGAAGTTGTACACCGTAATCAGATAGACGACCGCGACGGGCGCCATGTTGACCTGGTATAGTTTCGATTTTACATTTAGTTTCAATAGCTCTGACACCACTTTTAAGAAACAAATCTGTTCCTTCGCGGCGACTAAGCTTTAACTTTGGACCTAAATATCTAGCCATGTTCTTTCTCCAACTTTCCTATTAAACGCGACGTTTCTTAGGAGGGCGACAACCATTATGAGGAATAGGTGTTACGTCAGTGATGTTGGTTATTTTAAAACCAGCAGCATTTAAGGCACGGATTGCAGATTCACGACCTGGACCTGGACCTTTAACGAAAACTTCAATATTCTTCAAACCAAACTCTTTAGCAGCAAGACCGGCACGGTCTGCAGCAACCTGCGCAGCAAATGGAGTAGATTTACGTGAACCACGGAAACCTGAGCCACCTGCAGTCGCCCAAGATAAAGCATTACCTTGTCGGTCTGTAAGAGTCACGATTGTGTTGTTAAAAGAGGCGTGGATATGAGCCATGCCATCGACAACTGTCTTTTTTACGCGTTTACGCGTACGAACTGGTGTTTTAGCCATTGTCTAATTCCTCGTTACTTTTTAATTGGCTTACGAGGACCTTTACGGGTTCGCGCATTTGTTTTAGTGCGTTGTCCACGTAGAGGAAGACCGCGACGATGGCGGATACCACGATAACAGCCAAGGTCCATAAGACGCTTGATATTCATTGATACTTCGCGACGTAAATCACCTTCGACGGTAAATTTATCCACTTCAGCACGTAGCAAATCTATTTTTGCTTCGTCTAGTTCACTGATCTTGGTTGATTCTTTAATACCAGCTGCCGCACAAATTGCTTTTGCACGGGTAGCGCCGATACCGAAAATCGCAGTAATGGCGATTACTGCATGCTTACGATCAGGGATGTTAATGCCAGCGATACGGGCCACTAAACACATCTCCTTTAAAATATTTAAATTACATTGGTTGAAAAGCCCGTTAGGATACTCAACCAGACTCTTTTTTCGCAAATCGAAGCGGCATTATACAGAAAAAAATGCATAATGCCACTGCTAAAAGATTACACTAGTTTACAACCTAAGGTATTAGCCTTAAATTATCAACTAACCTTGTCTTTGTTTGTGCTTTGGCTCGATACAAAGAACGCGAATAACGCCTTTACGCTTAACCACTTTACAATTACGACAAATCTTTTTTACGGATGCACGTACTTTCATTTTATACTCCGTTAACTAAATCAGTTCGGTCTAACGACCGTAACCTTTTAAGTTTGCTTTCTTAAGTACATTGTCATATTGATGAGACATCAAATGCGTTTGTACTTGTGCCATAAAGTCCATAATCACAACGACGATAATCAATAATGATGTACCACCAAAGTAGAACTGTACGTCCCACGCCATGATCATAAACTGTGGAACCAAACAGACAAAGGTAATATACATCGCACCCGCTAAGGTTAAACGCGTCATTACTTTATCTATGTATTTGGATGTTTGTTCACCTGGACGAATCCCTGGAATGAACGCACCTGACTTTTTCAAGTTATCTGCAGTTTCACGCGGATTAAAAACTAATGCCGTGTAAAAGAAACAGAAGAATACTATTGCAGCGGCTAACATAAATACATACAAAGGTTGTCCCGGAGACATCGCTTGAGAAACACTTTGTAAGAAGTCGGCTACCTGACCTTCACCTTGACCAAACCAACTCGCTAGAGTGCCTGGGAACAAGATAATACTTGAAGCAAATATTGGTGGGATTACCCCGGCCATATTCACTTTTAATGGTAAATGAGTACTTTGTGCAGCAAAAACCTTACGGCCTTGTTGACGTTTAGCATAATTAACAACAATACGTCGTTGACCACGCTCTACAAATACCACTAAGAAAGTTACAGCAAATACCACTACTGCAATCAACAATAATACTAATAGGTGCAATTCACCTTGACGCGCCATCTCAGCAGTTTGACCTACCGCAGCTGGCATGCCAGCAACAATGCCCGCAAAAATTATGATTGAAATACCGTTACCAATACCGCGTTCAGTAATTTGCTCACCTAACCACATTAAAAACATGGTACCGGTAACCAAACTTACAACCGCAGCGAAATAGAAAGCAGGACCGGCGTTAATAACCAGGCCTTGCATCATTTCAGGTAAACTTCTCGCAATCGCAATTGATTGAAGTGTTGCTAGAACTAATGTGCCGTAGCGTGTGTACTGACTGATTTTACGTCGTCCAGCTTCACCTTCTTTCTTAAGTTCTGCGAACTTAGGATGCATAACTGTTAACAGTTGCATAATAATAGAAGCTGAAATGTACGGCATAATACCAAGTGCCAGCACTGAGGCTCGCTCAAGTGCACCACCAGAGAACATGTTAAACATCTCTACAATGGTGCCCTTTTGCTGTTCAAAGAACTGAGCTAATACAGCGGCGTCAATACCAGGGATTGGCACAAATGTTCCTAAACGAAGCACAACAAGTGCAACGAATACAAACCACAATCTTTGTTTTAGCTCAGACAAACCGCCTGAACCTTTGTTTTCCATTCCTGGTGTAGCCATTCTGTACTATTCCTCGATCTTGCCACCAGCAGCTTCAATAGCTGCACGTGCACCTTTAGTAACACCTAAGCCACGAACAGTCAATGGACGAGTAATCTCGCCAGACAGCATAATTTTTGCTGTCACAATGTTACGTGTAACTAGGTTAGCGTCTTTAAGCGCGTGAATATCAACAACATCACCAGTGATCAAGTTTAATTCATGTAAACGAACTTCAGCATTAACTAAAGATTTACGTGAAGTGAAACCAAACTTAGGTAAACGTTGTTTCAATGGCATTTGACCACCTTCAAAACCAGGACGAACACTACCGCCAGAACGAGACTTCTGACCTTTGTGACCACGACCACCAGTTTTTCCGATGCCTGAACCAATACCACGACCACAGCGTTTTCTAGCTTTGCTCGATCCTGGTGCAGGTGATAAAGTATTTAAATGCATTATTAATCCTCCACCTTAACCATGTAATAAACCTTGTTGATCATGCCACGAACAGATGGAGTGTCTTCTAACTCTACTGTGTGGTTGATACGACGTAAACCAAGGCCTTTTAATGTAGCTCTATGCTTCGGTAAACGACCGATAGAACTTTTTATTTGAGTTACTTTTACTGTATTAGACATGCTCAATTACCCCAAAATGTCTTCAACGCTTTTGCCACGTTTAGCTGCCATGCCTTCAGGCGAATGCATATTCGCTAGGGCAGAAACAGTAGCGCGAACTACGTTGATTGGGTTAGTAGAACCGTATGCTTTTGACAATACGTTCTGAACGCCTGCAACTTCAAGTACTGCACGCATCGCTCCACCGGCGATGATACCTGTACCTTCAGAGGCTGGTTGCATGTAAACTTTAGAACCTGAGTGCTTGCCAATAATGACATGCTGAAGAGTAGTACCCTTCAAATCTACGGTTACTAAGTTACGACGTGCTTTTTCCATTGCTTTCTGTATTGCAGCAGGCACTTCACGTGCTTTACCGTAACCGAAACCAACGCGACCAGCGCCATCACCAACTACGGTAAGAGCTGTAAAACTGAAAATACGACCACCTTTAACCACTTTTGAAACGCGGTTAACTGCGATTAGCTTTTCAGCCATATCACTTTGTTGTGAGTTTTCTTGATTATGATTAGCCATTATCAACCCCTAGAACTGAAGACCAGCTGCACGAGCTGCTTCTGCTAACGCTTTTACGCGACCATGATAACGAAAACCAGAGCGATCAAAAGCAATGCTTGTGATGCCTTTGGCTACAGCACGTTCAGCAATTGCTGTACCTACTGCAGTTGCTGCTGCAACGTTACCTGTTTTTTCTAACTGAGCACTGATTTCTTTGTCTAAAGTAGACGCTGATGCGATTACTTCAGAACCAGTTGGAGCGATCAATTGCGCGTAAATATGACGAGGAGTACGAAATACAACTAAACGATTCGCACCCAACTCGCTAATTTTTGCACGAGAGCGTTTAGCTCTGCGCAAACGAGATGTTTTCTTATCCATAGTATTATCCTACTTCTTTTTAGCTTCTTTACGACGAACGTATTCATCAACATAACGAACACCTTTACCTTTATAAGGCTCAGGTTTACGGTATGCACGAATATCCGCTGCGGTTTGACCAACTACCTGCTTATCAGCCCCTTTAAGGGTGATTTCAGTTTGGCTAGGAGTTTCTACAGTAATTCCTTCAGGAATTGTGTGTTTGATTGGGTGTGAAAAACCTAAAGATAAGTCTAATGACTTGCCTGCAGCTTTTGCACGGTAACCAACACCTTGTAAAACTAATTTCTTTTCAAAACCTTTACTAACACCTTCAATCATATTATTGATTAAAGCGCGTGCAGTACCGGCTTGTGCCCAAGCGTTTTTATGATCGCATGCGATTGAAGTTATGATGTTATTCTCTTCTTGAGAAATAGCTACAAAACTATGAACCGTACGTGATAATTCACCCACTGGACCTTTAACTTTAATGTCTTGACCTGATAACGTAACAGTAACGCCAGCAGGGATAGCGACAGGTGCTTTTGCAACACGAGACATATTCTGCTCCTTACTCTACGAAACCAAGAACTTCACCGCCAATACCCGCATTGCGAGCGGCACGATCCGTCATTAAACCTTTAGAAGTTGAAATGATCGCAATACCCATACCAGCAAGAACTTTTGGAAGTTCATTACTGCTTTTGTATATACGAAGACCAGGACGTGAAACACGTTTGATCGTTTCAATTACTTCTTTACCTTCAAAATATTTCAATACGACGTCTAACTGAGGTTTAACATCAGCTGAAACTGAAAAATCTGAAATATAACCTTCTTCTTTAAGTAAGTTTGCAATTGCAACTTTTAACTTAGAAGATGGCATTGCTACTGCAACTTTTGCTGCAGATTGACCGTTGCGGATGCGTGTAAACATGTCCGCGATAGGATCAGTCATCATAACCATTTACTCCCGTGAATTACCAACTAGCTTTCTTAAGACCTGGAACTTCACCGCGCATAGTTGCTTCACGCAACTTAATTCGGCTTAAACCGAACTTACGTAGGTAACCATGTGGACGGCCAGTAATATTACAACGGTTACGTTGACGACTACTGCTCGAATCACGAGGTAAACTTTGAAGTTTCAATACGGCATCCCAACGTTCTTCTTCCGAAGAATCTAAACCTGAGATGATCCCTTTTAATGCAGCACGCTTTTCAGCATATTGTGCTACTAACTTGGTACGTTTATCTTCACGAGCTTTCATTGACGTTTTAGCCATAACTCTACACCTTCTTCTTAAACGGGAAGTTAAAGGCAGCTAGCAATGCATGGCCTTCATCATTTGTCTTCGCGCTAGTAGTGATAGTAATATCCATACCACGGATCTTGTCGATTTTATCGTAATCAATTTCCGGGAAGATTATTTGCTCACGTACACCCATGCTGTAGTTACCACGGCCATCAAATGACTTTGGATTTAAACCACGAAAATCACGGATACGAGGGATTGAAATAGAGATTAAACGCTCTAAAAATTCCCACATACGTTCGCCGCGTAAAGTTACTTTCGCGCCTATAGGATAGCCTTCACGAATTTTGAAGCCCGCAACTGATTTGCGTGCTACTGTCGTGACCGGCTTTTGTCCTGAGATTGCAGTAAGATCATTTGTGGCGTGCTCTAATACTTTCTTATCAGAAATTGCTTCACCAACACCCATGTTAAGGGTGATCTTTTCAATCCGAGGGACTTGCATGACACTTTTATAACCAAACTTCGTTTGAAGTTCGGCTACAACTGTATCTTTATATAAATCATGCAGTTTCGCCATCGTTTACTCCAATTAAATTAATTCGTTATTAGATTTGAAAAAACGGACTTTTTTGCCGTCTTCAACTCTAAAACCAACACGATCTGCTTTACCCGTTGTAGGGTTAACGATCGCTACGTTGGAAACATTTAAAGGTGCTTCTTTCTCAACAATGCCACCAGGTTGCTGTAACTGAGGTACAGGTTTCTGATGTTTCTTGATTAAGTTAATACCTTCAACAAATACTTTGCCGCTTTCAACTAGGACTTTGGTAATTTTACCAGTTTTGCCCTTGTCTTTGCCTGCAAGTACTATTATTTCATCATCACGACGAATCTTAGATGCCATTATCGTGACTCCTTAAAGTACTTCTGGTGCTAGAGATACGATCTTCATGAACTTTTCAGTTCTCAATTCACGTGTCACTGGCCCGAAGATACGAGTACCAATCGGCTGTAAATTTGCATTAAGCATTACAGCTGAGTTAACGTCAAAACGGATGGTAGAACCATCTGAACGACGTACGCCTTTCTTAGTGCGCACCACTACCGCAGTTAATACATCACCTTTTTTTACTTTACCACGAGGAATTGCTTCCTTGACGGCAACTTTGATGATGTCTCCAATGCGTGCGTAGCGACGGTGCGAACCACCAAGAACCTTAATACATTGAACACGCTTTGCGCCGCTATTATCAGCAACATCAAGCTGTGATTGCATTTGGATCATTGTTTTACTCCGCTAATATCTTGTGTAGTTAATCGTTATTTACTTGTGATAAATAACCCAACGTACATTTTAAAAAATAAATAAGATAAAATTCAAGGCCAGAAATTTGACCCGTCACTGCCTTACCATCCCCTAGAACCCGCGTTAACACTATAAAAGCACCAGACGCAATTCTAACGGGCGCGAGATTATAACACCGGCCACTTTAAAGTGATACTTTATTTAGTTAAATTACTAACAATATAATTAATGCTTCATTAACATCTTGAGCAGACCCGATAATATATAAAAGTTAGTACCGCTATTTTCAGTCACGCAAAAAAAAACCCTATCAAATAAATGATAGGGTTTTTATTAAAACTATATGCGTAAGTCTAATTTATTAAATAAATTAAGCCTTTACAATTACGTCAACTAAAGTCCAGTTTTTAGACTTAGAAATTGGCGCACATTCACGAATAGTTACTACGTCACCAGCATTACATTGGTTAGTTTCATCATGAGCTTTCAACTTAGTTGAACGCGTCATATACTTACCATACATAGGATGCTTAACACGACGTTCAATCAGGACAGTGATAGACTTATCCATTTTGTCACTGACAACACGACCTTGTAGTGTACGAATCTTTGCTTCGCTCATTACTTACCTGCCTTTTCAGTTATGATTGTTTTAACACGTGCTATATTGCGACGTACGATTCTTTGCAAATGAGTCTGAGCTAACTGACCTGTGCTTGCTTGCATGCGATAGTTAAACTGTTCGCGCAATAAGCTCAATAATTCAGTGTTTAGCTCTTCAATGCTTTTTTCTTTAAGTTCACTAGCTCTCATTACATTACCGTCCTAGTTACAAAAGATGTTTTGAACGGAAGTTTAGCAGCGGCTAAAGCAAAAGCTTCGCGTGCGATTTCTTCCGAAACACCTTCCATTTCATAAAGAACACGACCAGGAAGAATCTGACATACCCAATATTCTACTGAACCTTTACCCTTACCCATACGAACCTCAAGAGGTTTTTTAGTAATTGGCTTGTCAGGGAATACTCGGATCCAAATTTTACCTTGACGCTTCACGTGACGAGTCATTGCTCGACGAGCGGCTTCAATTTGACGCGCAGTCATACGACCACGTTCAAGTGATTTCAAGCCGAAAGTACCGAAGCTTACTGAGCTACCAGTGTGTGAAAGTCCACGGTTGCGCATTTTAAATTGCTTACGGAATTTAGTACGTTTTGGTTGTAACATTACTTAATCCTCTACTTACTGCTTTTGCGGTTGTTTTTTCTTTTAGGCTTAGCAGCTGGTTCTTCTGCCTTAAGTGGCAATTTCCCCATTACTTCACCTTTAAAGATCCAAACTTTGATACCGATAACACCATAAGTTGTGTTACCACGCGCAATAGCGTAATCGATATCAGCACGTAAAGTATGTAATGGAACACGACCTTCACGATACCATTCAGCACGAGCAATCTCAGCGCCGCCTAAACGACCACTAACTTGAACCTTGATACCTTTAGCACCTAGACGCATTGCATTTTGTACGGCACGCTTCATAGCACGACGAAACATAACACGACGTTCTAATTGACTAGCGATACTGTCAGCAACAAGCTGCGCATCCATTTCTGGCTTACGTACTTCAGCAATGTTGATCTGAGCAGGAACACCGGCAATTTTAGAAATTGCTAAACGTAACTTCTCTACATCTTCGCCTTTCTTACCGATAACAACACCTGGACGAGCCGTGTGAATTGTTACGCGGATAGATTTAGCTGGACGTTCGATTACAACTTTTGATAATGATGCACGCTTAAGCTTTTCAACTAAATATTCACGGACTTTATGGTCCCCGTCTAAGTTAGCTGCAAAGTCTTTGTTGCCTGCAAACCATGTAGACGCGAAAGGTTTACTGATCCCTAAGCGAATACCGGTAGGATGTACTTTTTGTCCCATTCTACTCTCTCCTAAGAATCTGACACAATCACAGTGATGTGACTTGTGCGTTTAATAATCCGATCCGCGCGGCCTTTCGCACGAGGCATAATACGTTTCATTGTAGGACCGTCATCAACCAAAATGGTTTTAACAACAAGTTCATCAATGTCTGCACCTTCGTTATGCTCAGCATTAGCAATCGCAGAGTTAAGTACTTTCTTCACTAATTCAGCAGCTTTCTTGTTGCTAAAAGTTAGTATTTCAAGTGCTTTCTCAACGTGTTGGCCACGGATTTGATCCGCAACTAAACGTGCTTTTTGAGCAGAACCACGGGCAAATTTATGTATAGCAATAGCTTCCATTATAATTCCCCCTATTTCTTCGCTTTCTTATCTGCGACATGGCCGCGATAAGTACGAGTTGGTGCAAATTCGCCTAATTTATGACCGATCATTTCATCAGTTACAAATACAGGTACGTGTTGGCGGCCATTATGGACAGCGATGGTCAATCCGATCATTGTTGGAATGATCATTGAACGACGGGACCAAGTTTTAATTGGCTTTTTATTCCCGCTTTCCACCGCTTTCTCTACCTTCGTCAACAAGTGCAGGTCTATAAATGGACCTTTCTTGAGGGAACGTGGCATGGTGAATCCTCTTTAATTAAATGTACTATTTAGTACGACGACGTACGATAAATTTATCGGTACGCTTGCTAGAACGAGTTTTGTAACCTTTAGTTGGTACACCCCAAGGTGATACCGGGTGACGACCGCCTGATGTTTTACCTTCACCACCACCGTGTGGATGGTCAACTGGGTTCATGGCAACACCACGAACAGTTGGACGAACACCACGCCAGCGTGAAGCACCTGCTTTACCCAAAGAGCGAAGCATGTGTTCAGAGTTGCCGATTTCACCTAAAGTTGCACGACAATCTGACTCAATTTTACGCATTTCACCAGAGCGAAGACGTAAAGTGACATAAGCACCGTCTTTAGCAACAAGTTGTGCATAAGTACCAGCAGCACGAGCAATTTGAGCGCCCTTACCTGGTTTAAGTTCGATTGCATGAACAACACTACCTAATGGCGTGTTGCGCAAAGGCATTGTATTACCTGGTTTGATTGGAGCGTCAACACCAGACTGGATAACATCACCAGCTGATAAGCCTTTAGGGGCTAAGATGTAACGACGTTCACCATCTGCATATAACACAAGTGCAATGTTAGCACTACGGTTTGGATCATATTCCAAACGTTCAACTTTTGCAGGTATGCCATCTTTATTACGCTTAAAGTCAACCATACGATAATGTTGTTTATGACCACCACCGATGTGACGAACCGTAATACGACCATTATTGTTACGACCACCAGATTTACTTTTAGTATCAAGTAATGGTGCGTAAGGCTTACCTTTATGTAGTTCTTTGTTTACCACTTTAACCAGGTGACGACGACCCGGAGAAGTAGGTTTACATTTTACTATAGCCATTTTATCTGCTCCTATTGCTCAGCGTTGCCAACAAAGTCGATCTCTGAACCTTCGCTAAGAGTAACGTACGCTTTTTTCCAGTCGTTACGACGACCAGTGCGAGCTCCTGTACGTTTAACTTTACCCTTAACATTTAAGGTACGAACACCATCAACTGAAACTTCGAAAAGTTTCTCAACAGCAGCTTTGATTTCAGCTTTGGTAGAGTCTACAGATACTTTGAAAACAACAGTGTTGTTTGCTTCAGCGGCCATAGTGCTCTTCTCAGAAATGTTTGGTGCTACAAGCACTTTTAACAAACGTTCTTCGCTTATCATGCTAACATCTCCTCAATTTGTTTAACTGCAGTAGCAGTCATCAAAACTTTTTCGAAACCAACTAAACTTACTGGGTCAATGCCGTCAACGTCACGAACGTCAACTTTATATAAGTTACGGGCAGATAAGAACAAGTTCTCATCAACTTCTGGAGTAACGATTAATACGTCTTTAAGCTCCAGGCCTTTTAACTTAGCCACTAACTCTTTAGTTTTAGGCGTTTCAACAGCAAAATTTTCTACCACAATCAAGCGATCCTGACGAACCAACTCAGAAAGGATGCTAGCGATAGCACCACGGTACATTTTACGGTTAACTTTTTGGCTGTGATCCTGAGGTTTTGCAGCAAATGTTACGCCACCTGAACGCCAGATTGGACCACGAGTAGTACCAGCACGTGCACGGCCAGTACCTTTTTGACGCCATGGTTTTGCGCCACCGCCACTAACTTCTGAACGAGTTTTCTGAGCACGAGTACCTTGACGAGCACCAGCTGCATAGGCAACTACTACTTGGTGTACTAAAGCTTCATTAAACTCACGTCCAAAAGTTGCTTCGGATACTTCAAGAGCGCCTTCAGCGTCTTTTAATACTAATTCCATCACAAATCTCCTGGACTAAGCTTTAACAGCTGGTTTGATGATTACGTTACCGTTGATTGCGCCCGGAACTGCACCTTTAATAAGGAGCAAGTTACGTTCTGCGTCAACACGAACCAATTCAAGATTTTGTGTAGTAACCTGCACAGAACCCATGTGACCAGACATCTTCTTGCCTTTAAATACGCGACCTGGTGTTTGACATTGTCCTAACGAACCGTTAGAGCGATGTGATAACGAAACACCGTGTGTTGCATGTTGCATGGTGAAGTTCCAACGCTTAATACCGCCTTGGAAACCTTTACCTTTAGATGTACCAGTAACGTCTACTAATTTAGTATCATCGAAAATTGAAACAGTAATATCACTGCCCAATTCTAAACCTTCACCTTCACTTGCATTTAAGCGGAATTCCCACAGGCCACGACCTGCTTCAACGCCTGCTTTAGCAAAATGACCAGCTGCTGGTTTATTAACACGGCTTGCTTTACGCTTACCGGTTGTTACTTGAAGCGCCGAATAACCATCAGTCTCTACAGTTTTCACTTGAGAGATGCGGTTGGCTTCAACTTCTAGAACGGTTACAGGTGTTGATACGCCATCTTCAGTGAAGATACGTGTCATGCCTACTTTACGTCCAACTAGACCTATAGTCATTGTTAAAACCCCTTAGCCCAAGCTGATTTGTACGTCAACGCCTGCTGCAAGATCTAAACGCATTAATGCGTCTACAGTCTTTTCAGTTGGCTCGACAATATCAATCATGCGTTTATGAGTACGAATTTCGTACTGATCTCGCGCATCTTTGTTTACGTGTGGAGAAGTCAAGATAGTGTAACGTTCTTTGCGTGTAGGAAGTGGAATAGGACCACGAACCTGAGCACCAGTACGTTTTGCAGTATCAACGATTTCTGCTGTAGATTGATCAATCAAACGATGATCGAACGCTTTCAAACGAATGCGAATTCTTTGATTTGACATGAAGACAAATCCCCTTTTCTAAAGAACAAAAAAATACATCCCTCTGCTTCCTTTATTGCCGGAAGGGGGTTGTATGACTAAATAACATTCAACTCCAAATCGGAGTTGCTGTAATAATTAAACTTACAAACATTTAACTATAAAACAGCACAGGTCGAAACATGTGCGGATGCGCATTATACATAAACAATAGCTTTATGCAACAAACTATTTGTTTTCCTATACCCTTAAGACCATGAATAGCTCTGCTATATATAGCAACAAAATTAAAGGCGGGTGTTTGGGTCAATTTTTTAGCGTATATTCCTTATATCTCTTCAAATTTTTAATCGATTAAGTTCATTTAAACCCAAGCCAAAAAAATATATTTTCACAACTGTATGTCGATCTCTTTAAACTAATGTTATACTCGCGCGCAAATTTTCAACAATTCCGCTTTTTTAGTAGCGACTTAAAACAGAGTAAAGTAATGGCAGATTTATCTAAATACAGAAATATTGGTATCTTCGCTCACGTTGATGCGGGTAAGACCACAACAACTGAACGTATCTTAAAACTTACGGGTCAGATCCACAAAACAGGTGAAGTACATGATGGTGAGTCTACGACTGACTTCATGGAACAAGAAGCTGAGCGCGGTATTACCATCCAGTCTGCTGCGGTAAGCTGTTTTTGGAAAGATCACCGTTTCAACGTTATCGATACTCCTGGTCACGTTGATTTTACCGTAGAAGTTTACCGTTCACTTAAAGTACTTGATGGTGGTGTTGGGGTATTCTGTGGTTCTGGTGGTGTTGAACCACAATCAGAAACTAACTGGCGTTACGCGAATGACTCAAAAGTAGCTCGTATCATCATGGTTAACAAATTAGACCGTTTAGGTGCTGATTTTTATCGTGTTTGTAAGCAAGTTAAAGACGTTTTAGGCGCTAACCCGTTAATAATGACCTTACCTATTGGCACTGAAGATGATTTTGTTGGTGTTGTTGACCTACTTTCTGAAAAAGCTTACATCTGGGATGACACAGGTCTTCCTGAAAACTACGAAATCACTGATATTCCAGCAGACATGGTAGAACAAGCTGCTGAGTACCGTATAAAGTTAATTGAAACAGCTTTAGAAGTTGATGAAGACATGTTGATGGAGTTCTTAGAAGGGGAAATGGTTCCTACTATTGAACAAATCAAAGCCTGTATCCGTACTGGTACTCGTGATATGACTTTCTTCCCAACTTACGGTGCCTCTGCATTTAAAAACAAAGGTATTCAATTAATTCTTGATGCTGTTGTTGATTACTTGCCTTCACCTACAGATGTTAACCCACAACCATTGACTGATGAAGAAGGTGAGCCAAATGGTGAATACGCAATTGTTTCTGCAGAAGAAACATTCAAAGCGTTAGCATTCAAAATCACTGATGACCGTTTTGGTACATTAACTTTCGTACGTATCTATTCAGGTACATTGAAGAAAGGCGATACCATACTTAATGCTGCAACAGGTAAAACTGAGCGTGTTGGCCGTATGTGTGAAATGCAAGCCGATGACCGTAACGAACTCGTGTCGGCACAAGCCGGTGATATCATCGCAATTGTTGGTATGAAAGGTAACGTTCAGACAGGTCACACATTATGTGATCCGAAACACCCAATTATCCTAGAAGCTATGGTATTCCCTAAGCCGGTAATCTCAATTTCTGTATCTCCTAAAGATAAAGGTTCTACTGAGAAAATGGGTATTGCTATCGGTAAGATGGTTGCAGAAGATCCTACCTTTAAAGTTGAAACTGATGAAGATTCAGGCGAAACAATTTTATCTGGTATGGGTGAGCTTCACTTAGATATCAAAGTAGATATTCTAAAACGTACCTACGGTGTTGAATTAGCTGTTGGTAAGCCACAAGTTGCCTACCGTGAAACGATCACTACGGCTATTGAAGATTCTTATACCCATAAGAAACAATCTGGTGGTTCTGGTCAGTTCGGTAAAATTGATTACCGCATCAAGCCAGGCGAACCTGGTACTGGTTTTGTCTTCAGCTCTGTTGTTGTTGGTGGTAATGTACCAAAAGAATTCTTCCCAGCTATTGAAAAAGGCTTTAGAGGAATGATGGGTACTGGTGTTCTTGCTGGTTTCCCTGTACTAGACGTTGAAGTTGAATTATACGATGGTGGCTTCCATGCGGTCGATTCATCTGCTGTTGCCTTTGAACTCGCTGCTCGTGGTGCTTTCCGTCAATCAATTCCAAAAGCTGGTGCACAGTTAATTGAACCTATCATGAAAGTTGATGTGTTTACTCCTGATGACCACGTTGGTGATGTTATTGGTGATTTAAACCGTCGTCGTGGCATGATCGCAGGTCAAGAAGCCGGTGTTTCTGGTGTTCGCATTAAAGCGGACGTACCTCTTTCAGAAATGTTTGGTTACATCGGAACATTGCGTACAATGACATCAGGTCGTGGTCAATTCTCTATGGAATTCTCTCACTATATGCCTTGTCCTAACAATGTAGCTGAAACAGTTATTGCTGAAGTTAAAGCTGCTGATGCTGCGAAAAGAGCTGCAAAAAAATAACTTGTAACAATCTTAATTGATTATTACGAATAAAAGGATGCTTATGCATCCTTTTTTCTTGGCTAAAATTCTTGCTAGCTAGGTCGACATCGCATAAATTAGTACATAATATAAGTGTACCTCTTTTTTGGAAAATTCAATGACACAGCAAACTTCTGATAACCAACTTTGCTCGATTACGCTACTAGGTAATTTAGTCAACAAACCTGAGATTCGCTATACGGTTAATCCAATAATACCTGTGAGTGAGATCACACTTGCTACGCATACAAAATGGTTAGATAAAGCGAGTAGCAAGTATAAGGAGTGGACCAGTTATCATCAGATTAAAGTGATTGGCCCTTTAGTTGAGCAAACTTTACTGCATGCAAACAAAGGCGACTTGATGTTAATCAATGGCTATTTAGCTGACAATACCAATACAGCCAATAAAGGGGATAATAATGTCATCAGCGCCGCCTTTGTTCAGACCTTTGCCAAAGGTTATAGTCAGTCAATTAATCAAATACATTGCAGTGGTATACTGACCTCGCCCGTTAAACTATTAATGACCGAAAACAATAAAGCATTAGCTCAAATAGAAATAACGATAAGTCATCAAAATTATTCAATAACTAAACAAAAAATGCAGCAACATAATATTGTCACAAAAGTACAAGTATGGGGTAAGCAAGCAGTGATGCTGAATGAAAAAGCACAACGTGGTGATCATATTGTTATAGAAGGTAAACTCAATTATTCAACAGCAGATAAGTCACAATTTATCGAGGGTAAAAACGTTCATTTATTTACAAAGTGATGATGTCAGCCAACACCCTTTTTCAAAAAAGACATTTTTAAAAAGACTATAGAGTCTAAAGAGTTATAGCTGATAAACAGTTGTTAAGGGGTAAAAAGCAATTTGACTATGGGGTGCAGTCAAAAAAGCCTATCATTTAAAATTTTTATCTGCGTAAAAATGATAGACCTATTTATACTATTTTAACGTTAATAAATAACTTACTAATTTTTTATAATTTCCTTCAAAATTACCCTTGCCAATTTTATCGGTATTAATTCGATATTTACCATTAACAATGATAGTTGGCACCGATGTTAGTGCGCGCTTGTTCGTTAACTCCTCTTGATTTCTCTTCATTCTCTTAGCATGGCTATTAACTGAAAAGCTCTTCATTAGCTTATCAAATTTATCACCGTCAGCCCCATTGAGTACAAAGACATTACGGAGATCTTTCTCAGAGGAAAACATCGCACGTTGGACATGTATGTAATTAAATATGGCATTTACTAATTTTTTTTCCATTTTTAACTGCTGCGCAACAACAACGGCCTTTGACAACATAAATTGTATCTCAGGTGAAGCTTGACGCAAGAAATCAACATGGTTACGTTCAAACTTAGTACCACTAGGCAGCACTTTTTTCACTTGCGCCATGAGAGGTTCAAATCTAAAGCAATGTGGACAGTAAAAAGAAAAATATTCTCTAACTTCAGACTTAGTGGAAATCTTTTCACTAATTTTTGTGTATTGCTCACCCTCTTGAAAATCTGAGGCTGAGGCTATAAATGGCAACAGTATCGCCATACAAAAAGTTAAGGTTAAACGGCTAATTTTTTTTATCATTATTCAAATTCCTGTCTGTACTCCCCTAACCATACAAATGACATGCTTAAGGAAATAATCAATAAATATAAGTGCTTATAAAAATCTAATAAGCGGGTAATAAAGTTAATGGCGGTTGCTGTAAGGCCGACATCTGCTCTTTTAACATAAGTATTTGTTGTTCCCAGTACTTTTCACTATCAAACCATGGAAAGTTACGAGGAAAAGCAGGATCGCTCCAACGTTTACACAACCATGCCATATAATTAACTACACGCATAGTTCTTAATGATTCTATCAAAATTAACTGGTCATTTTCAAAGGTAAAAAACTCTTCATAGCCAGATAAAATCGTATCAATTTGTAACAGTTGCTGCTGTCTGTCACCTGAAAGCATCATCCATAAGTCTTGAATAGCAGGCCCGGTTCGACAGTCATCTAAGTCAACAAAGTGAGGTCCCTCACCTTCACGCCACAAAATATTGCCGGCATGGCAATCACCGTGCAAACGAATTTGATGTTTAGGCTTATATTGCTTTACTGCCTCAACAATAACGATATCTAAAATAGTAAAAAATGGCTTTTGTAAACTCTTAGGAACAAAGCCCGACTCAACAATAATATCTTTGGCCTGGTAAAGCATTTCATCGACATTAAAACTCGGGCGGTGATTAAAAGGCTTTTGCGCACCAACGGCATGCATACGACCAACAAAACGACCCATCCATTCAAGCTGTTCTAAATTATCAACTTCAAAAATTCGGCCACCACGGCAAGGATAAACGGCAAATTGATAGCCCTGATAATTAAACAGGCTTTGCCCTTTTATTTTTAATGGTGCGATAACGGGGATTTCATGTTCCGCTAATTCAAAACCAAAGTCATGCTCCTCTCTAAGTTGTGCATCACTCCAACGTAGCGGGCGGTAGAATTTAGTGACAAACTTTTCCATATTGTCATCATGAAACTGATACACCCGATTTTCATAGCTGTTAAGTGCTAACAAACCACTATCAACTGAAAACCCGGCCGACTCTAGGCCATCAATAATTAAGTCTGGTGTTAACGAAGTAAAATCAAATGCTGACATTAGCGCTTCTTAAAAAATCGGCTTTCTTGTTCAAACATAACATCACTTTCCGGTGATATTTGCTTAAGAACAAATGTGATTGTTGTCATAGGTTCTGTTAAGTCATAGGGATCCATTGCCAAACTAATCGGCAAGGTATAAACGTTGGCGGCTTTAACGGTAACTTCTTGCTCACCGATCCATTTCACGTTATCTATTCCTCGTACAGAAACTCTGTAGGTGTTGTTTGTTTGTGATTTATTCAATATTTTTAAGGTGTAAACATTTTCAACATCACCATTAAAAGTTTCGCGTGAGAGTTGATTTCTATCTCTAATGATTTCTAAACTGACCGGTACACGGTTAACTATTTCCATCACGAGTAAACCTGACATAACCACTAAGACAACAGCATAACCTATGAGCTTAGCCCTGACCAGACGAACCTTCTTACCTTTTAACTCATTCTCAGTCGTATAGCGAATTAAGCCTTTAGCGTAGTTCATATTCTCCATAACACCGTCACAAGCATCAACACATGCACCACAGTTTATACATTCGTACTGTAAACCGTTGCGAATATCTATACCTGTTGGGCATACCTGAACACATAAGTTACAGTCAATACAATCGCCAAGGCCCATGGCTTTATGATCTTGTTTTTTACCCCGTGGCCCTCGCGACTCACCACGGTTATAATCATAAGAAACGGTGATGGTATCCTTATCAAACATCGCTGATTGAAAACGTGCATATGGACACATATGTAAACACATAATTTCACGCATCCACCCCGCATTACCGTAAGTGCATAAAGCAAAAAACCACACAGTAGCTGCTGCCGCAAATGAAGTATTAAAAGTAAAGAAGTCGGTATATATCTCTTCTATTGGCATAAAATAACCAACAAATGTTAAAGCTGTTAATACTGAAAAGAACATCCAACAACTATGTTTTAATGCTTTGCGCCAAAACTTATTAAAGTCTAATTTCTGACTGTCGAGTTTTTTACGCTGATTAGCACTACCTTCAATTTTTTCTTCAAACCAAATAAAAATAAAGGTCCACACTGTTTGAGGGCATAAATAGCCACACCAAACTCGCCCTAAAAAAGTGGTAACAAAAAACAGCACAAAGGCGCTTAAAATAAACAGCCAAGCCAAAAGCGTTAAATCTTGTGGCCATAGAGTAAGTCCCCAAAGATAAAACCGTTGATCAATAATATCGAAAAGTATCGCTTGATGACCGTTATACTGCAGCCATGGAATAACGGCAAAAATGGTCAAAAAGATAAAATTCATTTTTAAACGCAACTGCTGAAAAAAACCAGTGACTTTACGGACGTAAATTTGATCACGAGGCTTGTATTCTTCAACACCATTATTTGGCTGATGAATTTTAATGTTTTTAATGGGGATGCGTGTTTCTGAGTTTGACTTGTTGTTTTCTGTCTTCACAATGAATCCTTGATGACACAAAAAAAATATGAATGTTAAATCGTTATAAGTAGCCTAAGTAGTTTATTACTTAAAAATTGACTATCCTAAATTTACTCCATCATTATACGGCATACTATGAAAAATTTATTGATCTTAATTGTGGCATTTGCAGTATTTTTACATTTTTATCCTCAACCTCAATTAGAAAAATGGTATCAATATAAAAAGGAAGCCGCCTTAAGTGCCCTTTCTAATATCTTTGATACCAAAGCTCGCCTTAATACGGATAAAATATTAACTGACTTAAAAAGTAAAATGCCTGACCTTAGTCAACAAGAGCAAGTTCAACTAGAAAAATTACTCTCATCAAAAGAATCAGTTAAAGCTTTTTATGCTGACATTTGTCTTACGAAGAAACGTCGGCCTATTTTCCGACCAGTCGTTCAGAGTGAAATTTGTAAGACCATTTCAAAATATACCAGCCTACTTTAGTTCTGTGACTGAGATTAACGATTCAATACCTTAAAAAATAAACATTATCTTAAAAAGTAAATCACATCGTAACCACTCATCTTATTAAATTGAAGCTGATAAGGTTTCTAATATCTCTGAAAAGGAATGAGCGATACCTTCTTCACTTGAGTGTTGCCCCGCTAAAATAACCCAGCGGCCATTGACCATAACATCCCTCACTGGGTTTTGTTGGCTAGCAAAAATAAAACTATCCATGATATGTTGTTCACTGTTAGCAAATAACCGAGTGTGTTGAACATCTAAAACCAATAAATCTGCTTGTTTACCTATGGCGAGCTCACCGCTATTACTATTAGTACTTTGTGCACCACCTAAAGCTGCTTTTTGCCATAAATTAGCGCCAACAGAAGCCTGATTTTTAGCCGCTAATATCGCTCTTTTCTGCTGACTTAATCGTTGTGCGTATTCTAACCAACGCAGTTCTTCAATAGGATTGACTGAGATATGGCTATCAGAGCCGATAGCAAAAGTCCCCCCCTCAGCAAAAAAATCAGTTGTTGGAAAAATACCATCCCCTAAATTTGCTTCAGTCGTGGGACAAATACCGGCAATAGCTTTGGTGGCTATAATTCCTTTTCGTTCTTGCTCATTGATATGTGTCGCATGAATTAAACACCATTGAGCATCTAAAGTCATATTATCGAGTAACCACTGCACCGGGCGTTGACCAAAGTAAGCTAAACAATCATCGACTTCTTTTTGTTGCTCAGCAATATGAATATGTATTGGTGCTTTGGCATTTAAATTCCTTACGTGAGCCACAGCTTGCATTAATGACTCCTTATCAACTGCCCTAAGAGAGTGCGGTGCAATACCGACATTGGTATTTGAATAGTGCTCACTTAATTTAAAACAATCACTGACCAGTTTATTAAATTGCTTCGTTGAATTGATAAAACGTTTTTGCCCATCATTAGGCACTTGAGCGCCAAAGCCACTAAATTGGTATAACACAGGTAACATCGTTAAACCGATACCTGAAGTTTTTGCTGCTTTAAAAAGTGCTTCTGCCATTGCTGATAAAGTACTGTGGTTACTACCGTTGATCTCATGATGTAGATAATGAAATTCGGCAACTCGGGTATAACCCATTTTCAACATTTCTATATAAAGCTGACTAGCAATAACTTCTACATTTTCTGTTGTTAATTGGGCCAAAAATTTATACATGACCTTACGCCAAGTCCAAAAACTGTCTTGTCCTTCACTACCCTGTTCACTAAAGCCAGCAAAAGCCCGCTGAAAAGCGTGTGAATGACAATTAACCATGCCAGGGATTATCGACCCTTTTATTCGTTCTGCATTATCAACATAGCCTGAGCTTATTTCAGTGATAACTCCTTTGACTATCGTCAAGGTTTTATCTCTTGCCCAACCATCGGCTAATAATATATTTTTAGCGTATATTTTTTTTTCACTCTCCATGTTTATCTCTCTTGTGCTCAATGGCGAAGTCAATTAAACAAATAACCATGGTACGTAATTTTTGTTGCACTTGTTCCGCAAGGCTAAGGTTATATTCAGTCGTTAACTCATTCATGTAAGTACGCTGAGAAAGTTCTAATTGAATAGCATGAATATTATTGCCCGGATTTCCAAAATGTCGAGTAATAAAACCGCCTTTAAATCGCCCATCAATAACCATACTGTAAGGTGCGTAAACTATGTTTTCAAGGTTATTTACAAGTGAGACGGAACAACTTTTACCACTTGAGGTACCAAAGTTAAAATCAGGTAATTGTCCATCAAAAAAACGAGGAACGTGAGATAAAATTGAATGAGCATCTAGGAGTACAGCCTGACCAAATTCAGTTTTTATCTCATCTAATGTATCATTAATTGCTTGGTGGTAAGGCTGCCAATAATCTTTAATACGCCTGCTGATTTCTACTCCGTTAGGTTGCTGACCCGCTAAATAAATAGGGGATAAGTCAAACCCCGACAATGGACAAAGCTCTGTGCTATTTTCATCAGGATACAAATCAATACCATGGGGATCACGGTTAAGATCTATAACATAACGACTATATTTAGGAATAATAATATAAGCACCTAACGATTGTGCAAAATCATACAGCCTATCTTTATACCAATCAGTATCAACAACACTTTTGGCAAACTCAGTCATAGTTAAGGCAATATCATCAGGTATCTGCTGGCCATTATGAGGCATACTGATCAGTAAGGGGACAGTCCCTTTAATTAAGGTATAACTTGAGTCCATTATTGACCTCGTCTCATTAAAGTTAATTGTATATACAAGTTGTATTGTTAATTTATCATGAACCCCAATAAATTCAAATAAATTTATTGGGGTTTATCAAGAATAAACAGGCAATATAACTATTAAAAATTATAGGAAACTAGCGATTTTTCTTCATTGTGTTATAACAATATCAGAAATAATGATTGAGCAGATATCTAATCGAAATAACTAACACTCTAGAGAAAGTGGATATAATATACCAACAGGTAAGTTACTTATTATTAATGCTTTGGCTATTATGTTTGTTGGCCTTTTGGCTTTATTATCGAAAATCTTTAATTAGAAAAAGTCAGCAAACTAAAGTTGAGCTCGCTTTAAAAACAGCTAAAGCTGAAGTCATTGCCGCTGAAAAGTTAGCGCTAGCTAAAATCACTTTTTTAGCGAGAATGAGCCATGAAATTAGGACACCATTAAATGGTGTTTTCGGCATGGCTGAGAGCCTGGCTTATACTGAACTCAACGCAAACCAAAAAGAATATTTATCAATACTAAAGGGCTCTGCTAACAATTTATTAGTACTGCTAAATGATGTGTTAGACTTTTCAAAAATGGATGCTGGCAAGCTTGCATTAGAGTTAGTTCCCGTCAACCTTCACCAATTAACAAAAAATATTCTCAACAGTTATTCTCGCCAAGATACTAATAAAACGCTCGCCTTCAATTTAACTATAGATAAAAAAATCACTTACAATTATCTTACTGACCCTACGCGTCTTACCCAAGTATTAAATAATTTAGTGAGTAATGCGGTGAAATTTACCCAGCAAGGTCATGTATCACTTAACATTAAGTTATTAGAAAGGGAGCCAATAGAAAGGATTACATACGACACTTTACAGTTCTCCATTATCGATACGGGGATTGGCATAGCCACAAATAAACAACCGTTATTATTTACTCCATTTACTCAGGCAGACAATGAAATCACTCGTAAGTATGGTGGTACTGGCTTAGGGTTAAGTATTTGCCAAGAAATAATTAATGCCATGGGTGGCGACATTAGTGTTGATTCAACAGAAAATATTGGCAGCACGTTTCATTTTACTTTAACATTTAAAGCCACTGATATAGGGGCAGTGACCACTGAACGACGTATAAATAGCCGCACAACCAACGCTATAACTGATGAACGATTTAAGCCTTTACGTATACTGATTGCAGAAGATAACCTTGTTAATATCATGGTGTTAAATGCACAATTGGAACGATTAAATATAAAAGCAGATGTCGTCAATAACGGTGCAGATGCTTTGGTAATGCATCAAAAATCCCCATACGATATCATTATTTCTGATTGTCATATGCCTATAATAGATGGGTTTGAATTAGCTGAAAAACTGTCGAAACAAAATAAAGATAGACCCCTGTGGTTAATCGCCATTACTGCCGATGCACTAAGTGGCAGTGCAGAAAAATGTTTAGCGGCCGGTTTTGATGATTATATTGCCAAGCCATGTTCTCAAGAAATAATTACCAATAAATTTAATCGAGCTTATCGGCAATTAAACTTAAAAAAATTAAAAAACGCACCTCAATAAAGTCATAACCATCATTTTTTTACTAATAACGGGTTGTAAAATAAACTTAGTTTCAGGATACCTCTTGCTCATCACAATCTTAAAACCTTGTCGGCACTTACTTATAAAGCTGAAGAGAGTATTAACTACATTGGTTACAGACCACTAGATAAGATTACTCAGCCAATTAAAATTAAGAACTTGATTAAAAGGTATGATTACATTAAAGCGTTATTCAAACCTTATCGAGCAGTTGGGGCAACTCGATAATAGGGTTAATCGTTAGCTAATAGATTTCGTTAACACATTAATCCAATCGCTTTTGACTATTACCGCATCCAATTTTAATCGCTTTAATAATTACTGATAATCATTGATAATGATTTTGTATTAATAAGCACAACAATTTTAAAAATGAAATGGAGTTATTATATGTTTACCAGTAAAGAAGGCAGTCAAGTACCATCAGTATCTTTTCCTATTCGTGAAAACGATCAGTGGATTAACCGCACAACTGATGAAATTTTTACTAATAAAACAGTCGTAGTATTTTCGCTTCCTGGCGCCTTTACCCCTACATGCTCAACGTCGCATTTACCACGTTACAGCGAACTGGCACCAACATTTTTCGCTAACGGCGTTGATGAAATTATTTGTTTATCGGTCAACGATACTTTTGTTATGAATGCTTGGGCAGAAAATCAAAAAACTAGCAATGTCAGCTTAATCCCTGACGGTAATGGCGACTTCACTGAAGCAATGGGCCTATTAGTTGATAAAAATGAGCTCGGCTTTGGTAAACGTAGCTGGCGCTATGCAATGTTAGTAAAAAATGGTGTCATTGACAAAATGTTCATTGAGCCAAACAAGCCAGGCGACCCGTTTGAAGTGTCTGACGCCGATACCATGCTTAATTACATTAACCCTAAGGCCGAAAAGCCCAAGGCAATTGCAATATTAACAAAACCAGGGTGTCCATTTTGTAGTAAAGCTAAAGCATTATTGACTGACAAAGGGCTAGCCTTTGAAGAACTCACAATCGGTGAGCAAATCAATGCCTCAGCATTTAAGGCCTTAACTGGCGCTAATACTTATCCTCAAATATTCATTGAAGGTAAACTCATTGGCGGCAGTGAAGCATTAGCAGTACATCTTAGTTAGTTTATATTGATTTAAATTAAAAGCAGAGCCACAATTAAAGCTCTGCTTTTTTCTTTGTAATAGATATAATAGTACAATCTAAACCAACGACATTAACTACCCGATGAACAATCAACCTTTTAACCCTTTACATGGCCTCACTTTAAAAATTATTGTTACTGAACTTGAAGAGCACTTTGGCTTTGATGAGCTTGGCGCTATTATCAATATTCGCTGTTTTACCCATGAGCCCAGTGTAAAGTCTAGTTTGAAATTTCTCCGTAAAACGCCGTGGGCAAGAGAAAAGGTTGAAGCGTTTTATATCAAAAATAAACACTTATTAAGTCCTAACGAATAATAAAAGCACTGATATATATTTTTCTACTCTAAATAATCATCAATAAACACTGGTTTTTGTTAGCAAAATAACCAATGATAACCCACTATTTATCATACTATTTAAACTGAACATGTTAGAAATCAATCACTATACCTTAACGTGGCAGTGTCCTGACTCTTCAGGTGTACTTGCCAAAATTACTCAAAGCCTGTTTGAGCACGGCGCCTTTATTACCGAAACTTCACAATATAGTGATCCCATTAGCCGTACATTTTTTTCTCGTATTGCCTTTGATGACCGTAATTTAACAGTACCTATAGAAGAGTTTAATCAAGCACTTAACAAATTAGCTAAGCCGCTAGAAATGGACTTTGAACTGTGTAATAAAGCCGATTTCCCTAATATAGTAATTGCGGTATCAAAAGACGATCATTGCTTAGTCTCATTATTAACAAAGTGGAAAGCAGGTGTACTACCCGTGAATATTGTCGCGGTGTTATCAAACCACACAAGTTGCCAGTCTTTGGCCGAGTGGCACAATATTCCTTTCCATTACTTACCCATCAATAAAGACAACAAACCTCAACAAGAAGCTCAAATACTTGAGGTGTTAAAACAAACTAAAGCTGAACTATTGGTCCTCGCCCGTTACATGCAAATACTCTCTGATGATATGTGTAACAAGGTTTCAGGCCATGCCATTAATATCCATCATTCATTTCTGCCAAGCTTTAAAGGAGCAAAACCTTATCATCAAGCCCATGCTCGTGGCGTAAAAATCATTGGTGCTACCGCCCATTATGTAACCGCTGACTTAGATGAAGGTCCTATTATCGTCCAAGAAGTTAAACCAATAAATCATAGTTTTACTGTAGAACAAATGAAAAATATGGGCCATGACTTAGAAGCCCTTGCCTTGAGCCAGGCTGTGCAGATACACGCTGAACGACGTATTTGTATTAACGGTAGTAAGACTGTAATCCTGACTTAACTATTTAAATGTCACAATAGACTAGTAAAAGGTGCCAACAATTCGCATAATATTATTATTATTATTTGGCAACTTTTATTGGTTCATCCATGACAACGCTTCATTATCAGATCACCCCAAGCAACATCAATAGTCACCTATTTAGTGTAAAATTAAGCTTTACCAGTCAAGTAGAAAAAAACTACACTTTATCCTTACCGGCATGGCTGCCTGGCAGTTATATGATTCGAGACTTTGCAAAAAACATTACTGAAATCTCAGCAATAGATGGCAAAGAACAACCAATAACCCTCAACAAACTAAATAAACAAACGTGGCAATTAATCGCTACCGATGAAACCGTTACTCTTCATTATCAAGTGTTCGCTTTTGACTTATCTGTGCGCACCGCCTATTTAGATAATCAACGAGGGTTTTTTAATGGCAGCTCAACATTTTTACAAGTAGAGGAGCTTGAACATTCACCTTGCAAACTGATCATAAATACCCCAGACGATATCAATAACTGGCGAGTAGCTACCGGATTAACACGCGGGTGTCATACCAAAAAATATAGTTTTGGCGAGTATACCGCCAAAAACTATAACGAACTGATTGATTGTCCCGTCGCTATTGGTGACTTTGATAGTTTTGAATTTGAGATTGAAGGTGTTGTTCACCACATGATATTTACTAGCCCCCACTTTGGTGACCGAGAGCGGTTAAGTCATGACATCAAAAAACTCTGTCAGCACCATATTAGCCTCTTTGGTGAAGCACCTTTTAAAGAGTACTGGTTTATTACCCATTTATTGGAAAATGGTTTTGGTGGTTTAGAACACAAAAACTCAACCATTTTACAAGCAAGTCGCTTTGATTTACCCAACCCTAACAAGAAAAGCGTATGTAGTGAAAATTACCGAACCTTTTTGAGCTTATGCTCTCACGAATACTTTCATGCTTGGAATGTTTGCCGGATAAAACCGAAAGAATTCACCCCCTATAATTTACAAGAAGAAGTTTACACAAAACAATTATGGGCATATGAAGGGATCACCTCTTACTACGATGACTTTTCGCTTTATCGTACCGGATTAATTACCTTCGACGAATATTTAACAATATTATCTAAAACAGCCACTCGAGTATATAGAGGTAAAGGTGAATTGAAACAGACAGTTACAGAGTCTAGCTTTGATACTTGGACCAAATTTTATCAACAAGGACCAGATGCTGTAAATAATATTGTCAGTTATTATACTAAGGGCTCATTAATCGCTTTATGGTTAGATCTGACCATCCGAGAAAAGTCTCAAGGTCAATTTAGTTTAGACACACTAATGCGAGAGTTATGGCTTCATTTTGGTCAAACCGGTATTGGCACTCAAGAGGATGACTTTATTAATATTGCCAATATCTTATGTAATGAAGATATCACTGAAGACTTTAAAAAACTACTCCACAGCTCAGCACGTATCGACTTATCGTCTTTATTAACGAAGGTGGGTATAAAGTTTACTTATCAAAAATTTGAGAAATTAAACGAACTCATAACAACGTCTAGTAACGACTACCAAGGGTATTTAGGTGCTCAATATCAAGACAGTGTTCTTGGCGTTAAAATAAAAAGTGTTATTGAAGACTCACCCGCAGCCGCTGCAGGTATAGCGGTAAACGATGTCCTAATTGCAGTTCACCATACCAAGGCAACCGTAAAGTCATTGCAAGCTCTTGCAGACCATCTCCCTAAAAATACTAAAGTCAGCTGCCATTATTTTAGAGATGATCAATTACTCAGCAGTGAGATTCAATTTACCGACTCACCGTTAAGTGCGGTTGCTTTTACTGTTGAAGATCAAGGGAAAGCAACGTTATGGCAAAAAATCATTAAATGATGCCCATTAATCATTATTTAATAGAGTAATAATTAATGTTTATAGTTAGTTGTAAGGAATTAAATACAAGCGTATTTAATTCCTGCCAAATACCTTAAAAATCTTTGAGAAAAATATAGGGTAGAAATTAGTAGTAAAGACATACCATGTGGTAAAAATTGGCCATACAGTTAAAATAAAAAGTAGGAAGTTATGATCAACGTTGAAAAAATTCACCATGTCGCCTATCGCTGTAAAGACGCCAAAGAAACAACACAGTGGTATCAAGACAAACTCAACATGAAGCTTGTTTTAGCGATCGCTGAAGATGAAGTCCCTTCAACGAAAGCGCCTGATCCCTACATGCACATATTTTTAGATGCCGGTAATGAAAATGTATTAGCCTTTTTTGAAATCCCTAACTCCCCAGATATGGGACGAGATGAAAATACCCCCGCATGGGTCCAACACTTAGCGCTAAGAGTAGCTGACTTAACCGCCTTACTTGAGGCAAAATCAATATTAGAAAGTAAAGGTGTTGATGTTTTAGGGCCAGTAAATCATGGCGTATTTAAGTCTATTTACTTTTTCGATCCCAATGGTCACCGTTTAGAGTTAGCGGCAAACACTGGAACACCTGAGCAATATAAAGAACTTAATCGTGTTGCTCAAATAATGGTTGACGAATGGGCCCAAACCAAGAAAGCACCCCGCCATGCTGATTGGTTACATCAACAAGACTAGTGTCTAAAAATAAAAATAGGTCGGCAAACGTTTAAAGAATACCACTGGGTAAAATCTAATAACCCCGTCTTTACCAATAGGTTTGCAAACCATTGACAATTTTTTTGGGTGATGGCGATGTCATCGCTTTTTTTATGGTGGCTAATGACGTAAAATGGCGCTATTGCTTTATTAACCGATCAAAAAACTATGTCTCGCTCAAAAAAATCAAGAAAACCTGGTGTTGGCTCTAGCGGCCCAGTGAAAGAAACCACTAAAACACCAAAAGTTCCTGTTGAAAAAAGAGCTAAAAAACTCAAAGGGAAACCTTCAGGTAATCGTCAAAACGAAGCCAAGCCCATAGCAGACGCTCATAACTCACAGGTTAATAAAGACCCACGTATTGGCAATAAAACACCGATTGCTCTAGGTACGCTTAGCAATAAAAAAACGGTGAAGGCACAAAAAGTAAAACCGTCTAAAGCCTTAGCTCCCTCAGTTGCACCTATTCGCACGATTGAAACTGAACAGAGCATTGATATCGATGCGTTAATGCAAGAGTTAGAAGCAATAGAACAAGATGAGCGGTTACTGACAATATTAACTAAGCAAGATGATGAACTTGAATTATCAGAAAGTGAAGTCAATTTTTTCAATGGACAAATGGATAAACATCAAAGTATTCGTGAAGCCCTAGGCCTTGATGATGAAGATGAAGACGACGAAGAAACCGATTCAAAGCAAAGTGCGTCTTCAGAAGACGATTTATGGGATAAATTTAATAACAGTGATTTATCAAAGTTTGAATAACAACTTTACATTAATTTCATAGGAGGTTAATCAATGACTAACTACGGGCTACTGGCAATTTTTGCTGGCGTAATTATTATTATATTACTCGCAAAATATGCAAAAAAATTATTAAAACAAGTTAAAGACAATACTGAGAAACAAAAAATAGCAGACGTTGAACGTCACCAGGCTCTAAAAGGCCATGATAAAAAAGTGCTCGACTCGGTAGTGATTATTGTTCGTGCCATGAAAGCAGAACAGTGTGATTTTTCTGAAGGTTGTTGGCGATTAAGTGTCCTACTAGATTCTTTAAAAACAAGCGAAGAAATTGCCCAACAGTTCCCTGCGATTTTTGAGCTTTACAACAGAATCAAAGCGTTAAGTATTCTTGACTCACGTAAAGAACTGCCTAAAAAAGAACGTATGGAAGAAGACTTACAGCGAATAAAAGCCGAGGCTGAACTCCATACTGAGATTGAAAAAGATTTGGTACTGCTCCATCAATATGCCCTTGAGCGGATAAGTGTATTGAAGGATAACTCGAAAGAATAGTTAAGGCGCTCTCCACGGACTAAGTTTTGCAATAACGCCACAAAAGCTGGCCTATATTTATTAGCGTTAGCTTTATATTGATGAGTGATATCGAAAATCTATTTCACTCAAATTCATTATCACTCTCAGTAATATTTTACTAACGCTTTAGCGTTATTAGCCACTTTACTGGGGAGGGTTTAATGAGACCTACTAAAAACTTTATTGACTAATAAGCCCTAGACTAAACTCGACACCCGCACTTACAAATATCACTTCAGTACCTTGGCTTGTTTTTTTCTCTTGAGCTAACGCTACCCATTGGTAATAAACATTACGATGAACTCTCGCTTGCAGGTTTCTGCGCACAGTCACATACAACTCGCCTTCGCTAGTCACCAATAAAGGGTGGTACTCATCAAGTAAAAACTCATCATCTAAATTAGTACTTACCACCATACTAGTCATACTTTCATCTTGCCAAGCCCATTGTGTTAAAACAAAAGGTGCGTCTTCAACCGTAATTTTAATTTTCTCAACGGGCGTGACTAAATAATAGTCATCATGCTTTGAGCCAAGATCTCTTAATAACACTGATGCGAATAATTTCACTAAAGACAAACGTTTAAAAATAGTCCCGCCAAAATACCAATCACCATTAGGCTTAATTTGTAAGTCTATTTCTCCACAATAAGGCGGATCCCATAATTCGATAGGTGGCAGCTTTTTCGCTTTCCCTTCAGTTAAGCCAGCTAACTGTGAGGATAGTTTTTCTAGCGACATGTCAAAACCCTATTTAATGGCTAATTGTTACCGATAACAATAACACTACTAACAAAGGGTGTAGTACTAAATGTTATTACTTTTAAATGATAAAGAGTTATACCGCGTGGTTAATCCCGCAGCCCAGCGATGTTGTAAGTTGTGTTTCAATGCAACTGTTATTTTATTTCAGACGATGTTATAGATATTATTTAAGCAGCGACTAAAAAATAAACGGAGAAACATACTCGTCGTAAATATAAACTGCAATTTTTAGTCCGCCAAATACGATAGCGATATCACGTACCAAAACGAGTGTTTTATTTTCTTTTTTTGTATTAATCCCTTCGTCCAATGGCATTGGGGATAATTCGTCAAGATGCTCAAAATCGACATATTTACCTTCAGCATTAATAGCCAGTAGCTCTTCTTGTTTTTTCAAGGTGAGGTCATTGTTTGCGTCTTCAATCCAACTGTTAATGACATTTGAAGGTATAGTCATTACGAAATAAGTAATTATGAAGAAAAATATCGTTTGAATTGCTCGCCATGCTTCAGGCCACCAGCCCGGTGAAACGTCAGATGATAAGGTAGATACCACCCCTGCTAACGCCATGAAATAAATTGCAGTCCATGGTACGTAAATGATGTATTTTAATCGAGTAAAATACTTTATAGCATCTTCATGAACCCAATATTGCTCACGTATCTTTTCAGCAGTCTTAGCTAAAAGGGCCTCTTTTTGATGCTGCTCAGCAAGTGCATGGCATGCTTCTGAATTTAATTTGATATAGTCTGCGCAGCCACGTCCATAGGATTTGCGCATTTCTTTGTCTTCAAAAGGGACATAAGCCATAGAGATGACTTCACCATTATCATTAAAGACAAAATGCACTTTCGGTTCCGCTCGGTAAGTGAAGGTAAATCCTTTTGTTTCATGAGAAATGAAAAAAGATGAGTGACAGGCTTCATCCACTCCAGCGGCGTAAGCCATATCAAGCATATACTGCAATGTAGCACCCGTGATATTTTCTTGGGCGATTCGGGCAAAAAAACCATCAATTATCAACTGCCTTACCTCGGCATGATAATTATGACTAGGCCTACAAATATAGGTAAGACCGCCATCTTCTTTGAGAACATATTCATATTGGGCAACGTCATATTCTATATTATAGCCCCAGCCATATGCGAACCGTAACTGTTGCTGCACGGCATCATAATGCCGACGTTCTCGCTGGTTCAATATGCTGCGACGGCAAGCAGGACAGTGATCCCATAGGTTGCCTGCATAATTGCAAAAGTATGAATCATAGCAACGATCGCAGTTTCTCATGTGTGACAAAGGTATGCTCAACTTTGTTGTTATAGAATTATTTAACCTTGACTATAACGTAATTGTAAGCACCCGACATCCACTTTGTTGTAAGAGCAATTGTTCCTTAATCGGTAAATTAACAACAAAGCCGCTGTGGGTTTCTCTGCC
>CAWVSL010000017.1:0-48656 GCA_963933115.1 uncultured Colwellia sp.
CTGGATGCGCATAATAGCGAGTTTTGATTTTTCGTCAACCCTTTTTTGATAATAAGTTGAATTAAGTGTTCAACTGCTTTTTTTTCGTACAAAGCTTGTATTTCTTGATGTTTAAACAAACAATACTGTTAAATATATTACTTATTTTATCGCTATTTATCTATTTTAGCTGTTTGATCACCTCAGCTTTATTTTGTGCTATAGAATGTTAATTAAAACAATTCACTAATAATTTGCTAAAATAACGTATGTTTTAATTATCTTATTAGCTCTTTGGATTAATATATGAGTAAAAGTACATTATCAAATAATCGTGGTCGGTCTTATCACGACGTTAGCCCTACAATTGGACACGGTGTTTATATTGATCAATCGGCAGTATTAGTCGGCGATATAACCCTGGCTGATGATGTTAGCATCTGGCCGTTAGTCGCAGCCCGAGGTGATGTCAATACCATTACCATTGGTGCAAGAACTAACATACAGGACGGTACTGTTCTTCATGTCACTCGTAAAAGCCCTGGAAACCCTAATGGCAACCTTTTAGCCATTGGTACGGATGTTACTGTTGGTCACAAATGTATGTTGCATGGTTGTGTACTAGGAAACCGAATATTAGTGGGTATGGGTGCAATCATTATGGATGGAGTTGTCGTTGAAGATGATGTTTTTATTGGCGCTGGTTCATTAGTGCCACCCAATAAGGTGTTAAAAAGTGGTTACCTTTATGTTGGTAATCCGATTAAACAAGTCCGATTACTTAAAGACAACGAAGCTAAGTTTCTTAAACAATCAGCGATTAATTATGTTGAGTTAAAAGATGAGTATATTATACAACAATAATAATCAGAATATTATTTGTCTGCGCTCGCTCAATTTACGCTATTACATTGGTGATTAATAAATATTTAATGACGTAATCACGAGCGCAAAAGGTTGTATCAATTATCACGGCATCTCAATATGAATAATATCACCTTCAAATTCATTTCTTTCCAACCAGAGTTCGGTGACTTCTTCTAAATCAAATTTAGTACTGTTGTCAATAATTGCTAATTCCTTTAATTGTATTGAATGAAAATATATCTTTATTGCCTGTCCTGACAATTGAGCCGTTAAACACCAAGCTTTTTCTTTATCGTCAAACTTTAAGTCGTCATTAAATAATACCGCTTGGTTCATTATTATTCCCCTGCCAAAGATTTTCTTAAGCTGGCAATCACAGACTCTACTTCAGGCTTTACTTCCCTCCATATGGCGAAGCTTTCTGCCGCCTGTCCAACTAACATACCTAAACCATCAATTAGATGTTCTGAACCCTGTTCCTTTGCCCACATCAAAAATGGAGTGAGTTCTCTGCCATAAACCATGTCATAACAAACAACATCAGCGCTAATAATTTGTGCTGGTATTGAGGGCACTTGACCGCTCAAACTAGCCGAAGTTGCATTGATAATAATATCAAAATCATTCACTACGTCATCAAAACCACAAGCTGTTAATTTGCTATTATTTTTATCGACATTAAATTGTTTGCAGATACTTTCTGCCTTACTCACAGTTCTATTAGCAACAACAATCATCTGAGGATGACACTCAAGCAGAGGTAAAATAACGCCTTTTGCTGCGCCGCCAGCACCAAGTAATAATATCCTGCTATTTTTCAACTTAACATTGTTACGTTGTAAATCTTGAACTAACCCTAATCCATCGGTATTGTCACCTAGTATCTGACCATCGATAAAGCTCAAAGTATTAACAGCACCGGCCAATCTAGCTCGCTCACTGAGCTGATCACATATAGCTAATGCCTGTTCTTTAAAAGGGATAGTTATGTTGGCGCCTTTCCCTTGCTCACTGATAAATTTTCTTATTTTTTTATCAAAACCATCTACAGCGACTAACTCACTTTGATAATTAAGTTGTTGCTCAGTCTCTTTAGCAAAATATTGATGAATAAAGGGTGAGCGAGACTGTTTTATTGGGTTACCATATACACGATATTGATCCATAACATACTACTTATAAAATTATAATTTACTGAATTAACCAGTCTTGTGGTACTAAATAATCACTGAGTTTTGCCTCTGCACTGCCCTTTTCAGGTTGAAAATTGTATTCCCAACGAGCAAGTGGTGGCATTGACATCAATATGGATTCGGTACGACCGCCTGATTGCAAACCAAACAGTGTGCCACGGTCAAACACTAAGTTAAATTCAACATAGCGGCCTCTTCGGTATAATTGAAATTGTCTCTGTTGCTCTGTGTATGGGGTTTCTTTCCGCTTATTAATAATAGGTATATAAGCATCAATAAAGCCTTGACCAATCGCGGCAATATAATTGAAGCAAGTATCAAAGTCCCACTTATTAAGGTCATCAAAAAACAAACCGCCCACGCCACGAGTTTCATCGCGATGCTTTAAGTAAAAATATTCATCGCACCATTTTTTATAGTCACTATAGACGTTTTCACCAAAAGCTTGGCATAGATCACTAGCAGTTTGATGCCAATGAACGACATCTTCTTTAACAGGATAAAATGGTGTTAAATCAAAACCACCACCGAACCACCATACAGGCTCTTCACCCTCTTTTTCAGCAATAAAAAAGCGCACATTGGCATGTGATGTCGGTATATGAGGGTTTTTAGGATGGATAACTAATGAAACACCACAGGCTTGCCAAGTCCGACCTGCAAGCTCCGGTCGATGGGCGGTTGCTGATGGCGGTAATTTATCACCAGAAACAACTGAAAAGTTGACACCCCCTTGTTCGATAAGGGTTCCATTGGTCATTACTCGTGTCCGACCGCCACCACCGGCTTTGCGTTGCCAATTATCTTCAACGAACTGCCCTGAGCCGTCTACCTGCTCCATTGCCCGACAGATTCTATCCTGTAGTGTTTTTAGAAAGTCTATAACTTGAAGAATGTCAGGAACTTTGTCATTTGTTGTTGCTTCACTCATGATCGGATTACATCTCCAGAAAGTGCATTTATAATAGTCGATGGTTTAGTCAAACCTAATGTCTGACCTTTTAAAATATAATCAAGTTGATGTGGAAACTGTCGCAAAACTTCTTGCCAACTGTTAACTGTCGGTTCGCCAGATAAATTAGCACTGGTGGAAATGATGGGTTTAGAAGTTTGTCTACAGAGTTCAACAATGTCCGGGTGGTTAGTAATTCTTACAGCTACCGTGTTAAAAGCGCCAGAAATTAATGGTGACAGGTTTATATTTGCGGGTAATATTTGAGTAATAGGTCCTGGCCACCTAGCCATAAAAATAGAGCGCTTATCTTCGGGGATTTCATTGTCATTGATATAAGGTAAAACTTGAGAGTAATTACCCGCAAGTAAAATAAGACCTTTGTCTTTAGATCTATTTTTAAGTGCAAGTAACGTCTTTATTGCTTTTTCATTATCAGGATCACAACCTAAACCAAAGACGGCTTCTGTTGGGTAGGCAATAATACCACCCGTGTTAAAAGTATCAACAATATTCATTTCGTTCACAAAGCACTCTATTATTAATGATGTAATAATGATATCAATAACAATGTTAACAAAAGCTAGCCATAAATACCTAATATTGGATTAATTTATCGATAGAAAAGTTCTAGATTCCGTATTTCATTAAACAAGGTTATAATTAAAAAAATTTTTACTTTCTTCAAATACGAAGAACATTAAACTCTATTAAAAGGCATAAGTTCATGACAGTGGGTATCATCATGGGGTCAAAATCAGATTGGCCAACAATGCAACATGCAGCAGAAATGCTTGACTCTTTAGGTGTAAAGTATGAGACCAAGGTGGTTTCTGCGCACAGGACTCCTCACTTGCTGGCTCAATATGCTGAAAGCGCAAGAGATAGAGGTATTAAAGTAATCATCGCTGGTGCTGGCGGAGCTGCTCACTTACCTGGAATGGCAGCAGCTTATACATCTTTACCTGTTTTAGGTGTCCCTGTTCAATCTAAAGCCCTTAGCGGACAAGACTCTTTATTATCGATTGTCCAAATGCCAAAAGGTATCGCTGTGGGAACGTTAGCGATTGGCAATGCAGGAGCCGCTAATGCAGGTTTACTTGCAGCACAAATCCTTGGCACTCATAGACCTGAAGTCCAAAAAAATATAGATGCGTTTCGTAAAGAACAAACTGAAACCATACTTGCTAACCCAAACCCGGCAGAATAAATAGACCTTATGAATAAAGTTCTCGTACTTGGCGCAGGTCAATTAGCTCGAATGATGGAATTAGCGGGCACGCCTTTAAACTTAGATGTTAAAGCACTCGATGTATTAAGTAATAAGATTGTGCAGCCTATTTCACCTGAGCATGTCTATGGTGATCTAACATCAGGTATTGGTAATGCTGATGTCATTACAGCAGAATTTGAGCATGTTGCACACGATATACTTTCTAAATGTGAACTATCAGGAAAGTTATACCCAACAAGTGAAGCTATTAAAATTGGCGGTGATAGGCGGTTAGAAAAAACCTTACTTAATTCATGCAATGCTAGTAACGCTAAACATCATTTTGTTAATTCTAAAGTAGACTTTGATGAAGCCATTAAATATCTATCTTTACCTATTATTTTTAAGACTGCGCTTGATGGCTATGACGGAAAAGGTCAATGGCGACTAAAATCAGCGGATGATGCTGCTGAAGTTTGGCGCGAAATAAATAGTTTTCTGACTGCATCAACAACCAATGTTAAGCAAGCTATAGTTGCCGAACAAATGGTGCCTTTTGATCGAGAAGTATCCTTAGTTGGTGTTCGTCGTGTCAATGGTGATGTTGCTGTGTACCCACTTACTGAAAATCATCATACTAATGGTATTTTAAGTGTTTCAGTTGCGGCCCCTGTTGATGCTGCATTACAAAAACAAGCGACTACTGTATTTAAGGCATTATCTGATAAGCTCAACTATGTTGGTGTACTGGCAATAGAGTTTTTTCAGGTCGGTAATCAACTTTTGGTGAATGAAATTGCGCCAAGAGTCCATAATTCAGGGCATTGGACCCAACAAGGTGCTGATACCTGTCAATTCGAAAACCATTTAAGAGCGATTTGTGATTTACCCTTAGGGAGTACAGCCCTTGTTCGCCCAACGGTAATGATTAACATTATTGGTGAAGATACTGTGCCTAACGATGTGCTTGCCATACCCAGTGCAACCATTCATTGGTATAACAAAAGTAAGCGTACTGGCAGAAAAATGGGGCATATAAATGTCAGTGGCGAAGATGAACAGCAGCTTGCAGAACGTTTGCAAACGTTATCAAATATACTTTGTAAAAAGGCATTTCCTGATCTCCGACAGTTCGCAGCAAACTATAAAGGAAAGCAGACTTAATAAGTGTATTTGTTAAGTTTTTATGGGTAAAAAGACGCTACATCGCGTCTTTTTTTACTTCTACTTTAAAAAGATTTTTGCATGTAGGAGCACTTTTTATCTGCACACTGATATTTAATGCCCGCCGCCATATTTCTTTTCAATAAAAGGGGGAATTGGCACTTTTCACAAGTACCATCAACTGGCTCATGATTAATAACAAACTTACATTTAGGGTAATTATTACAAGAGTAAAAAGTTTTGCCATAACGGTTAGTTTTTTCAAATAGCTCACCGTTATCTTTTTGCTGACATTTAGGACAAGCAACATTGACGTCATCTTGGTGATGCGTTTCTTCAATATGCTGACATTCAGGATAATTTGTACAACCAATAAACATGCCATAACGGCCTTGTTTTACTGCCAAGTTGTTATTGCATAGCGGACACTCAGTGCCATCAAGTATATTATTTTCAACCCGTTGATGCTCAACAACAGCCCGGGTATATTGACAGCTAGGGTAATTTGAACAGCCTAAAAATGAGCCTGACTTACCATATTTAATGGTAACATCAGCGCCACAATCAGGACAAACTTCAGATGACTTTTCAAGCGCATGTTCGTGACGGGTAAATAAAACTTTATCTGAGTCTGACATAATATCCTCAACTATTTCCGGCAATATTATGTCATAAAGCAGCTAATATTATAAATTTAATTAGTGTAATGGCCCTTCCTGCTCATCAAAAATCAAATCTTCCATTTGTGAATAAGCGTTTTCTTTACCTGGCACATTAAATAACACCATAAGTACCACCCATTTAAGATCCTCCATTGAGAAGTACTGGGTATCAAGCTCCATTACTCGGTCAATAACCATTTCTCTGGTGGTGAAGTCCAATACCTTAACTTGTTCTAGAAACATTAAAAAACCACGGCACTCAGTGTCGAGTAATTCCATCTCTTCGATAGTGTATATACGAACTGATTTACTCGCAGTACGAGTTAAATAAGGATGAGCATCATTATCTTGTAATGCGGCTAGTTTTTCTAACCAATTAAGCGCTTTATAAATTTCGTCTTGATGAAAGCCAGCACGGGTCAACTCATCAGTAAGTAAATCATGATCAACCATAACCTCAGCTTCACTATGAATATAGTTTTCAAAAAGGTACATCAGTATATCGAACATAATTAGCCCCTATTTAATCGAATATAGCCTCCGGGTACAGCCACAACTTGCCCCTTTAGCTCCAGCATTGTTAATCGGGTTAATACTACCTCTACAGGCAATATAGTCCGAGAAACCACAATATCAATTGGAGTGACTTCATATTCAACACTAGCTAATAATGGATCGTTAAACAAGTCCTGTTGGTAGTTATTTTCCTTATTTTTCTTAGTAGGTGCTTGATTATCTAATCCAGTTAACTCTTCGACAATATCGGTGGCATTATCGATAAGTAAAGCGCCTTGTTTAATTAACCAATGACACCCCTTCGCGAGTGGATTATTAACAGAGCCGGGAATAGCAAAAACCTCTCTCCCTTGCTCAAGAGCGCAACGGGCAGTAATTAATGAACCACTCTTGATTTCAGCTTCAACGACAAGTACCCCCTGACTTAAGCCACTAATAATTCTGTTTCTTTTCGGAAAGTGACCAGCCTTTGGTAATGTACCCGGCACAAATTCGCTGACAATAAGACCACCCGATTGTAAAATTTCTTGGCTCAACAGCTTATGTCGTGAAGGGTAAACTTTGTCTAATCCTGTTGCAACGACCGCAATAGTTTTCCCCTGAGCTTGCAACGCACCTCTATGAGCAGCAGCATCTATACCTAATGCCAGACCACTTGTTATAACAAAATCATGCGCCACCAATTGATGAGCAAATTTACCCGCATTATCACGACCACTTATCGTGGCCGATCTACTACCAACAATCGCTATTTGAGTTTGATTAAGTAACTTGCTGTCACCTTGGATAAAAAGGACTAATGGGGGATCATAAATTTCTTTTAATAACTTAGGGTAACTGTGATCATCAAAACAGACAATTTCACTATGACAACTTAAACTGTTACTGATTATATTATCAATATTTTCCCAATTAGGATGGGCAAAGGCAGATCTTTGATTAGACGTTAACTTACAAGAATTTAATACCTCAAGCGATCGAAATAGTTGAACTAAACCATATTCTTTAACCAATGCTAGCTTCTTATGAATGGCTAATTTTGGTACAAACTTCAAGGCTAGCCAATATTCTTGATAGGTTCTTGGCACCTGTCTTCTCCTTAAGAGCCGGCCGATAACACATTATGGAGCGGTAATAATATCTTTTAATCTAGCTGGCTTACTTGTAGTTAGTATCAATGCCATACTTGTTTTATCGTATAATTTAAAAACCATCATACGCCCTATATTTTCTTCTGGCATAATATAATTTGGCTCACCTATTTTATCCCAACGAGACACTTCGCTTTGATATCTAGGGCCATTTTTAGTTTCAACCACACTCGGACTTTCGCGCTTTATAGCCATAACATCACCTAATTGAACTTGATGTTCGCTTCCACGATTTATCATAACAACTTCCAGCTGACTGAACTCACGACTTTGTGTATGGGATTGAATAATTGCGCCTCTAAATTTATTATCGGCAGGTCTCATCGTAAAGTAAGAGGGGAGTAATTGCCCTTGGTGAATGGGTAGGACAAAATTCCCAGAGCGAATTTCGCGATTGGCTGAATTAACAAACAGCGTTGCCGGTTTTTTATTCGCTATATCTCCGACAAGAATAGTTTGAGCTGTCCCCACTAACACCGCCGAATAACCTAATGATAGTTTAGTTTCTGGGTCAATGATTTCATTACCTTGATGATAAATTCCATAGGTTTTAGCAATAACTAAATTATCATTAACATAAACATTAAAGTTATCAATACTAAACTTTTGACCTTCATCACTACCAATAACATAAGGTAATTTATTTATTTGTTCTTGGGTTAAAATACTTTCATAGCGAATATAAGGTGCAATAACTTCTAACGGTATAATATTGAGAGGTTTTTCTTTACCCTGTTCACGCACTTGCGGTGACCATTTATAAGTAGGTTTTTCTTTTACCACAATACCTGACTCTTCAATGACAAGCATGGGCTCACCCTTTTCATCATATACAAGTTTTAATATATCACCGGGGTAAATCAAATGAGGGTTAGATATCTCAGGGTTTAACCGCCATAATTTAGGCCATAACCAAGGCTGTTCAAGAAATATTATTGATATATCCCAAAGCGTATCGCCTTTCTCAACAATGTATGTTTTAGGTGCCTCTTTATTTAGTCGAACTTCATCTGCGACAGAAATAAGTGAGATAGTACAAAAAACAAACGAAACAAGTGTGTTTTTTAGCATATAAAAGATCCATTTTAATGCTTTTAGCTTAAACCACTATTATTAATTATATTTAATGGCTAAAATTAAAACATAACACTCAACAAGCATTCTCGCTAATTAATTTGCAATATTATGACAATTTTAACTGTATTAAATTTTCCAGATAACAGATTACGCACTAAGGCAATTGATGTTGCTGAAGTAAATGATGAAATTAGGACCATAGTTGACGACATGTTTGACACTATGTACGAAGAAAACGGCGTTGGCTTAGCTGCTACTCAAATAAATGTTCACCAAAGAATCGTTGTTATCGACGTTTCTGAGGATAAAAAAGAACCATTAGTATTAATTAATCCAGAAATCATCATCAAAAGTGAAGAAACGTTAATTAATGAAGAAGGTTGTTTGTCTGTACCCGGCTGTTACGCTAAAGTTGACCGGCACGCCCAAGTTACCGTTAAAGCATTAGATAAAAACGGTAAGGAATTTACTCTTGATGGTGATGAATTACTCAGTATTTGTATTCAACATGAACTTGACCATTTACAAGGTATATTATTTGTTGATTATTTATCTCCTCTTAAACGTCAACGTATCAAAGCAAAATTTGAAAAAGAAGCACGTTTAAATAGCAAGTAACATTAAATTTAGTAGGATTTCCACTTGTCAAAAGCTTTAAAAATCATCTTCGCAGGAACACCAGACTTTGCCGCCAAACATTTAGCGGCATTAATAAACTCACAGCACCAAGTTGTTGCTGTGTATTGCCCTCCAGATAAACCTGCGGGACGAGGAAAAAAACTTACTGCTTGTCCAACTAAAACATTAGCTTTAGCTAATAATCTTATCGTAGAGCAGCCGGTAAACTTTAAAGACAAAAATATTCAGCAACAGCTAAAAAGCTATAATGCAGATGTTATGGTGGTTGTCGCTTATGGATTATTGTTACCTGAGGTAATTTTATCTGCCCCTAAATTAGGCTGTATAAATGTTCATGGTTCAATCTTACCTAAATGGCGGGGTGCGGCCCCTATCCAACGTTCTTTAGAGGCTGGCGATACTCAAACAGGTGTCACTTTAATGCAAATGGATAAGGGTCTTGATACTGGTGATATGATTTTGACAGCCCGTTGCGCCATTTCCTCAACCGATACTAGTGCTAGCTTATATGAAAAATTAGCCACATTAGGTCCAGAAGCCTTACTTAAAACGCTAGCTTTGATGGCTACAGGGCATTATCCACGTATCGTACAGGACAATGATGCTTCATCGTATGCAGCAAAATTAGATAAAAACGACGCAGAGTTAGATTGGCACTTAGCCGCTGACATTTTAGCGCGTAAAATAAGAGCTTACATCCCTTGGCCAGTTACCCAGTTTACCTTCATTGATGAAAAAAATACGGCCCATAGAATAAGAGTATGGCAAGCGAGTACTATTCAAATAGAGGACGGAAACCAAAGTGTTGGTAGTATTATTGCTGTTGATAAAACCGGTATTGTTGTTTCAACAGGTCAAGGTGGTATTCGTCTTGAAACGTTACAATTACCCGGAAAAAAAGCACTACCGGTTAACGATATTATCAATGGGCGAGCCCATTGGTTCAAAGTAGGACAATTAATTAATGGTTTTTCTGGCGCTACCACTGAAGGTGTTCAATGAATATTAATATTCGAGCTTTAGCTGCAAAATGTATCTACGCTGTTGTTGATCAAGGCAGAAGTTTAGCTGATGAATTACCCAAACAACAAGAGAGAGTGGAAGGTAAAGATAAAGGCCTATTACAAGAAATTTGTTATGGCGTATTACGCTTCCTACCCGAATTAGAAAATGATGTTCGTGGCTTAATGCAAAAACCATTGACCGGCAAACAGCGTGTATTTCATTTTTTAATTTTAGTGGGTGTTTATCAAATAAAATATACCCGTATTCCTGATCATGCTGCGGTTAGCGAAACGGTAGCTGCAACAGCTCAACTAAAAAATAAACATTTAAAAGGCTTAATAAACGGGGTTCTACGTAACTTCCAGCGTAAATTTCAATTAGAGAAAGAGTCTGAATTAGACGACAACCACAGCAACACTAAAAAGCTGCCTGATGCTATCAAATTCAATCACCCCAGTTGGTTTATTAAAAAAGTACAGGCAGCCTATCCTCAGCAGTGGCAAAGCATATTGTTAGCTAACCAAGAAAAACCACCGATGTGGCTTAGAGTTAATCAGCAACATCACCAAATCGCTGAATATAGAAAGTTACTTGATGATGCAGAAATAGAATACCAATTTATTGAGCCTGCTACTGGTGCCATTGCTTTAAGCCAAGCTATTGATGTTAATAAGTTACCCGGATTTCAAGACGGTTGGGTATCAATACAAGATGGCGCAGCCCAACAAGCAGCTCGTTTACTTGATGCTCAAAAAGGTGATCTGGTTCTAGACTGTTGTGCCGCCCCTGGTGGTAAAACCTGTCACATATTGGAATACACATCAGATTTAGCATCAGTAACGGCTATCGATATTGAAGAGACTCGCTTAATTAGAGTTCATGAAAACTTACAACGACTAAAACTTAGTGCCAATGTGATTACTGGTGATGCTGCAAATCCCGAAACTTGGTGGGATAATCAATTGTTTGATCGAATACTCCTTGATGCACCCTGTTCTGGAACCGGTGTTATAAGACGTCATCCTGATATAAAATGGCTTCGTAAAGAAGACGATATAGAGACCTTAATCGTATTACAGCAGCAAATACTAAAAAACATATGGTCTTTACTTAAGCCTGGTGGTACTTTGATTTATGCAACTTGTAGTATTTTGCCTGAAGAAAATAGTGAACAAATTAAAGACTTTATTACCAAACAAGCAGATGCAGAGTTAATATCAATACCTGAAGATGAAAATAATATCGGTTGGCAATTGTTAGCCCACCCGAACAAGCAAGATAATCCATCAATGGATGGTTTTTATTATGCAAAATTAAAAAAGTTAATAAGTCACTCTAAGTAAGTAAAGATGAAAATAATAATAATAGGTGCTGGCCAAGTTGGTGGAACATTAGCTGAAAATCTAGTGGGCGAGAACAATGAAATTACTCTCATTGATGTTAACGTCGAACGACTGCGTGAACTCCAAGATAAGATGGATTTACAAGTCATTGCTGGTAATGGTTCTCACCCAGAAATTTTAAAAAATGCTGGTGCAGAAGATGCTGACATGGTTATCGCCGTCACCAGTGATGACTCAACCAACATGATAGCTTGCCAAATTGCCTATTCATTATTTTCAACCCCGACTAAAATAGCGCGTATACGATCTAATCAAATTCTTAAATTTAAAAAACAATTATTTCATAACCATAATATTCCTGTTGACCATATTATTGCCCCTGAGCATTTAGTTACCCGGGATATTGCCCGCTTAATTGACTATCCTGGTGCACTTCAGGTACTTGAGTTTGCCAATGGAAAAATTAGTTTAGTGGCGGTAAAAGCCTATTATGGTGGTTTACTTGTTGGCCATGCTCTATCGACTTTAAAAGAACACATTCCTAATGTAGAGACACGTGTTGCGGCAATTTACCGAAATGGAAAGCCGATAAGACCATTAGGCACAACCGTTATTGAAGCCGATGATGAAGTTTTTTTCATCGCTGCCAGTATTCATATACGGGCGGTAATGAACGAATTACAAAAACTGGAATCTGCCTATCAAAGAATTATGATCGCTGGCGGTGGTAATATCGGCGCTGGACTAGCAAGTATTTTAGAAAATAATCATCAAGTTAAATTAATAGAACGTTCACCTGAACGAGCAAAGAAATTAGCCTCGGATTTAAAAAACACCCTAGTTTTTACGGGTGACTCATCAGATCAAGAATTGTTACTTGAAGAGCATATCGATCAATTTGATGTTTTTATTGCAGTGACCAATGATGATGAAGCTAATATTATGTCATCATTACTAGCCAAAAAGCTAGGTGTTCGAAAAACCATGGTACTCATTCAACGTGATGCTTATGTTGACTTAGTTCATGGCAGTGGTATTGATATTGCTATATCACCCCAACAAGCGACTATATCAGCATTGCTAACCCATGTACGAAGAGGAGCTATAGATAACGTTTATAGTTTACGTGGTGGCGCTGCAGAGGCAATAGAGATTGTAGCTAAGGGAGATGAAAAATCGTCTAAAGTTGTTGGTAGAGAAATAAAATCGCTCAGGCTTCCACCCGGCGCTGCAATTGGTGCAATCGTTCGAGATAGTGAGGTCCTTATCGCTCATTCAACCACCGTTATAATGGAAGAAGATCATGTTATTTTGTTTTTAATTAACAAGCGGTATATTTACGATGTTGAAAAATTGTTTCAGGTAAGTGCAATTTATTTTTAACTTTTCCAAAAACTAGGCGTCAATAAGACCAATAAAGTAAAGACTTCTAAACGACCAAATAACATAGCAACAACTAAAACCCACTTACTAAAATCGCTGATTGATGAGTAGTTGGCAGCTACATCTCCTAAGCCCGGGCCTAGGTTATTCATACAAGCGGCAACTGCGGTAAAGGCAGTTATATTGTCCATACCAGCAGCTAACAACAACAACATACACACAACAAAAACTGCCGCATAAGCAGAGAAAAATCCCCAAACAGCCTCAACAACCCTATCAGGTAAGGCCTTATGGCCAAGTTTTATCGAAAATATAGCTTTAGGATGAACTAATTTATTAAGCTCTCTAATTCCTTGAAGATACAGTAAGGTGATACGCACAACTTTCATGCCACCACCTGTACTGCCGGCACAGCCACCAATAAAGCTAGCAAAGACCAAGAGTAAAGGTAAAAGTGTTGGCCATGCAGAAAATGGAATCGTGTTTACTGGTGTTGCAGTAAAACCTGCGGTGGTACTAATTGAAACAGAGTGAAATAGTGCTTGTTCAAACGCTTGATCACTATTTTGATAAGTACCATGAGACACCAAAACAACAAAGCATAACAAGGTTAATACCACTTGGATTGCAATAAAGACCCTAAATTCAGGATCATGAATATAATTTTTTAATGACTTACTTTGTATCACCGCATAATGCAGCGCAAAGTTAACACCAGCAATAATCAGAAAAAACACACAAACGAAGTTAATAGTAGAGCTATTAAAATAGCCCATACTGGCATCATGAGTAGAAAACCCGCCAATGGCAATAGTAGAAAAGGCATGGCAAATAGCATCAAAACCTGACATGCCAGCGGACCAATAAGCCAAAGTACAAAGAATGGTTAGTGATAGATAGATATACCACAAGTGTTTAGCAGTATCGGCTATTCGAGGTGTCATTTTCGAATCTTTTACTGGTCCTGGTGTTTCAGCACGGTATAACTGCATACCGCCGATACCAAGCATAGGCAGTACCGCAACCGCTAAAACGATGATCCCCATTCCGCCTATCCATTGTAATTGTTGGCGATAAAACAAAACGGCATGAGGTAAACCGTCTATATTACTGAGAACAGTCGCTCCTGTGGTTGTAAGACCAGAAAAAGATTCAAAGATTGCATCGGCAACCGAGAAGTTAGGTTCATTTAGTAACATTAGAGGGATAGCAGAAAAACTAGCAAGCACTAGCCAAAACAGAACAACAATGAGAAAACCTTCACGTGCCCTTAATTCACCTTTTTCATTTCGGTTAGGATACCAAAATAATCCCCCCATAATTAAACACAATAAAAAAGCCATTAGAAATGGCACACCACCGCCATCACGATACAGTAAAGAAACTAATGCAGGTGGCAACATAGTGACACTAAGTAATGCCACTAATAGGCCTAAAATACGTATTATGTTTTTATATTGCACGTTATTATTTTTCTACTCTGATGATGACTATTTAAAAGTTTATTTTTCTTTATCTAAGGGAGCTTTCAACATCAACTGGCCCGCAGATAACGTTTTTAACTGTTTTGTTATGGTATCAAGCTTTGCACACGGAATGGACAAGGTAAATAGTACACTTTCCTGATAGCTTTGATTAACGACTAAACCGCCTATTCCTTTAACCAAATGCATAACATCATTAGCTTGAGTATATTGACACGCTAAGGTTTTGTCTACCATAGGTATTTTAGTTGTTGATTTCAAAAATATTAGTGCTTTCCTTACGCTGCTGCCATAAGCCCGTTGCAAGCCACCCGTTCCAAGTTTAGTTCCACCAAAATATCGGACAACTACTGCACAAACTTGGCCGATACAAGCACCTTGTAAAACTGAAAGCATAGGACGACCAGCAGTACCAAAAGGCTCGCCATCATCAGAAAAACCATAACCTTGATTATCAGTAGGGTTACCTGTTAAAAAGGCATAACAATGGTGACTAGCCTGAGGGTGCATATATTGATATTTTTTAATTAATGCTTTAGCTTCTTGGCTTGAGTGACAAGGTGCTAAATAACAGATAAAACGACTACGATTTATCGTTGTTTCGTGTTCAACTTCGTTAATTGCAATTTCAAACTCAGCTAACATAGCACTTAAATCAACCTAACTCTAAATCTCTGGTCATGTTTTCATTATGTGATTGATGAACAATAATATTATCTTCAATTCTAATGCCACCAAATGGACGGAACTTATCAATATTTGCCCAGTTTACCATGTCAGTGTTCTTTGATTGCTTAAGACTCGCTAATAAAGAGTCAATAAAATATAAACCGGGCTCTATAGTGAATACCTGATTAGCTTCTATTATTCTTGAGGTCCTTAGAAAAGGGTGAACTTCTGGCGTATTGACATGCGTACCTCGCTCATCTGCCATAAAACCACCAACATCATGGGTTTGTAAACCTACGTGGTGTCCAAGCCCATGTGGAAAAAACGTCGAAATAATTCCACTTTCAACAGCTATATCCGCATCAACATTGATCAAGTTAAACTCCGCTAACACATTACCAATATCTCGATAGGTCTCTAAATGTAAATCAACATAACTCAAACCCGGTTTGAGCTTACTTACGGCATTAAGCATTAGTTGGTCCATTCTCGCAATCAACTCAGCAAAAGGGTCGCGTTTAAATGAGTAGGTACGTGTGATATCAGACGCATAGCCATGAAAATTCGCTCCCGCATCAATTAAAAATGAGCGATGCGCTTGTGGTACACCTCGGTCCAATGCAGTGTAATGTAGTATTGAGGCATTTTCGTTTAAAGCAACAATGTTGCCATAGGGTGTTTCATTCGCTGTATGATGCACAGCTTTAAGGTAAGCTTGTTGGATGTCAAACTCTGATGATCCATTTAAAAAAGCAGTTTTTGCGGCTTTATGGCCTTTAACCGCTAGGGCACTCGATTGGCGCATACACTCTTGTTCATAGCCTGTTTTGTATGCGCGATGATAATGAAGGAAATTTAACGTCCCCTCAGGGTTTATTAGCTCAAAACCTAATGCTTTTGCAACTTCAACATGAGAACCAATATAAGCAGAACCTTTCTTATCATAAGGTAAGTATTTTTCAACATCTGTTGCCTTCGTTAGTACTTTAATATCAAAAAATTCATGCCAAAAACTTTCTTCAAGTTCAACAACCTTATGCCAAAAGTCTACTGGCTGATAATAAATCAGTACAGGTTTGTCATTACCATTAATAATAAGCCAACAATTAGGTACCTCTACTAACGGTAACCAATGTTTAAAGTGAGGGTTTACTTTAAATGGATAACTGTAGTCATCAAGAAATACCTTTATCTCTTGTCCAGAGTGGATAACCAAACTTTCAATATTTTCACGAGCTAAAACAGTATGAGATCTTTGTTGTAATTCAGCGATATGGTTTGGATAAAGTTGACTTAATTTGATCATTGTATGTTCTCTTACTAGCATTTTTTTATGATTTTAATCATACCACAATCAGGATTTTTTTAAGTTATCTAACTTTAAATCTTACCCAAGGTATCAAGTGATAACTGTAAAATTATTCAACGGGAATAGTCATTCTTATCACTTGATCAAAAATAGAATCAAGTTTACCGGCCCTAGTCTGGTAAATTTGCTGGTAAGCTAAAACACTTTTTACGTATTCTCTAGTTTCTTTAAAAGGAATAGTTTCAATCCAGATGTCTGCTGGCAAAGATTCGCTGTTTTTAAGCCATGAGCGAACTCTGTATGGCCCTGCATTGTATGATGCTGTCGCTATAACCTGATTACCTTCACTCATGTCTAATAAGTTTCTTAAGTACTTAGTACCAAACTTAATATTTTTTCCAGAGTCAAGTAGGTTAGTCGCTGAGTCCTTTTTATATCCCAAACCTTTAGCTGTTCTTGGCATAAGTTGCATTAACCCTTTAGCTCCTACTCCTGATCTAGCGTCTGACATAAATGAACTTTCACGTCTTGTTATAGCAAAGGTCCAACTCGGATTTATTGCTTGTTGTTGAGAGTGTTTGTGAATTTTTTCGCCATAAGCATTTGGAAAACGAAGCTCAACCTCATCTAAATAGCCTTCCTTTGGTAAGGTGAAAATTGCTCTATCAAACCATTTGGCATCATAAGCTATTCTTGATGCGACTAACTTTTGTCTTTTATTTAGTGTTTGTAGCCAAAAATCCCACTCACGACGTGCTTGAATAGACCTTTTTAAGTAAAAAAGTTCAAAAGATCTTTTAGCTGCTGAACTTTTTAATACGTTAACTTTCTCTAACTCAGTTATCTTTATCGGCTTATGTTGTAAATTCACCGGTAGATTTAAAGTACTTGCTGCAAGAAAACCGTAATAGTGCCTTTCAGTTGACAATAGTTTTAGTATATTCTCCCCTCTTGTCATTTCCTTATTTTCAATCAACGCTCTAGCGAACCAATAACGCCATTGTAATGCATCTTTATATCGGTCAGGTAAATTAGGAAGTTCAACAATCAGTGTGTTCCAATCTTGTTTTTTAATTAGCTGTGTTAGGCGCAATTCAACCATTTTTTTGGTTAATGAGTGCATTTCTACTTGATCTAACCAATATTTCGATTGTTTATGGTTTTTACTCGTTAAGGCGATAGCAAATCTACTGGTAATAAAACTTTTCTGTTGCTTGGAAAAATCAAATACTTTTAATGCTTTTTCATACGTTTTAATGGCTAGATTTGCGTCCCTCCATATAAGACGCTTTAAACCATAAACTATGATTTCAGACTCTTTCTCTGATCTTTTAGGAAAACGACTCAATCTATTAATATACGAAGGGTCACCTCTTACTTTTTTCCACAACTGTCCTAAATACCACTCTTTTTCTGGTAGCTTTTTAGTTAAATAGGGTATTAACGTATGCTTACCACCATCTGCAGCTAGTTTTATCCGCTGCCAAACATTCTCATTAGTCTGATACCCTGCCTTTTCCCACTGTTGAAACAACGGGTCACAAGCTTCATCTTGTGACTTTCCTACAGTCCATAACCTTGTTACTTGCGGTAATATTAGACTTTCCGATAAACCTGATAGCAATTGGTATCGATAATAGAAACACCTTAATCTCGCGTTTTCAGTTGGTTGATAATATTCAAGAAAGAGTTTTGATTTATTTAATTTCGCTAAATAAGTTAACCATTTCTTCCTTAATGGTATACCCAAGGGAGAACCTTGATACTTTTTAAGAAAGGCATCTATTTCACCCACTTTAGACAGCGACATATGCCTAATTAATATCTGTTGGTCTAAATAGGGTTGTAATGGATAATAGTGTAATTGATTGTATAATTCTTTAAAGGCAAGACTTTCTGGTTGCCATAACAACTTTTCAGCTTTTATATATATATTTCTTACTTCCACATTTTCAGTAGCAAAACTTTTATTAACTGTAAATAAGTTAAAAATGAATAAAGAAACGATTAGTATTGTCTTTGTAACTCGCATATCACTCCTAGACTATAAAAATTAGAGACTCAGTCATCATCATTATTTTTTATATCTTAATTTTAACGCTTTTTTTAATAGTTGAGTATTTCTTTGCTGAGTTTTTTATTTTTTTTAGTTATCATCAACAACTATATTGATAATGTAGCACTACTTTCTAACTTATGAGTAATTCTCTTTTTGAACAAGCGACCCACCAATTAGATGCCATTGGGCTACGATGCCCTGAGCCTGTAATGATGGTTCGTCTAAAAATTCGTAAAATCAACTCTGGCGATACTTTATTAATAATCGCTGATGACCCTTCTACTAAAAGAGATATCCCTAGCTTTTGTCGTTTTATGGAACACGAGTTAGTAGCAAAAAATACGAGTCTGAAACCTTATCAATATTTAATTAAAAAAACGTAACACTTGTCACCATAAAAAAAGGACCATATTTATGATCCTTTGTTTTTAATGTTTCATTGATGTTTATTGTAATACTGAAATATCGGCAATGGCTAAAAAGCTATTACGTATTTGATTTAATAATGTTAACCGGTTAATTTTAACCGCTTCATCATCACTCATCACCATCACATTATCAAAAAAGTTATCAATGGGTGCTTTTAACTTTGCCAACTCAGTTAATGCAGCCTGGTAGTCTTGTTCTGCCAATAGCGGGATTATGGTATTATTAATATCGCTATAAACTGTTGCTAATAATGATTCAGCACCTTCTTCTGCTAATTCATCATTAAATATTTCATATAGCTCACCGTCAAACTTAGCAAGAATATTACCAACACGCTTATTGGCTGCGGCGAGCGCTTCAGCTTCAACTAAATCCCTAAAGTAACTAACTGCTTTAATTCGTTTATCAAAGTCTAGTGGTGCCGTTGGTTTTTTCGCTAATACTGCTTGAATAACATCAATATTGAATTTCTTCTCCTGATAATAAGCTCTAAAACGGCCCATAACAAAATCAATAACGTTCTCTGCTGTATTTTTATTGATAAGTTTATCCGAAAACAATTTAATACTCTCATTTACCAATATGGCAATATCTAAGTTCAAATCTTTTTCGATTATTATCCGTATTAACCCTATAGCAGCGCGTCTCAGCGCAAAGGGGTCTTTATCCCCTTTAGGTGCTTGATTTATACCAAATATCCCAACTAACGAATCGACCTTATCTGCAATGGCCACCGCACAGCCAATTTGACCATCTGGTAAATCATCACCTGCATATCTAGGACGGTACTGATCTTCCAAGGCCTGAGCTATGGCCTCAGATTCCCCATCGTTACGTGCATAGTATTTACCCATAGTCCCTTGAACTTGAGGGAACTCTAAGACCATATCAGTTAACAAATCAGTTTTACTTAACAGGCCAGCTCGGTAGGCATCGTCTTTATTTTCATTCAGTTCAACGGCAATAAACTCACTCAATTGTGCTATGCGTTCAGATTTTTCTTTAAGTGAACCCAATTGCTTTTGAAACAAAACTGATTCCAACTTCATTAAACGGCTTTCGAGTGTATGTTTTTTATCTGTATTGAAGAAAAACTCTGCATCGGCTAACCGTGGACGAATAACTTTTTCATTACCAAACACCACTTGCTTAGGGTCTTTGCTTTCTATATTTGCAACAAAAATAAATTTATTAATTAACTGCCCATCTTCACCCAATACCGGAAAATATTTCTGGTGGTCTTTCATTGAATAAATTAACGGCTCTGCCGGTATATCTAAGAATGATTTATCAAAACTCCCCACTAACGTTACCGGCCATTCAACCAGACCCGTCACTTCTTCTAGCAACTCAGTATCAATTAGTGCTTTACCGTTTATGCTAGCTGCTGCTTTATTTATTTGTTCAAATATCAGTTGTTGCCGTTCATCATAATCAGCAATAACAAAGGCTTTTTTTAAAGACGCTTCGTAATCGTTTGCATGGTTAATAGTCACTAAACCATTATGATGGAACCGATGCCCTGTAATTTTATTATCAGAAAAAACACCTAACGTTTCACCTATTATCACTTTACTACCATAGAGTAATGTTAAAGTATGAACAGGACGAATAAACTGAGTTTTAGCACTTCCCCATCGCATTGGTTTTGGAATTGGCAGTTTTGTCAACGCGGTATTAACTATCTCAGGAATAAGGTCTTCAACAGATTTGCCCGCTTGAGTAGCGCGATGTAATAACCATTCACCCTTGTCTGTTTTTAATCGCTCGGCTTGACCTATTTCAATGCCATTAGATCTAGCCCAACCTATAGCGGCTTTACTAGCGTTACCATCTACATCAAATGCAACATTTACTGCTGGGCCACGTTTATCGATAATTTTATCAGCTTGACGCCCTACCAACTGAGAAACCACCACAGCCATCCTTCTAGGGGTAGCAAACCACTTTATTTCTTCGTAAGCCAGTTCGGCACTATCGAGTTGCCATTTAATTTGTTCAAGAAAGGTTACCGCTAATTTCTTTAATGCTTTTGGTGGTAGCTCTTCTGTACCAAGTTCAATTAGTAGAGTTTCTGTACTCATGATTTTTCTCCCCCCTTAACTGACTCTTCATTTTTGCAAAGAGGGAAACCTAAGCCTTCTCTAACCGCATAATACCCTTCAGCACACGCTTTTGATAACGCTCTTACCCGAAGAATATAACGTTGACGTTCAGTTACTGAAATAGCGTGCCGAGCATCAAGTAAATTAAAAGCATGCGATGCTTTCATTACTTGTTCATACGCAGGTAAAGGTAAATTGTGTTCTATCAGCTTTTGACTATCTTTTTCACATTGGTCAAAGGTTTTAAATAAGGCATCAACATCGGCATGCTCAAAGTTATAAGTAGATTGTTCTACTTCATTTTGATGAAACACATCGCCATATAATATTTTGCCCATCGGGCCATCAGTCCATACCAAGTCATAAATGCTATCAACATTTTGAATATACATTGCAAGCCGTTCCAAACCGTAAGTGATCTCTCCAGTAATTGGTGTACATTCTAAGCCGCCTACTTGCTGAAAATACGTAAATTGTGAAACCTCCATACCGTTTAGCCATATCTCCCAACCTAATCCCCATGCACCTAACGTTGGTGACTCCCAATTATCCTCAACAAAACGTATGTCATGAACAAGTGGGTCAATTCCTAATTCTTTTAATGAATCTAAATAGAGTTCTTGCATACTAATAGGTGACGGCTTAAGCATGACTTGAAATTGATAATAATGCTGAAGACGATTTGGGTTCTCACCATATCGACCATCAGTCGGGCGTCGACAAGGCTGTACATAGGCACTACTCATCGGCTCAGGGCCAATTGAGCGTAGAAAGGTCATCGGATGAAAAGTGCCGGCTCCAACTTCCAAATCTAATGGCTGAACAATAACGCAACCTTGTCGTGACCAATATTCTTGTAAATGTAATATAAGCCCTTGAAATGTATTAGTATTAAACGTACTCATGACTTTCTAACTTTCTCTAATCTTATTGTAAATTTAAATGAGTGATAATTATCTAACCCATTGGTTCTATTTGATTTATCTTATCTATATTTATCAAAATGCCCGATATGATGACCGGGCATTAAATACTATTAACCTAACACTTACTAAATATCTAAGTTAGCAACTCTTAAGGCATTATCTTCTATAAATCTTCTACGTGGCTCTACGTGATCACCCATCAATGTAGTAAATAATAAATCAGCGGCTATGGCATCTTCAATAGTGACTTGTAGCATACGACGCGTTTCGGGATCCATAGTGGTTTCCCAAAGCTGCTCTGGATTCATCTCACCTAGTCCTTTATAGCGTTGTATATATTGACCTCGCTTGGACTCTGCCATTAACCAGTTTAGTGCTTCTTCAAAGTTTGCAATGGGCTTAATTTTTTCACCACGTTTAACATATGCGCCCTCTTCCATAAGTTCATTTATAGCTGAGTTCAATTTATTAATATCTTCAAACTCTCGTGAATTGATAAATTCATAACTACAGTCATAAGTTCTATCGATGCCATGTTTACGGACATTAAAGCTTGGATAATATATAGCTCGTTCACTATCGTGATTAATTTTGACTGTATAGATTGACCCATTACCTTCTTGGTTAGTTAATTGGGTAATCAAGTTTGCAGTCCAAGTCTCAACCTTTTCTTTATTAGCAAATTCATCTACTGAAATAGTATTGCTATAAATCATTTTCTCTAATATATCGACTGGTATCTGACGTGACATTTTTTTAATCGTTTCATGGGTTAATCTAAATTGATTAACTAGTTGCTCTAATACTAAACCCGAAATTGCCGGGGCTTGTTCGTTAACATGTATTTCAGCACCATCTAATGCCAACGTTGTTAGATACTCAATAAGTCCGTCGTCATCTTTAATATAACGTTCTTGTTTACCCTTCTTCACTTTATACAAAGGAGGTTGAGCAATAAATATATGACCTCGTTCCATTATTTCTGGCATTTGGCGATAGAAAAAGGTCAACAGTAATGTACGAATGTGAGAACCATCAACATCAGCATCAGTCATAATAATAATATTATGGTAGCGAAGTTTTTCGGGGTTATATTCGTCACGTCCAATACCACAACCTAATGCGGTAATTAATGTGCCCACTTCTTGAGATGAAATCATTTTATCAAAACGTGCTTTTTCTACGTTAAGGATTTTACCTTTTAAAGGCAATATCGCCTGATTTTTACGATTTCGTCCCTGCTTAGCAGAACCGCCAGCAGAGTCTCCTTCCACAATATATAGTTCGGAGAGTGCTGGATCTTTTTCTTGGCAATCGGCTAATTTACCTGGCAAACCTGCAATATCTAATACACCTTTCCGGCGAGTCATTTCACGTGCTTTACGTGCTGCCTCTCTGGCTCTGGATGCATCGACAATCTTCATAATAATTGTACGAGCAATACTTGGGTTTTCTAGCAGGTATTCACCTAGTTTTTCACCCATCGCTTGTTCTACTGCAGTTTTGACTTCTGAAGATACTAACTTGTCTTTCGTTTGAGACGAAAATTTTGGATCAGGTACTTTAACCGAAATCACCGCTGTTAAGCCTTCGCGAGCATCATCACCTGTGGCACTGGTCTCAACACCACTTTTACCTTTTTTATTAAGACCTTCTTTTCCCATATACGAGTTTAATGTTCTTGTTAGCGCTGTTCTAAAACCACTTAAGTGAGTACCACCATCTTTTTGTGGAATGTTATTTGTAAAACAATGGATGTTTTCTTGAAATCCATCGTTCCATTGCATAGCAACTTCAACAACAATCCCATCATCTTTAACTAAATCAAAATAGAAAATTTCGTTATTTACTGGTGTCTTATTAGTATTTAAGTAATCAACAAAGGCTTGAATACCGCCTTCATAACAATAATGTTCATCTCTTCCTTCGCCACGTTCATCCATTAATCGGATAGATACACCTGAGTTCAAAAAAGATAATTCACGTATACGCTTAACTAAAAGGTCGTAATGGTATAATACATCAGTAAATGTTTCTTTACTTGGCCAAAAACGAACTTCAGTACCGGTTTGGTCGCTTTCTCCTATCGCCGCTAATGGAGCAACAGCATCGCCATGTTTATAAAACTGTTCAAATAATTTACCCTGACGACGAACAGTTAGTTGTAACTTTTCACTCAACGCGTTTACGACTGAGATACCAACACCGTGAAGTCCACCAGAAACTTTATAACCAGAGTCTTCACCACCAAACTTACCACCAGCATGTAATACAGTTAAAATTACTTCAGCGGCAGAAATACCTTCTTCTGGGTGAATATCTGTAGGTATACCACGACCATCGTCTTTGACTGAAACTGACCCATCCAGATGGATCTTAACAACTATTTCAGTACAATGACCCGCTAAGGCTTCATCAATTGAATTATCTAAGACCTCGAATACCATATGATGTAAACCGCTGCCGTCATCAGTATCACCTATATACATGCCAGGTCTTTTTCTAACAGCATCCAATCCTTTTAGTACTTTAATACTGTCCGATCCATATTCATTTTCTACAGTCATAGCTTCAGCCTATTTGATCATTGTTATTCGTTGCAAATATTAACTCTTGTCAACATCAGTAAATTCTACTATTTCACCTTGTTCCACGTGAAACATCTTATAATTATTGTTTGATGAAACCAAGGGTTCCAAAGCAAACCTGTCAATAGCGGTAATAATTACCTGACAATTTAACTTATCGATAGCCGACGATAATAACGTCCTTGAGTTAATATCTAACTCAGCACCTATATCGTCAATCAATAAAATTGGTTTTACTCGATTAACTCTTTCAATTAATTTTGCCTGAGCAAAAGTTAATGCCAGTAAAAACAACTTTTGTTGCCCTCTTGAGAGTAACATATCAATTGATGTCTTATTTAATAAAAAACGAACATCAAACTTTTGTGCGCCATACAAGCTAAACCCGTGTTGAATTTCTCGCGTTCTGTTTTCAGATAAAACACTTGCAAGTGTTTTATTCTGACTCCAACCACGTAAATATTGAACATTAATCTTTTCAGATAAACTAGGTAGTAATAAATCCGTCCACTTAAATAGCTCTACTTTAAGTTCACTAACATACTGCTCTCTAGTCTGTGCAACCAATTCAGATTGCTGTGAGAAAATATCTGTCCAATATTCTAACATTGAATGTTTACTCGGGTCGCGTAAACATGCATTTCTTTGTTTAAGTACTCTTGAAAAATCTCGCCACTGGTGAGAAAAATCATGTTTCACGTGAAACAACCCTAAGTCAATAAATCTTCTACGCTCTTTCGGTCCACCAAAAAATAATTTAAAACTTTCAGGTGTTACAATTTGTACCGCTATATTTTTAGCTAGCTCAGATAAGCGAGAGCAACGCTCACTATTAATCTTAATATCCGATTGACCCGTAATAACATCTTTACTCAAACCTAATTGCTGTTGGTCTAAATCTTTAACGCTAACAACAAACTTATTTTTATCATGATGGACAATAGTATTAGCCTTAGTCGTTCTGAAAGACTTACCGTGCCCTAGATAAAATATGGCTTCTAATAAACTACTCTTTCCACTACCGTTCGCACCAATGACAAAATTATTATCGGGATGAAAAGTAACTTGACCACCTTTGAGGTTTCTAAAGTTCTGAGTGATTAACTTTGAAACGCTCATCGATTAAAAATGTCTAGTGATAAGTCATCTAAAATATTATACAAATACAACACTACTAACTAAAGTCTCATTGGCATTACAACATATAGGGCTTCGCCAGAATTTGAACCTTCAATAACTACGCTACTATTTGCATCAGCTAAAGTAAACTTTACTGAAGAATCTTTGATTGCGCTTAGTACGTCAAGTACATAGCTTACGTTAAAACCTATTTCAAGTTCATCATAAGGGAAGTCAACTTCAAGTTCTTCTTCTGCTTGCTCCTGTTCAGGGTTATTGGCAGTAATTTTTAAAAGTGAGTTAGCAAAATTAAGACGAACGCCCTTAAACTTCTCGTTAGATAAGATAGAGGCTCGAGAAAGTACTTGGCGAAGTTGGTCCTTGCTAGTTTCCATAACCTTGTCACCATTACGAGGTAATACCCGTCGGTAATCAGGAAAACGGCCATCAACTAATTTACTAGTAAAAGAAAATTCGGTATCGATGATACGGATATGGTTAGAGCCCAAGAAAACTTGAATCTCCTCGTCAACGGGATCTAACAGCCTAATTATCTCAAGGATAGCTTTACGAGGCACAATAACTTGACGAGCCGGTAGAGATAATGAATCATTGGCAATTTTACAAATAGCAAGACGGTGACCATCTGTGGCAACGGAACGAATTTCATTATTCTCTGTTTCAATAGACATACCATTAAGATAATACCTAACATCTTGATTTGCCATTGAAAAATGGGTACTTTCAATTAATCTAAGTAGTTCGGATTTAGATAACTGGAACTCAACGTCACCACGCCACTCTTCGATATTAGGGAAATCTGTTGCGGGTAATGTTGATAACGAATATTTACTGCGACCAGTACTTAGTTTAATAGCATCATCCGTTGACTCAAATATCAACAAAGAATTTTCAGGTAAACTTTTACATATATCAAGTAACTTTCTTGCTGGAATGGTAATTTTCCCATCCTCAGCTTGGTTATCAATATCAGCATAAGCAACCATTTCAAGCTCTAAGTCAGTAGCTGTTAAAGTAAGTGATTGCCCACTTACTTCTAAAAGTACATTACCCAATATGGGTAGTGTACTTTTCCGTTCAACTGCACCAGAAACTAATAATAATGGTTTAAGTAAAAATTCCCTATTTAATGAAAACTTCATTGAGTTGCCCTATCGTTAAGCTGATTAATATAATTATTGTCAAGTATTAGTTGTTAAGAAGAAAGTGTCCTAATTAAATTTGAATAATCTTCTTTTATATCATGTGTTTCTTCTCGTAACGTTTTAATTTTACGGCAAGCATGTAATACAGTGGTATGATCTCTACCACCGAACGCATCACCAATTTCGGGTAAACTATGGTTAGTTAACTCTTTAGATAATGCCATTGCAATTTGTCTAGGTCTAGCAACAGATCTATTTCTTCTTTTAGAAAGCAAGTCTGCAACCTTAATCTTATAATACTCTGCTACTGTTTTCTGTATATTATCAATAGTGACTAATTTATCTTGTAGCGCCAATAAATCTCGCAGAGCTTCTCTAACAAAGTCGATAGTGATCGAACGACCTGTAAAATTAGCGTTAGCAATAACTCTGTTAAGTGCACCCTCTAATTCCCTAACGTTAGAACGTAAACGCTTGGCAATAAAAAATGCCACCTCATCGGCTAAATTAATATGATTTTCTTGAGCTTTACGTTTTAAGATAGCGACGCGAGTCTCTAACTCAGGAGGTTCTATCGCAATTGTTAATCCCCAACCAAAACGTGATTTAAGGCGGTCATCAACACCAACAATTTCTTTAGGGTAACGGTCACTAGTAAGGATAATTTGTTGATTGCCTTCAAGTAAGGCATTAAAAGTATGAAAAAACTCTTCTTGTGTTCTCTCTTTACCAGCAAAGAATTGTATATCATCTATAAGTAACGCATCTACGTTGCGGTAATAGTGTTTAAATTTCTCCATAGCATTATTTTGTAATGCTCTAACCATATCTTGGACAAATCGTTCTGAGTGCATGTAAGCTATTTTAGCATTAGGTTTATTGAGTAATATTCCGTTACCAACAGCATGGAGTAGATGAGTTTTACCTAAACCAGTACCGCCATAAATAAATAAGGGGTTGTAAGCAGTCCCCGGGTTTTCAGAAACTTGGGAAGCGGCGGCCCTAGCTAATTGATTAGACTTACCTTCAACAAAATTATCAAAGGTATATTTTTCTCTGACATTAGCCTTTTTAGGAAGATTGGTTTCTAACTCCTCTACCCTAGTATTACCGGGGACAATTGATGGAGCTGTAGAAGATGACGTTGCATGGACTGCAATACTACCTTCGGGTTTGCTACCAACATCAAATCTTAGTAAAGGAGGATTGACCTCATCATGTAAAGAAACCAACTCATTGATTCTATTAACGTACTTATCTCTAACCCAGTCGAGCACAAATCGATTAGGTGCATAAAGCGTCATGATATTGTTATCAACAACACATTGTAATGGTCTAATCCACATACTAAATTGTTGAGCAGGCAACTCTTCTTGTAATACAGATAAGCAACGTTGCCAAAGTAAAAGATCCACCAAAACTCCCAGTGATAGGCGACACCTGAATAGTATGAATTATTCGGATAAAGCGAAATTTAATATTATTATAGTAATGCTATTATCTCTATAGTTATCCACAAGTGCAATATTGATAACTCACTAATATTGATATTTTACGAAAAATATCAATAAAACCCTATAGAAATAACAACTAAATTGATATATATGCTAATTTTAAAGCAAAATATATTTAAGTATATTAATTTGATATAAATACATAAATGTCCTATTTATAAACATGAGATAACCATAATTGTTAAAAAACTGTGGATATAATTAATGGAACAGGGATCGTTAGCGATCATTTATATAAACACATGAAGATATTCATTGACAAAAGGTACAACTAACTATAAAATTCGCGCTCTTTTTTAGACCCAGTGTGCTCATTACGGCTGTTTTGCCAGGGCAACAACAACCGACGGATTAGCGTAATGAAAAGAACATTTCAACCTAGCGTATTAAAACGTAAGCGTAACCACGGATTTCGTGCTCGTATGGCAACAAAGAATGGCCGTGCAGTAATTGCACGTCGTCGTGCTAAAGGCCGCGCGCGTTTAAGTGCTTAATTTTAAGTACTGATTCTGTGTATAAAAAAAGTCTTTATAACTAAAGGCTTTTTTTTTGCGTCAATTTAAATTTAATGAGAAGAGTTAAGTCATTATTATGGTTTCTTACAAATTTGTCAGAGATTCGCGGTTATTAACGCCAAGTGATTTTCAAACAGTATTTACGAAGCCAATTAGATTTGGGTCTAGTCATGTGACTATTTTAATTACGCCAAACTTGTCTAAACGTAATCGATTAGGTTTAGCAATTGCTAAAAAACGTATTAAATTGGCAGTTCAGCGAAATAGAATAAAAAGACAAATTCGTGAAAGTTTTCGCCTGAACCAGCATAAACTACCCCACATAGACATGGTAGTAATGGTTAAGTCTGGTACTGATGGACTTGAAAATAATGAAATTAATCAACAATTAGAAAAAATATGGCTAAAAGTAATTCAACGCTTCAAAGGCTAGTAATAACTTTGATTAACGCCTATAAACGTTGGCTTAGTCCACTGTTAGGTGATAATTGTCGATTCCAACCAACATGCTCAACATATGCAATTGAAGCAGTTAATTGCTTCGGAGTGATAAAAGGGTGTTGGCTAGCGGGCAAACGTATACTAAAATGCCATCCACTTAATGCAGGGGGAGAAGATCCCGTGCCTAAATCAAAAGAAGAGAAATAAACCTTATGGAATCACAACGCAGTTTTCTGTTTATTGCGCTAATGGTGGTCACTTATTTGCTATACACACAATGGCAACTTGATAACGCACCAGTAGTTGAGCAACAGACTTACAGTCAAACAATGGAAACAAACATTGATTCATCAGGTGACTTTATTCCTGAGTCTTCAGACAATGCAAATACAGTCGTTAAAAGCACTGTTTCTTCTGCTCAGTTCATTACAGTAAATACCGATGTATTATCATTAAAAATAAATACACAGGGTGGTGATATAGTTGAAGTAAAATTATTAGCTTATGAAACAGAACAAGGTAATAATATTCCGTTTACTATTATGCAAAACGGACAAAATAGATATATTGCCCAAAGTGGTTTAACAGGCGCTAATGGATTGGATAGAATTATCAAGGGACGTCCGATTTATTCGACTAATGGGGTTAATTTTGATACAGAATATAATGACCCATTGGCTGTAGATTTAACATATATAACGGATGATGGTTTAGCGGTAACTAAAAGGTTTACCTTTAACCATTCGAGCTACAGCGTTAATGTCGAATATATAATTGAAAATAATACCGCCAACAATGTATCAGTCCAGCTTTATGCTCAACTAAAACAATCTACTAATGTGGATACATCGTCAGGATTAATTCCAACTTACCGTGGTGCAGCTTATTCAACATCTGAAGAGAGATATGAGAAATATGATTTTGATGATATCCAAGATCAAACATTAAATGTATCAACACCTGGTGGTTGGGTAGCAATGTTAGAACATTACTTTGTATCTGCATGGGTGCCTAAAGCCTCTGATAACAACCAACTTTATACAAGTTATACTTCAAACAGAGATGCTGTGATTGGTTTTAAAGCACCCGTGATGACAGTAGAAACTAATCAGGTAGCATCAACTTCTGCCATTTTTTATGTTGGTCCAAAAAATCAGGATATATTAGAGAGTATTGCAGATAATCTAGATTTAACAATTGATTACGGGTTTCTCTTTATGATTAGCCAACCACTATTTTGGCTGTTAATAAAAATACAATCAGTTGTAAGTAATTGGGGATTAGCAATTATAGTCATCACTTTAATTGTTAAAGGCGGTATGTACCCTCTTACTAAAGCCCAATACACTTCTATGGCAAAAATGCGTGATTTACAACCTAAGATGGCTGTATTAAAAGAAAGATTTGGCGATGATCGTCAAAAAATGTCTCAAGGTATGATGGAACTTTACAAAAAAGAGAAAGTAAATCCCGCTGGCGGTTGTTTACCTTTAATAGTACAAATGCCTATTTTCTTAGCACTATACTGGGTATTTTTAGAAAGTATTGAATTAAGACACGCACCATTTATATTCTGGATACAAGATCTGTCAGCAATGGACCCTTATTTTGTACTACCTGTATTAATGGGCATTAGTATGTTCGTTATGCAAAAAATGCAACCTATGACAATTCAGGACCCGATGCAACAAAAAATAATGCAGTATATGCCCGTCGTATTCTCAATATTTATGGCGTGGTTCCCATCAGGATTAGTACTATATTGGTTAGTTAGTAACTTGATATCAATTACTCAAATGAAAATCATTTTTAGCGGTATTGCTAAAGCTAAAGTTAAAGATAAGTAATGATATAAGTGTACTAAATAAATATAAGGCGACCAACAGGTCGCCTTTTTTATAATCAATCGTTTATAATGGCGATGACTAATTTTAGGAAGTTAAAATGAACGAACAAATACTAACAACATACTATCAAGAAACCATTGCCGCCCAAGCAACTGCTCCGGGTAGAGGTGGTGTCGGTATTATCAGAATATCAGGTCCAGAAACTGTTAATGTAGCAAAAACTATATTGGGTAGAGTGCCAGAAATAAGGAAGGCTGAATACTTACCCTTTAAGAATAGAGATAAACATATATTAGATCAAGGCATAGCTTTATTTTTCAAGGCTCCTAATTCATTTACAGGAGAAGATGTCCTTGAACTTCAAGGACACGGTGGCCCGGTTATACTTGATATGATCCTTAAAGAAGTACTTGCCATCAACAAAGTCAGAATGGCAAAGCCTGGTGAATTTAGTGAACAAGCATTCTTAAACGACAAACTTGACTTAACTCAAGCAGAAGCAATTGCCGACTTAATAAATTCAAGCTCAGAACAAGCTGCACGATGCGCCCTTCAGTCTCTAAAAGGAAACTTTTCAAAGCTAGTTAATGATATGGTCGAAAGTATTATTCACCTAAGGATGTATGTTGAAGCCGCTATAGATTTTCCAGAAGAAGAAATAGACTTCCTTGCCGATAAAAAAATAGTTACCGAGCTCAAAGCTATTATCAGTAAAGTAGAAAGTGTGCGCCAACAAGCTCAACAAGGCAGCATAATTAGAGAAGGTATGCGTGTAGTTATTGCTGGCCGTCCTAATGCCGGCAAATCAAGTTTATTAAACGCATTAAGTGGAAAGGAAACGGCAATAGTTACCGATATAGCCGGAACAACCCGAGATGTACTAACCGAGCAAATACACATTGATGGTATGCCCCTTCATATAATAGATACTGCTGGTTTAAGGGAAAGTACTGACAAGGTTGAAAAAATTGGTATAGAACGAGCTTGGCAAGAAATAAATCAAGCTGATAGAGTATTATTGATGGTAGATGCTGCTGATGACAACTCAGTTAAAAGTGACGAACTTACCATCAAAGAAGATTGGCCAGAGTTTTTTAAAAGACTACCGAGTAATATAGGCTTAACTATTATTAGGAACAAGGCTGACATTAGTAACGCAGTAACTGGTTATATAGAAGTTAATGACTCAACCGCAGATAACATCCACAGTATCGTTACATTATCAGCAAAAACAGGTGATGGGGTTGATAGCTTAAAAGAGCACTTAAAAACTATCATGGGTTACCAAGGTAGTACAGAAGGTGGTTTTATGGCAAGACGACGTCATCTGATAGCCTTAGAAAGAACTCATGAGCATTTAAAGATAGGTTTGGAACAACTTGAGTCTTATGTTGCCGGTGAGATATTAGCTGAAGAACTGCGTATCTGTCAGCAGGAGCTTGATCAAATCACTGGAGAGTTTACCAGTGACGATTTGTTGGGGAAGATATTTTCTTCTTTTTGTGTTGGTAAGTAGCTCTAATAAAAATATTATTTTGGATTAATATGTCCTCATTTCAAATTATCGTTGGCAGTATGCTAGGCGGAACAGAATACGTTGCTGAAGCTTGTGAAGAGACTTTACAAGAACTAGGTCATCAAACGACAATTCATTTACAACCGCAATTGACAAAAATATTAACTGATAATCAGACTTGGTTAATTTGTACTTCAACTCATGGAGCTGGAGACTATCCTGATAACATTCAAAAATTCGTAACAGATCTTAGATCTTATAAACAAGATCTATCCTCAGTTAAAATAATCATATTAGGGATTGGTGATAAAAATTACGATACTTATTGTTCAGCCGCTAGAAATATAGAAAATATATTAAATTCATTCGCTTGTGTATCAATATCACCAATTAAACTGTTAGACATGAATGAGGATATAGATCCTGAAGAACTCGCTCAGCAGTGGATAATAGAAATTCAAGATCTTTTATAACAAGCTTACCCTCAACTTATCCACAAAAAACAAATAAATAAAAACAACAATGTGTATAACTATAAGGATAACAGGTTAATTTCCTATTATTATTCAGTGTACAATAATATTCGATTTACCCCCTGTGGATAACTAGCTGTTTTGATCAGAGGTTTGTTACGGGTTGATCAAGGTTTGATCACAAGTTAATGGATCACCTAAAATACTGTTACATATAATAAAAAACTACTTATCCACAGAAAAAGGCTTTACTAATAATAAGTAATAATAAGATCTATATAGAGATCTCTTTTTAAAACAAAGGATCAAGACACGATCTTAAAAGTCATTTGATCGTATCCCTAAAGGTAAAAAAAAGCTAAAATACGCATCTTATTTTTTAGAATGAAGTTAGGATAAAAATTTTATGTGGTATCAAGAGTCATATGATGTAATCGTAGTTGGTGGTGGTCATGCAGGAACAGAAGCATGTCTAGCTGCAGCACGGATGGGTTGCAAAACTTTATTACTTACACATAATATTGATACTCTTGGGCAAATGTCATGTAATCCAGCCATTGGTGGTATAGGCAAAGGGCACCTTGTTAAAGAGATAGATGCGCTCGGCGGACTGATGGCTACAGCAATAGATCATAGTGCAATTCAATTTAGAACATTAAACGCAAGTAAGGGTCCAGCAGTAAGAGCAACACGAGCTCAAGCTGATCGTGCTCTCTATAGATCTTATGTAAGACAATCTCTTGAAAACCAAGAAAATTTAACAATATTTCAGCAACCGTGCGATGATTTAATATTAGAAAACGATAATGTTGTTGGTGTATCGACACAAATGGGATTAAAGTTTAAAGGTAAGACTGTCGTTTTAACAGTAGGTACTTTTCTTGCGGGGAAAATACACATTGGTCTGAATAACTACCAAGGTGGTAGAGCTGGAGATCCAGCAAGTGTCAATTTAGCTGCTAAAATGCGTGATATGCCTTTTAGAATGGATCGTTTAAAGACCGGCACTCCCCCTAGATTAGATTCAAGAACCCTTGATTACTCTGTGATGGAAGAACAGCCAGGGGATGATCCTCGCCCTGTCTTTTCATTTATGGGTTCAACAAATGATCATCCTAAACAAATATCGTGTTATATCACTCACACCAATGAAAAGACTCATCAACATATTAGAGAAGGCTTAGATAGGTCTCCAATGTATACGGGTGTCATTGAGGGTATAGGACCTCGTTATTGCCCTTCCATTGAAGACAAAATAAATAGATTTGCTGATAAAAATTCTCATCAAATATTTGTTGAACCTGAAGGATTAACCACTAACGAAGTTTATCCAAATGGCATTTCAACAAGTTTACCCTTTGATGTACAAATAAACTTAGTAAGATCAATTAAAGGTTTTGAGAATGCAGTTATTACTCGTCCAGGTTATGCTATCGAATATGATTATTTTGACCCACGCGACTTAAAACAGACCCTTGAAAGTAAATTCGTTACTAATTTGTATTTTGCCGGTCAAATTAACGGTACTACTGGATATGAAGAAGCTGGTGCTCAAGGTTTAATGGCAGCAACCAATGCTGCTTCTAGAGTCAAAGGTTTAGGTGACTTTTTGTTAGGGCGTGACCAAGCCTATGTCGGTGTTTTAATTGACGACTTAGCCACCCTTGGTACCAAGGAACCCTATAGAATGTTTACATCACGTGCTGAATATAGATTACTACTACGTGAAGACAATGCCGATATCCGTTTAACGGAACAAGGCCGAAAATTTGGTTTAGTTTCTGATGAGCGCTGGCAGAGATTTAACGAAAAAATGGAAAATATAGAACTAGAACGTCAGCGTTTAAAATCTACTTGGATCCAAAAAGATCATCAACAGGTAGATAAACTTAACCATTTGCTAAAAAGTCCTGTAAGTCGTGAAAATTCGTTAGAGGATCTATTACGCAGACCTGAAGTCAAATATGATGATTTAATGGCTATAGAGGGCTTCGGACCAGCATTAGACGATAAACAAGCATCAGAACAGATTGAAATACAGACTAAATATGCCGGTTATATTGATCGTCAGCTTGATGAAATTGCGAAAAAGAAACGTCATGAAGATACATTAATACCTGTTGATTTTAACTTTCATCAAATATCAGGTTTATCAAATGAAGTTGTTGCGAAACTCTCTGAAGCTCGTCCTGAGACTCTCGGTAAAGCATCAAGAATATCGGGTATTACACCTGCAGCAGTTTCATTATTATTGGTATATCTTAAAAAACATGGTTTATTAAGCAAAAATGACCGAAAGTCTGCTTAATATTTTAAATTACACTATCTTCGATTTAAGTTATATTATTGAAGATGCAGTTTTATATAAGTTGATAAACTTTTAATTTATTGACGGTACGACATAATATTTAGATAAAATAATGACATTAAAAGAAAAACTACAATTATTGATCAATAAGACAAACCTAGATGTATCAGAAGAACAAATTGAGTTATTAATTCAATATGTAGAATTATTAATTAAATGGAATAAAGCATATAATTTAACGTCAGTTCGCGATCCTGATGATATGCTAGTCAAACATATATTAGACAGTTTAATGGTAGGCCAATACTTGGTTGGAACACGATTTATTGATGTAGGCACGGGACCTGGTTTACCAGGGATACCACTTTCTATATTGTATCCAGATAAGACTTTTGTATTACTAGATAGCTTAGGCAAACGGATAACTTTCTTAAGGCAGGTCATTTTTCAATTAAAACTTAAAAATGTAACGCCTATTTTATCAAGAGTTGAGAAATATCAACCAGAAGAGTTATTTGATGGTGTATTAAGTCGAGCTTTTTCTTCCCTAAACGATATGGTTACTTGGTGTCAACATTTGATACCCATTGAACAAGGTAGTTTTCTTGCTCTTAAAGGTCAATATCCTAGTGATGAAATTAACGTATTACCTGTAAATATTAAATTAATGGCCAGTCATAAAATAGTTGTACCAACACTTGAAGGTGAACGTCATCTAATAGAGTTGAAAAAGTTAAGCTAAAAAAATAAATAACCTGTATAAAGTAAATAAAAAACTAATAATATAATTTTAGAGGCATTTGTGGGAAAAATAATAGCAGTCGCTAATCAAAAAGGTGGTGTGGGTAAAACCACTACAGCAGTAAATTTAGCCGCATCTCTTGCCGCCACTAAACGAAGAGTACTATTAGTAGATTTAGATCCCCAAGGTAACGCTACTATGGGGAGTGGTGTAGATAAGTATGAAATTGCAAACACATGTTATGAATTACTTGTTGAAGAAAAACCATTTGATGAAGTAGTAGTTAAAGAAACTACGGGTCTATATCACTTAATTGCAGGCAATGCTGATGTAACAGCCGCCGAGATAAAGTTAATGGAAGTGTATTCTAGAGAACATCGCTTAAAAAATGCATTAGCCCCCGTTATCAATAACTATGATTTTATCCTAATAGACTGCCCTCCTTCTTTAAATATGATGACCGTAAATGCTATGACAGCCGCAGACTCTGTTTTAGTACCAATGCAGTGTGAATACTATGCACTTGAAGGGTTAACAGCATTAATGGACACGGTTTCTAAATTAGTATCTGTAGTGAATAGCAACTTGCACATTGAAGGTATTTTACGAACCATGTACGACCCTCGAAGTCGCCTAGCTAACGATGTGTCTGAACAATTGAAACGGCATTTTGGTGATAAAGTATACCGTACTGTTATTCCTCGTAATGTCCGTTTAGCTGAAGCGCCAAGTTTTGGTGCACCTGTTATGTATTATGATAAATCATCTACTGGCTCTAAGGCTTATTTAGCATTAGCGGGTGAATTATTAAGAAAACAAGAAAAAAACAAATAATAACAATTACTTTTAACTCAATTTATAGTCGCAAGGAATATTATGAGTCCAGCTAAACGTCGAGGTTTAGGGCGCGGTTTAGATGCATTACTAACAACTGTACCTAACGTAACGGTTGATGATAACTCATCAACACCAGAACATTTAAAAAATGAACTAGAAAAACTACCTGTAGAGCAATTACAACCGGGTAAGTATCAACCTCGTAAGGATATGTCAGCTGAAGCTTTAGAAGATCTTGCTAACTCTATAAGGTCTCAAGGAATTATACAGCCAATTGTTGTCAGAACTGTTGGTAATGATAGCTATGAAATAATTGCAGGTGAACGCCGTTGGCGAGCAGCAAGAATAGCGGGAATTGATATAATTCCTTGTATAATTAAAAATGTACCAGATGAAACGGCAATAGCAATTGCTTTGATAGAAAATATTCAGCGAGAAGACCTAAATGCAATGGAGGAAGCCGTCGCATTAAATAGGCTCTTAAATGAATTTGAATTAACACATAAAGAAGTGGCTCAAGCCGTTGGTAAATCTCGTGCTGCTGTCAGTAATTTAATACGTTTAAATAATTTAAATGAAGATGTCAAAATTTTATTGGAGCATGGTGATATTGATATGGGTCATGCCCGTGCATTATTAGCTCTTGATGGTGACTTGCAAACAGCTAGCGCACGTATAGTTGCTGCAAAAGAATTAACCGTTCGAGAGACAGAGGTATTGGTTAAAAGAGCATTAGAACCTATTACTGATAAACAAGAAAAAATAGTCAATATAGAAGACCAATCATTAGAAAAAAAGTTAACAGAAGCGTTAGGTCAACAAGTCGTTATTAAACATAATACAAAGGGCAAAGGTAAGTTAACAATATCGTATAACAGCTTAGTTGAACTCGATGGAATAATTGGTCAAATTAGCTAATTAACCTCTATGGGTACTATTAATATTTACGATAGCTCCTTTTAAATAATAATCGCATGATAATAGGGATAGCAGTGCCCTATTATGTTGCAATTAATCAATTATTAAGTATACTGCGCAGACTTTTTTGATATTAAAGTTATTACTTTAACTTTAATAATCTTTATTTTATTAAGACGTCAAAAGTACGATAATTTTCGTTGGAGCAATTGGTGAACTTATCTAAAAGTAATCCATTAGTAAAAGCGGGACGAAAATTTGCCTATCAACAAATAGGTATCTCGATAACCATCGTATTAATTTTCACTTTAATAATTTATTTTATTTGGGGTGTTACCACTGCGACATCAGCATTGACTGGGGGTGTTATAGGGGTAGTTCCTAATATAATTTTTGCTTATAAAGCATTTAAATATGCTGGAGCTAAATCGTCTAAATTAGTGGTTGAGTCCTTTTTTAGCGGTGTAAAAATAAAAATGATAGTAACGGCATTATTGTTTGCCATGGTATTTAAAACGTTATCGATTTTACCTCTACCATTTTTTGGAATGTTTTGTTTAGTAATGGCAATGCCCTTGTTAACACCATTTTTTGTTAAACAATAGCTTAGATAGATCAAAGCTTTTATTTAAAATTTTTTTAAACTTTAATCATTGGGAACATTAGTATGTCTTCAGCCGCTGAATTAACCAGCCAAGAATATATTAAACACCATTTAACCAATTTAACTGCTAATAGTCAGGGGCTTTGTTCCTTTGACGCGGGCTCTGAAAATCTGTGTGACGGATTTTGGACTTTGCATTTAGATACCTTGGGTTGGTCGGTGTTTTTAGGATTCGTCTTTCTTTATATCTTCAGATCGGTTGCCAAAAAAGCAACCACCGGCGTCCCAGGTAAACTGCAATGTGCAGTTGAAATGATCGTTGAGTTTGTTGGTGATAGTGTTAAAAGTACATTTCACGGATATAACCCATTAATTGCACCATTAGCCTTAACTGTATTTGTTTGGGTTTTATTAATGAATGCGATGGATTGGGTGCCTGTTGATTTAATACCATGGCTAATCAGTCTAGTCGGTGGTGTTGAAATGTCTTCTGTTTATATGAAACCAGTAGCTACAGCTGATCCTAATATGACCTTTGCATTAGCTATTGGTGTGTTTATTTTGACGGTTTATTATTCTATTAAGGTTAAAGGTGTTGGCGGTTTTATCAAAGAATTAACCACGCAACCTTTTGGTCATTGGTCTTTGTACCCCGTTAACTTTATACTTGAAGTCGTAACTTTATTAGCGCGTCCATTGTCATTAGCGCTACGTTTATTTGGTAACTTGTACGCAGGTGAATTGATATTCTTATTGATTGCGACAATCGGTATTGCTCAATTGCCAGTACATTTTTTATGGGCAGCGTTCCATTTGCTGATTATCCCATTACAAGCGTTTATTTTTATGATGCTAACTATTGTTTATCTTAGTTTAGCTCACGAAGATCACTAACTTTTCGGGAATAAGTTAGAACGGCATAAGCCGGCCCGAAGGGTTTAGGGCAGGAAGCCCGAAAGAATAATTTTTGTACAATTTTTTAACTTTAACTTTTAACATTCAAAATATCGGAGATAAATATGTTATATATCGCTGTTGCGTTATTAATCGGTCTAGGTGCTTTAGGTACTGCGATTGGTTTTGGTATACTAGGTGGCAAGTTCTTAGAGTCTGCTGCTCGTCAACCTGAATTAGCACCACAATTACAAGTAAAAATGTTCATCGTAGCTGGCCTTATTGATGCTATCGCTATGATCGGTGTTGCTATCGGTCTTTACATGTTATTCGTACTTGCTTAATTCTTTTCAGTCTTAAGTCTTTTTTTAAACGAATAACTAATAGGAGCTACACAAATGAATATTAATGCCACGCTTATTGGTGAATTAATCGCATTTGTCGTATTTGTAATTTTCTGCATGAAGTTTGTATGGCCACCAATTACGGCTGCCATCGAAGCTCGTCAAGCTACTATAGCTGACGGACTTGCTGCTTCAGACCGTGCTGCTAAAGATCTTGAGCTTGCTCAAGAAAAAGCGACGGCGCAGCTTAAAGAAGCAAAAGCACAAGCAGCAGGTATTGTTGAAGCGGCTAAGAAACGCGAAGCGCAAATAGTTGAAGAAGCGGCAGGTAAAGCTGAAGCTGAAAAAGCTAAAATATTAGCTTCTGGTCATGCTGAGATAGAAACTGAGCGTAATCAGGCTAAAGAAGAACTTCGTCAACAAGTCGCAGTTCTAGCTGTAGCCGGTGCTGAGAAAATTCTTGAGCGTTCGATTGATGCCGCTGCACATAGCGACATTTTAGATAAACTTGTAGCTGAACTTTAAGAGGGGAATGAGCTATGTCTGAATTGACAACCGTTGCTCGTCCTTACGCTAAAGCAGCGTTCGATTTTGCTGTTGATGCTAATGCGATTGAAAACTGGTTAGAAATGCTAGTTTTCGCCGCAGAAGTTTCAAAAGACGACATCATGAAAGGTTACCTTTCTGGCGGAGTATCTGTTGAGCAATCACAAGAAATCTTTTTAAAGGTTTGTGGTGAACAACTAAACAGCGAAGGTCAAAACTTTATTAAAGTATTGGCCGAAAATGGACGCCTTTTGGTGCTACCACAAGTTGTAACTCAATTTAGTGAATTAAAAGCTGAACATGAGAAAACAATTATTGTGGATGTAACATCTGCTGTTGAATTGACAGCAGATAAATTAATTACTTTAAGTGCTGCGCTTGAAAAGCGTTTGGCTCGAAAAGTACAGCTCAATTGTAGTGTTGATGCAAGTATTGTCTCTGGTTTGGTTATTCAAGCAGGTGACATGGTAATCGATGGTTCAGTAAAGAATAAACTGAATCGCCTCGCAACAGCAATGCAATTATAGCATTTAAGAGATAAGGGAACAGAGCATGCAACTGAATTCCACTGAAATCGCTGAACTGATCAAAAAACGTATTGAACAGTTTAACGTTGTCAGCGAAGCTCGCAATGAAGGTACTATCGTTTCTGTAACAGATGGTATTATTCGCATCCATGGCCTAGCAGATGTAATGCAAGGCGAGATGATCGAACTTCCTGGTAGCCGTTATGCTATCGCGTTAAACCTTGACCGTGATTCGGTCGGTGCGGTAGTAATGGGTCCATATGCTGATCTAGCTGAAGGACAAAAAGTTAAAGGTACTGGCCGTATTTTGGAAGTACCTGTAGGACGTGGTTTATTAGGCCGCGTCGTCAATACACTAGGTGAGCCTATTGATGGTAAAGGGACAATCGATAACGATGGTTTCTCTCCTGTTGAAGTTGTTGCACCGGGTGTAATCGAACGTAAATCTGTTGATCAACCAGTTCAAACGGGTATTAAGTCTATTGACTCAATGATTCCGATTGGACGTGGTCAGCGTGAATTGATTATTGGTGACCGTCAAATCGGTAAATCTGCCATTGCGTTAGATGCCATTATCAATCAAAAAGATACCGGTATTAAATGTGTGTATGTAGCTATTGGCCAAAAAGCGTCAACTGTTGCTAACCTAGTGCGTAAATTAGAAGAGCACGGCGCATTGTCAAATACTATTGTCGTTGTCGCATCCGCTTCTGAAGCAGCTGCACTTCAATATTTAGCACCCTACTCAGGTTGTTCAATGGGTGAATATTTCCGTGACCGCGGCGAAGATGCGTTGATAGTCTATGATGATTTGTCTAAGCAAGCAGTTGCTTATCGTCAAATTTCATTATTACTTCGTCGTCCTCCAGGTCGTGAAGCTTACCCAGGTGACGTTTTTTACCTTCACAGCCGTTTGTTAGAACGTGCTGCTAGAGTTAACGAAGAATATGTTGAACGTTTCACTAAAGGTGCAGTTAAGGGTAAAACAGGTTCTTTAACCGCATTACCAATAATTGAAACTCAAGCAGGTGATGTATCGGCTTTCGTACCAACTAACGTAATTTCGATTACTGATGGACAAATATTCTTAGAAGCTGATTTATTCAACTCAGGTATTCGTCCGGCTGTTAACGCAGGTTTATCAGTTTCTCGTGTTGGTGGTGCTGCACAAACTAAAATCATTAAGAAACTAGGTGGTGGTATTCGTTTAGCACTTGCTCAGTACCGTGAACTAGCAGCTTTTGCTCAGTTCGCTTCTGATTTAGATGATGCTACTCGTGCTCAATTAGAACATGGCCAACGTGTTACTGAATTGATGAAGCAAAACCAATACAGCCCGTTGTCTGTTGCTGATATGGCTGTGTCTTTATTCGCAGCTGAAAAAGGTTTTTTAAATGATGTTGAGCTAAACAAAATCAATGATTTTGAAGCAGCATTATTAACCTTTATCAATAATGATAGCGCTGAGTTGATGGCTAAAATCAATGAAACTGGTGGTTACGATAAAGAAATCGAAGCAGGTTTAGCTGCAGCACTTGAGAAATTCAAGTCTACGCAAACTTGGTAAGAACTTTTTTCATAAATAAAGTTTCGGAGATAAGTCATGGCTGGTGGTAAAGAGATAAAATCTAAGATCGCGAGTGTTAAAAACACTCAGAAGATCACTAGTGCTATGGAAATGGTAGCAGCAAGCAAAATGCGCAAAGCGCAGGAAGGCATGGCTGCATCTCGTCCATACGCTGAGAATATACGAAACGTGATCGGTCATATTGCGCTTGGTAACTTAGAATATCGCCATCCATATTTGGAAGAGCGTGAAGTTAAGCGTGTAGGTTATATTGTAGTATCAACTGACCGTGGTTTGTGTGGTGGCTTAAATATAAATTTATTTAAGCGTGTATTAGCGGATGCTGCTAAATGGCAGTCTGAAGAATGTGAAGTTGAATTTGCAGTGGTTGGCTCTAAAGCCACTACGTTTTTCAATAACATGGGTGCTAATGTTACTGCACAGGTTTCTGGTTTAGGTGACAGACCTTCAATAACCGCCTTAATAGGTAGTGTGAAGGTTATGTTAAATGCCTATGATAATGGTGAAATTGATAAGTTATTTATTGTTTACAATAAATTTGTCAATACCATGACGCAAAAACCAACAATAGATCAACTTTTACCGTTACCTAAGTCAGACGATGAAGAAATTAAACATCGCTGGGATTACATTTACGAACCAGATGCACAAGCCATGCTTGAACAACTGTTAGTTCGCTACGTTGAATCTCAAGTTTATCAAGGTGTGGTTGAAAACCTAGCCTGTGAACAAGCTGCTCGTATGGTTGCAATGAAGTCTGCAACTGATAATGCGGGCGACTTAATTGATGACTTACAATTGGTATACAACAAGGCGCGTCAAGCAAGTATTACTCAAGAATTGGGTGAGATTGTCGCTGGTGCATCAGCCGTATAACGGTAAAAGATTAGTTTTCGTTAAATTTAAATTTGAGGAATAAACATGAGTGCAGGTAAAGTCGTCCAAATAATTGGCGCAGTTGTGGATATAGAATTTCCACAAGATGCCGTACCTAAAGTATATGACGCATTAAAAGTAACCGAAGGTAAGCTTTCAGGCTTAGTACTTGAAGTACAACAACAGCTTGGTGGCGGTGTTGTACGTGCAATTGCTATGGGTTCTTCTGATGGTTTACAACGTGGTCTAAATGTAGAAAATACAGGTGAAAACATCCAAGTTCCAGTAGGTACTGCAACTTTGGGTCGTATCATGAATGTATTGGGTGAGCCGATTGATGAAGCTGGCCCGATAGGTGAAGAAGAAAGGTGGTCCATTCACCGTGCTGCACCTGCATACGCTGATCAAGCAATGTCAAATGAACTACTAGAAACTGGTATCAAAGTAATTGATTTAGTTTGTCCATTCGCTAAGGGTGGTAAAGTTGGATTGTTTGGTGGTGCTGGTGTTGGTAAGACCGTTAACATGATGGAGCTTATCCGTAACATTGCTATCGAACATAGTGGTTACTCAGTATTTGCTGGTGTTGGTGAGCGTACTCGTGAAGGTAATGATTTCTACCACGAAATGAACGACTCTAACGTACTTGATAAAGTATCATTAGTTTACGGCCAAATGAACGAGCCTCCAGGAAACCGTTTACGTGTTGCCTTTACTGGTTTAACAATGGCTGAAAAATTCCGTGATGAAGGTCGTGACGTATTATTCTTCGTTGATAATATCTATCGTTATACTCTTGCTGGTACGGAAGTATCTGCACTACTTGGCCGTATGCCATCAGCAGTTGGTTACCAACCAACGCTTGCTGAAGAAATGGGTGTATTACAAGAACGTATTACTTCGACTAAGAAAGGTTCGATCACTTCAATCCAAGCGGTATATGTACCAGCAGATGATTTGACGGATCCAAGTCCAGCTACTACCTTTGCTCACTTAGATGCAACCGTTGTACTTTCACGTTCAATTGCCGAATTGGGTATATACCCAGCGATTGACCCGTTAGACTCAACCTCGCGCCAACTTGACCCATTAGTTGTTGGTACTGAGCATTATGAAGTGGCACGTGGTGTACAAAACGTATTACAACGTTACAAAGAACTTAAAGACATTATCGCAATTTTGGGTATGGACGAGCTTTCTGAAGAAGATAAGCAAACCGTTACACGTGCTCGTAAAATTCAGCGTTTCTTGTCTCAGCCGTTCTTTGTTGCTGAAGTATTTACAGGTTCTCCAGGTAAGTATGTCTCGTTAAAAGATACCATTGCAGGTTTTACTGGCATATTGGCCGGTGACTATGATGACTTACCTGAGCAAGCATTCTATATGGTTGGTTCTATTGAAGAAGCCATTGAGAAAGCTAAAAACATGTAATTTACTTGGGTAGTTTAGTTAAGAGGTTACTTAGTAACTATGCTTAACTAAACACCTACTTTAGGAGGTCAAAATGTCAGCAATGACAGTAAATCTAAATGTAGTAAGTGCAGAAGAGGAGTTATTCTCTGGTCGTATTGAATCATTACAGATAACAGGTTCTGAAGGTGAGCTAGGTATTATGCCTGGTCATGCACCTTTGTTGACCTCACTAAAACCTGGTATGGCTCGTATTGTAAAGTTTGGCGGTGAGGAAGAAGTTATTTATCTTTCTGGCGGCATGTTAGAAGTTCAACCTAATAACGTTACTGTATTGTCCGATGTGGCTGTACGCGCAGCCGATTTAGATGAACAAGCAGTTTTAGAAGCTAAACGACGTGCAGAAGAACACATGAACGCCCATGGCGATGATGTTGACTATGCTGAAGTTGCAGCTGAATTAGCACGTGTAACTGCGCAATTGCGCGTTATTCAAGTGACTAAAAAGAAAGTATAAACTGCCATCAATGAACTTGTAGAGTTTAATAACACTAAGTTTTAGTGAACAAAAAGCGACATTTACCTACCGTAAATGTCGCTTTTTTTATAAATAAAGACTGGTGCTTGCAAGTGATAAAATGAATACGATAAAAATAAGAAGCAGCAGTTATGAAGATCAATAATAGCTGTAATGAAAATTCATTAAAGATACAATACCAATAATATAAAATTTAACGGAATAATTATGTCTCTCTCAGTTGTTATATTAGCCGCAGGTAAAGGTACACGCATGCGATCTACCCTGCCTAAAGTGCTCCATCCTATTGCTGATAAACCTATGGTTAGTCACGTTATTGATAGTGCTAGGCAATTAAATGCCAGTAATATTTATGTGGTCTACGGCTTTGGTGGTGATGTATTAAAAGCGGCGTTAACCAAAGATAACACCGGAGACGACTTGACCTTTGTTGAACAAGTTGAGCAACTTGGTACAGGTCATGCGGTCGATATGGCGTCACCTTACATTAAAGATAACGAAGATATATTAGTACTCTACGGTGATGTACCTTTAACCCAAGCCTCTACATTAGAACGGTTATTGGCAGTGAAGCCAGAAAGCGGAATGGCTCTGTTAACGGTTAATTTAGCCAACCCTCAAGGCTATGGCCGTATCGTTAGAGAAAATAGCCGGGTTATTGGTATTATTGAACAAAAAGATGCAAGCCAGGCGCAACTATTAATTAATGAAGCCAATACCGGAATTTTATTAGCCAATGGTGGTGATTTAAAGCGCTGGTTAACAAACTTATCAAGCGATAATGCTCAAGGTGAGTATTACTTAACTGATATTATCGCTGCAGCTCACTTAGAAGGTAAAACAATAACTACCGCACACCCTGAAAGAGAAATTGAAGTGGAGGGGGCTAATAATCGCATACAGTTAGCTAGTTTAGAACGCGCATATCAATTGAGGCAAGCTGAAGTATTAATGTTGGCAGGTGCTACACTTCGTGACCCGGCAAGAACGGATATCCGTGGCAAAGTCAGTGTGGGTCAAGAAGTTGTTATTGATGTTAATTGTATTTTTGAAGGCGTGGTGTCTATAGCAGATGACGTGGTTATTGGGCCAAATTGTATCTTAAAAAATTGTTCAATTGGAGCCCATACCGAAATTAAAGCTAACTCTATTATTGAGGATGCCGTTATCGGTGAACACTGCACATTAGGACCATTTGCCCGTATTCGTCCCGGTTCCATAATGAAAAATGACTCCCATATAGGTAATTTTGTCGAAATGAAAAAATCGACCTTAGGTGAAGGCGCCAAAGCGGGTCACTTAACATATTTAGGTGATAGCGAAATAGGTGCCAGGGTTAACATTGGTGCCGGCACTATTACTTGTAATTATGACGGGGTAAATAAATATAAAACGATTATTGGCGACGGTGCTTTTATTGGCTCTAATAGCTCTATTGTTGCGCCTGCAGTTATTGGTAATATGGCAACAATCGGTGCAGGCTCTGTTATTGTTAAAAATGTTGAAGCAAATGACTTAGCCGTTGCCCGTGGTAAACAAAGAAATATTGCTAATTGGCTCAGACCAGTTAAGCAATAGCATTGATAAGTATCATAAAAAAAGACGCTCCTAGGCGTCTTTTTTTATGGCTAGCGCACTTAATATCGATCTACATGTTATCGTTAATTTTGGGAAGAATATAAATCAGCGAGACTAAATAATTATTGCTTAATAAATAATCATTGCTTAATAAGTTATCTTTTGTTTTAATAGTTTAAGTTTCAGAACGAAACTTAAACTTATATAATCATCAATAAATGAAAGTTAACAAGCTACAATGTCAAAAAGAAACACTCAACAAAGACGTCACACTATTATTACCGAACTTAATCACAGTGGTAAGGTAAGTGTCGACCAATTAGCCAAACAATTTAGCACATCTGAAGTGACCATTCGTAAAGACTTAGCCGCTCTAGAAAGCAGTGGTTTGCTGTTAAGACAATATGGTGGTGCTATTTCATTACCAACCGAAATAATAGAAAATAAAAACCAGCAACTTTCGAAACAAAAGGTGTTAATCGCCAAGGAAGCTGCAAAGCTTATTCGTGATCATAACCGAATTATTATTGATAGCGGCCGAACAACGTCGGCATTAGTAAAGGAATTAGAAGATAAGAAGGGCTTGATTGTCATGACCAACTCCTTATTAATAGCCAGTGACTTAAGGGCTTTAGAAAATGAACCGGTGATATTAATGACAGGTGGGACTTTTGATCCTCATTCTGAAGCCTTTCAAGGTCAAGTCGCAGAACAAGTACTGCGCAGTTACGACTTCGATCAGCTTTTTATTGGTGCTGATGGTATAGATATAGCTAGAGGTACAACAACATTTAACGAGCTTATTGGTCTTAGTCAGGTCATGGCTGAAGTTTCAAGAGAAGTTATTGTCATGGTCGAGTCAGAGAAAATTGGCCGTAAAATCCCTAATTTAGAATTACCATGGCAAAAAAATCAGACCCTAATTACCGACGACGGCTTATCAGTAGAAATAATTAATCAATTAAAAAATCAAGGTGTCAATCTCATCATTGCTAGCTAGGCTATGTAACAGTGTGATTAGACAAAGATAACATTTAAAGGGAAAAATATAATGTGTGGAATAGTAGGTGCAGTAGCACAGCGTGACATAGCGGATATCTTAGTTGAAGGGTTGAAGCGTCTAGAATATCGGGGCTATGACTCAGCAGGTGTCGCTATTATTGATCAAAAAAGTAAATTAAGTAGCATCAAGCGGGTAGGTAAAGTTCAAGAGCTTGCCGATGCATTATCATCAAATTCTTTAGTTGGTGGCACGGGTATTGCGCACACACGTTGGGCTACTCATGGTGTTCCAAGTGAAGTAAACGCTCACCCACACTTATCAAATAATACGATTGCGGTTGTTCACAATGGTATTATTGAAAACCATATTCAATTAAAAAGTCGTTTACAAGGATTAGGATATGAGTTTATCTCGCAAACTGATACCGAAGTTATTACTCATTTAGTACATCATGAGTTAAAAACGAGTGAGTCATTATTATTTGCCGTACAAAAGACAGTAAAGCAGCTTGAGGGTGCTTATGGCACCGTAGTGATGGACTCACGCGATAAAGACCGCATTATTGTCGCTCGCTCGGGTAGCCCATTAGTCATTGGCTTCGGCTTAGGTGAAAACTTTATCGCTTCCGATATGATGGCA
>CAWVSL010000018.1:0-46824 GCA_963933115.1 uncultured Colwellia sp.
AAAAACATATCAAAAAAATCAACAGAGTCTTTTGTTATATCAATATACTGAGGTGCTATCGTCATATCGGGAATAGATTCAATAGCACCGGCAATAATATTTTCAGCGACAATTAAATTTACTTCACGAATACTTTTATCAGCAATACCTGATTGAACCATAGCACCAAATAGATCCCTTATTTTTCGAGCAATCACTTCCTTTTCTTCTCTTTTTGCTAGTGGTAATGACCAGATAGTGGCATAACGAATTAAAGGACCTTGCCCACCCACTTGTATAGCAAACATTGTACGGGCAGAGTAAGCGAGTTTATTTATACCATTTAAATCCTTAGTAATCGTATCAGTTAAAACCGATTGTTCAATTGAAAAGGTTCTATCGATACACTTACTTAATAAGTCTTCTTTGTTTATTATATGATGATAAAATGCGCCTTTAGTTACACCAAGTGATCGAGTAAGCTCATCTAAAGAAGTACCCCTAAAGCCTTTTTTATTAAAAAAATGGGAACCAACGATTAAGAAAGCTTCTTGCTTTGTACTGTCTTGCTCATTTCGATAAAAGCCTGTTGGCACCTCATGCCCTTCACCAAAAGCCATCGTAGTAAAGTCAAAATGTTTATTGGTGTTTTTTAAGCCATATTTAATAATACTTAGCCACTCTTCACAGCCACTTTTTCGATTTTCTTTATTAATATCGTATAACCAAACGGGTAACCAGAAAATATTACCCCAAATCGCGATAGCTGCTTTACTTGGCGATTTCGCCTGCATGCTCCCATCATTAATTCCATCATTAATTAACGCTTTAACTTGGATAACAAAATAATGGTAGTACTGATGAATTTCTTTTTGATGTTCTGTAGATAACGATGCTATCTCAGTGAAACCGACTAAATGACCACGATTACCGTTAAAAATATCGTCCCAGCATTCGAAATTAAGTCTAAATAATATTTCAAGCTTATCAATGGCTAAGCCTGGAGATGAAAGTGCCTTATCAAGGATGTCTTTGATTTCAATGCAGGTATTTAAATAACATTGATAGATAAGATCTTCTTTTGTATGTACATAGTAATAAAGGCTTGATTGGGTTAATTCAAGTTTATTGGCTATTTGAGATAATGTTGTACCACGAGTGCCGTGAACGTTAAATAATTTAGAAGCAACAGAAATAATGCGTTTATATTTTTTATCATGTAAATGAGTTTTGCTAAACGGTGAATGGATTATATTTTTGCTATAAACGGTCATTTGATCTCAAAAATTAGACTAAATTAGACTAAAAATTAAATTAAATTAAATTATATTGTATATCAGAATACATTATTTGATATGTATATCCTATAGGTAAATTTATGAGAAATAATATATTTAATGGTTTATAAGTTTTATCGGATGATGATTAACGTTAATTTAAGTTTAAAAAACCAACGCACACTGATGGCTTAGTGTGTATGAACAGACTATTGATTAACATCAATTTGGGGGCAAATGAGTAATACACCAAGATTTTCTGTATTGATTGCGATAAGTAAATTGACGGTGCAAGGGAAAATTTTTGACCTTAAAGTGCGGGGAGGGTATAAAATCTGATGATACTAAACATAGTTTAGGTCAATATTCTTGAAGGAATGTTAACTCAGGGTCTCGGTGTTAGAGTTTTCCTGCCGAACTCCTAAACTTATAATAATAGGTTCTTAAAAGTTGACTGGTTATGAATCAGCCTTCCTTATATTTTTACTCTTTTTTCGGTAAGTAGTTGCTAATTATTTATGGCAAAATAAAAGGGTAGGCAGTCATTTAGTTTAAATTAAAATTCATTAAAGGCAAAACGACTATAGTCTACTTATATATTAAAGTTATCTGTGCAGTAAATAATTCAATTAAAGCCAGCATAAGTTCAAGATACTATTATGCCAGTTAATCACTCGATTGTACTTTTCAAGTGGCAATGCCATTAAAAAATATATGATAGAAGTCTGCAGCATCTGAGCTGATAATTTTACCATCCATTGAAAAATTCATATCGGGTATAGATTCAATAGCACCAGCTATAATATTTTCTGCAACGAGCAAATTAGTATTTTTAATCGTTTTTTCTTCAACACCTTGTTTGATTATTTCCCCAAATAAGTCTCTTATTTTACTTGTGGCGACTTCCATTGCTTTTCTTTTTTCTGGTGAAAACGACCACATAGTTGCGTAACGTATCAAAGGACCTTGTTTACCCACTTGAATATCAAATAATCGTTGAGCGGCATAGGCCAACTTATTTATAGCCGAGTCATCAAGTATAATTGCTTGCTCAAGCACTGTGTCTTCAATCTTTAATGTACGTTCAAAACATCTAGATAATAAATCATCTTTGTTTTTAATATGGTAATAAAATGCACCTTTTGTTACCCCTAAAGATTGAGCCAGTTCATCTAATGAAGTGCCTTTAAAGCCTTTTTGATTAAAGAACATAGTACCGGCTCGAAAAAAGGCTTCTTGTTTCTTTCTGTTTTGTTCTTTTTTGTTAAAACCAGCGGGGGCCATTTGAACTTCATCAAAAGTAAAGCTTTTGAATGGAAATAGTTCAGTAGAGTTTTTTAAGCCTGAATTAATCAGCATTACCCACTGTTCAAAAGTACTCTCTCTATCTGTTTGATCTACGTCGTACAACCAAACAGGAAGCCACAGGATTGTTCCCCATATGGCGTTTGAAGTTTTTGCTGGTTCAACATCTTGCATGCTTCCGTCATCTTGTCCTTCTTTGATCAAGTTAATGACTTGTATAACAAAATTACGGTAGTACTCAGAAATTTCTTTTTTATGATCAGTTGAAAGCGATGCGATTTCAGTTAAACCTGCTAAGTGCCCTCTACTACCATTAATGATGTCATTCCAACAATCGAAATTTTGCCTTAATAAAAATTTAAGTTTATCGGTAGCTAATCCTTCATGGGTTAATGCGTTCTCGACCATGGTTTGCATCTCAATACAAGTATTTAGATAACACTGGTAAACAAGTTCTTCCTTAGTTTTTACGTAATAGTAAAGGCTCGTTTTAGTTAACTGCAATTTATCTGCTATTTGAGTCAGCGTTGTTCCGCGTGTGCCATGGATATTAAAAAGTTCAGAAGCAGCTGACAAAATGGTTTTATATTTTTGATCATGCTGATTGGTTTTATTAAAGGGAGAGTTTATTTTGTTTGTTTTATTAGCAGCCATTTGATCTATTAAGCCTTAGTCAAAAATTATACTGTAAGTTCAATTACATTCTAATTTATCAATACTCACTCTGCAAGCCAAGGTTTTTTTTATTCCAATTGAATAAATTTAACTTGATAGTACGAATTTTTTTTTATTTATTCGTCATATTTATGACTTTTAATCGATTATTATCCTATTCAAAGTCAAAATAATACTTGAAAGAAATTAAAACATACTGTAAGTTCAAATAAATGTATTGATAACTATATATCCAAGACTGTTAAGTAAAGCAATAAAATCAGTCATTGTTGATAGGAAATTACAAATGAGTTTGCAAAACCATGACATTAAAATTGATCAAGTTATTGCTAAAAAAGTAGTAGAAGAAATCATTAAAATCACAAAGAAAGGTAGTGCCTTTGAAGTGATCAACAAAAACAGGAACGGTGTTCAATATAATGCTTTTCAAAATTTATCCACTAATTTAGGTGAAATGTACGAATCGGCAACCAGTAGTTATGGTGACGCTGATTTTATTATCTATAAAAATGAACGACATACTTTTAATGCTATGTTTAGTCATGCGGCTGCATTTTCAGTAATGTTACAAAAAGAATATAAAATAAAGGCAGGGGATAAGGTTGTCATTGCCATGCGTAATTACCCTGAGTGGATAGTCGCTTTTATGGGAATTACAATGTTTGGTGGTGTTGCAGTCCCACTTAATGCTTGGTGGCAAGAAGAAGAATTTTTAGAGGTAATAGAACACAGCCAAGCAGCCATAGTTATTGCTGATGACAAAAGATATAACTTACTCGCTGAAGGTCTTCGGCAAAAACAAATTTCAGTGATAGTGGCTAGACCTAATAAAGATCAACATTTGGCTATTAGTATGTCGACTGTGATCAAACCCTATTTAAGCCAAACAGAAAGTTTGTGTTCTATATCGAGAAACGTTTGCTCGAGTGATATCGCTACCATTTTTTACACTTCTGGCTCTACTGGCGTCCCTAAAGGAGCTGTTTCAACGCATGAGAGTATCTTAACGGCTATTAATACTTGGCTCATGTTAGGTAATGCAGCCGGTATTGCAAATGCCGACATAACTGAACCGGCAAAGTATACTCCAGCAGCTTTAATGACAGTGCCTTTATTCCATGTTACTGGCTGCCACACCTTGTTTTTACTGTCGATGATTGCTGGCCGAAAAACAGTAATGATGCCTTACTGGGAAGCAGAAGAGGCCTTAAAACTCATCGAAAAAGAACGTATCACTTATTTTAACGGTGTTCCCACCATGTCGATGGAATTAATGGACCATCCAAATCGTGATAATTATGACTTAAGTTCGTTGAACGATGTTTGTGCTGGTGGAGCAGCCAGACCGCCTGAGCATGTGAGAAAAATTTATCAGTCTTTTGAAAATGGTAACCCTAGTTGTGGTTATGGTTTGACAGAAACTAATGCATTAGGTGCGGTTAATGGCCCAGCAGATTACATACATAAACCTAATAGTGCTGGTTTGCCAACACCTCCGATCGTAGATGTACAAATTATCAACGAACAAGGCAAGGTATTATCTCAAGGTGACGTTGGCGAAATTGTTATAAAAACCCTCGCTAATATTATTGAATATTGGCGAGAGCCTGAGTTAACTAAGGCCTCTTTCATTAATGGCTACTTTCGGACGGGTGACTTGGGCTATTTAGATGAAGATAATTTTATCTATATTGTTGACCGAGCCAAGGACATTATCATCCGCGGTGGTGAAAATATTTCTTGCTTAGAAGTTGAAGCGGCAATTTACAAACATAGTAATGTTATTGAGACGGCAGTTTTTGCGGTTACTGATGAGCGCCTAGGAGAAGTTTGTGGTGCCGTTGTCTGTGTAAAAGCTGATATTGAGCTCACACCAACGAACTTACAAGCCTTTTTGACACAACATTTAGCTAAATTCAAAGTACCTGAACATATCTGGCTGGTTTTTGACAAATTACCTCGACTAGGCTCAGGGAAAATCAACAAAAAAGAACTGAAGGCTCAATATGGTCAGCAGTTTTTTTGTTCGTCCATACCCCAACATAGGCAAATTCATGACCATTAATATTAACGCCAACACATTAGCAGAGTATGTTGGAAAAGAAACCGGAGTATCTCACTGGTTTACCATCACTCAAGAACAAATTAATAAATTTGGTGATGCAACACACGATCAACAATATATCCACGTTGATCCAAAAAAAGCAAAAGACTCAGCCTTTGGTGGCACCATCGCCCATGGCTTTCTTTCTCTATCACTCCTTTCTGCAATTTCTTATCAAGCCGCTATAAACTTAGAAAACACTGTGATGGGCTTAAATTATGGTTTTGAAAAAATTCGCTTTTTACACCCCGTTAAAGTCAATAGTAGAGTACGTGGTCGTATGGTGCTTAGTGATGTCATTGAAAAGCGCCCAGGGTATTTTTTATATAGTTGGGCGGTCACGATCGAAATTGAAGGTGAAGAAAAACCAGCGCTTACCGCTCAATGGTTAACGATGACCATTATTGCTTAGCAGCTGCTGGAACAAATAGAACGTAAAGAGTTATTAATAGAAGATAAACAAATCACTTTAAACAAATAATGAAATAATCGAGGTTTATATGTCAGTAAGATATAACGGTCAAGTGGCCATAGTTACAGGTTCAGGTGCAGGGTTAGGACGTTCTCATGCCCTAGCATTAGCGGTGCGCGGCGCTAAAGTTGTGGTAAACGATTTAGCTAATAGGGACGGTTCTATGTCTGAAGGCGCATTGTCGGTTGTCGCTGAAATTTTAGCCTCAGGCGGTCAGGCCATCGCTAATGGTGCCAATGTTGCCAACATGGGGCAAGTACAAAGCATGGTTGAACAAGTGATGGAAAAATGGGGACGCATCGATATTTTAGTGAATAATGCTGGAATTTTACGTGATAAGTCATTTGGTAATATGCCAATTGAAGATTTTCAGCTGGTTGTCGATGTTCACCTGACGGGCTCTGTTAATTGTACTAAAGCTGTTTGGAATATTATGAAAGCACAAAAATATGGCCGTATTGCAATGACAACATCATCATCAGGTCTTTACGGAAACTTTGGTCAAGCAAACTACGGCGCTGCAAAATTAGCCGTCGTTGGCTTGATGAATACACTCTGCATTGAGGGTGAAAAATACGGTATTCGGGTAAATTGCTTATCGCCCACAGCACGTACAGCGATGACTGAGGATTTAATTGAAGATGAACGTGTACTTGAATTAATGACCGTTGACTCAGTAACAACAGGATTATTAGCGTTAGTAGCAGAAAAAGCCCCAAACCGCTCAATCTTAGGTTGTGGAGCCGGCGGTTATGCTCGTGCAGTTATTAAAGAAACAGAGGGTATTTATTTACCACCAGATCAGCAAACACCAGAAAATATTCTTGCGCAGTGGTCTGATATTGAAGATGAAAGTGATGCTAAAGAATTAAAAGCTGGTTGGATGCAAACCAATAAATATGTGGCTAAAGCAGCTGCTTCACTGGGTATTGACCTAACGGCTAAGTAGCACTAATAACAGATAAAGGAAAAACTATGAGAAGTGCAGTAGTAGTATCAACCGCTCGTACACCCATCGGCAAAGCTTATCGCGGCGCATTTAATATGACAACGGCACCTACTTTAGGTGGTCATGCAATAAAACACGCGGTTGCTCGTGCAGGTATAGATGGCTTAGAGGTAGATGATGTCATTATGGGCTGTGCCATTCAGCAAGGTACAGCATCAATGAATATTGGCAGGCTAGCCGCATTAGCGGGTGGCTTACCGGTAACCGTCAGTGGTATGTCACTAGACCGTCAATGTTCATCAGGATTGATGGCGATTGCTACGGCGGCAAAGCAGATCATCTGTGATGGCATGGATGTCACAATTGGTGCTGGGGTAGAATCTATCTCTTTAGTACAAAATGAATATATGAATACACATATGGCTGTGGATAAAAAATTAGTCGGTATGCATCAGGATATTTATATGCCAATGCTCCAAACGGCTGAAATTGTTGCACAAAGATATAATGTAAGCCGAGAACGTCAAGACGAATATGGTTTGTTAAGTCAAAACCGAACCGCTGCCGGGGCTAAGGCGGGTCATTACAGTGAGGAAATTGTTCCCATGTCGACGACCAAAGTGGTAATGGACAAAGAAACGAAAGAGGTTTCTTATCATGAAGTAACACTTTCAGGCGACGAAGGTATTCGTGCAACTAGTATTGAAACTTTAGCGGGTTTGAATGCCGTAATAGATGGCGGCTGTATTACGGCAGGTAATGCGAGTCAGCTTTCAGACGGCGCTTCTGCCTCTGTATTGATGGAGGAAAAATTAGCTGAACAAAGAGGTTTACAACCACTGGGGCGTTATATGGGAATTGCTGTTGCTGGTTGCGAGCCTAACGAAATGGGGATTGGACCAATTTATGCTGTGCCTAAATTACTTAAGCAACATGGGTTAACTGTTGGTGACATTGGGTTGTTCGAATTAAACGAGGCATTTGCTGTACAAGTTCTTTACTGTGCAGATGTTTTAAAAATACCAATGGATAAATTGAACGTTAGTGGTGGCGCAATTTCTATTGGGCATCCTTACGGCATGAGTGGCGCGAGAATGGTGGGTCATTCACTAATTGAAGGTAAGAGACGCGGTGCTAAGTATGTTGTTATTACTATGTGTGTTGGTGGCGGTATGGGTGCAGCAGGTTTATTTGAAGTATTTTAATTATTCAAAGTTTCAAGTCTACCGGCATAAACTGTTTGATATTTTAGTTTACTAGTCTATCGGAAGGTTTATGTCTTTTTTATACATTTTATGAGTAAATAATGAGGGGTAAATAATGAGTAAAACTTTTACTAACTTAAATATATGGGTGAGTTTATTAATACTAAATACCGTATTTATTTCTCACGAATTAATGGCTAAAGATAATCTTGATCCTTTACCTTCATGGCAAGAAGGTATTAATAAGCAGATCATTATAAAATTTGTTAATGATGTTACTCAAATTGATTCCCCGGATTTTGTCGCTATACATGAGCGTGTTGCCACTTTTGATAATGATGGTACTTTGTGGGCTGAGCAACCTATTTACGCCCAGCTTATGTTTGCCGTAGAGCGGATTTATGCACTTGCTTCTGAACACCCTCAATGGCAAACCCAACAACCTTTCGCCAAACTACTCAAAGGCGATATAAAAGGTGCGTTCAGTCATGACAAACATGCTGTTAACACTATTGTTATGGCAGCTAATACAGGTATGAGTGATGAAATTTATACTGACATTGTTAAAACATGGATAGCAACAGCAAAACATCCTGTTTCTCAACGTTTATTGACCGATATGTTATATCAACCGATGCTGGAATTAATCGCTTACTTACAGAAAAATGAATTTAAAACCTATATTGTTTCGGGTGGCGGTAGTCAGTTTATTCGAGCTTGGTCTCAAGATGTTTATGGTATTCCTCCCGAGCAAGTGATTGGAAGTACCATGAAAAGAAGCTATCAAATGCAAGGGGGTAAACATGTCATTGTCCGTGAAGCAGAGATGGACTTTTACAATAATAAAAGTAATAAAGTTATCGCTATTAACACCCATATTGGCCAACGTCCGATAGCGGCATTTGGTAATTCTGATGGTGATATGCAAATGCTAAGCTATGTGACAGAAGGGTCAGGGGCTCGCTTGGCAATGATCATCCACCATACTGATGAAAAAAGAGAATGGGCTTATGATCGACAGTCACCTATAGGTCGTCTTGATAAAGCCTTAAACAAAGCGGAGACTAATGGCTGGAAAGTGGTGAGTATTAAAGATGATTGGAATATTATTCACCCCGTGATTAATAAATGATCAATTATTTTATCAGACTTAACCCACTGAGTTAGCACGGGGTTAAGTTTGTCATTTAACATTAAATAAGCTTGATTTGTTAGGTGAAGGCCATCTTCAACAAACCATTTAGCATTATTTTCAATGTAGTTATTAAAGTGAAAATAATCGTACTTTCCGTAGCAATATTCTTTAATAGACTGGTTAATTTCGTTAACGGCGCCTTGTTGACCAGCCGCTAATTTTTGCGGACACATCAGAATAGAAAAATAACCAAGTCGGGTATCAGGAAAAATCAGGTCTAGCTTGTCTAATAGCGAACAAATATTATTAACAATTTCAATGGGCGAGTGGCCAAAAATAAGATCATTACTGCCACAATAAATTAATAGATGATTTGAGGGGGGTAAGTTATCTAATTGTCCTTGTATGGCTTTACACAACCAGTCTTGGCTCTGCGTGCCTCTAATGGCATGATTAGCAATAGTTACTTTTCCCCAATTGGGTTTTCCCCAAAATTCAAAAATACTACTGCCTATCATCACAATATCAAACATTTGTCGAATTACCTTATTTATGTTGTGTCTAATTTGAATGTTGGTATAAATTTAGCTGTTAAATTTCAGCGGCTAACCATGCCGCTTGATTAATCGCACGTTTAGCATCTAACTCTGAAGCTAAATCAGCACCACCAATGATATGTACAGGTTTGTTAAAACCATACTCTTCAAGTTGATGCAGTAATTGTTTATTCGGTAATTGTCCTGCACAAAGCACAATATGGTCGACAGCGAGTAATTGTTTTTTACTGTTAACGGCAATATGCAAACCTTGATCGTCAATACGTTGATATTCAACGTTGGCTAGCATGTGAACTTTTTTATTTCTAAGACTCGATCTATGTATCCAGCCAGTCGTTTTTCCTAGATTTTTTCCGACTTTAGTGGGTTTTCTTTGTAGTAAGTAAATATCCCTTGGACTGGGTACTATTGATTGTTCCCCTAAACCACCACGCTTATTGTTAGATAAGTCTATGCCCCATTCTTTGGCGTATGATGCTTTGTTAAGCGTTAAAGGTTCACCTTGATGACTTAAATATTCAGCAACATCAAAGCCAATTCCTCCCGCGCCAATTAGCGCGACTTTATTACCTATAGTGACCGCTTTATTTAACACATCGATATAACTCACTACTTTAGGGTGTTCAATACCTTCAATGTCAGGTTTTCTGGGTAATATTCCTGTTGCTAGAATGATTTCGTCAAATCCACTAAGCTGCTCAGCGGTAGCTATCTTACCTAATGTTAGTGTTACGTGATGGCGTGATAGTTGTTTTGAGAAATAACGTAGTGTTTCATCAAACTCTTCTTTACCAGGAACTTGTCTGGCTAAATTAAATTGACCACCAATAGTGTCGTTTTTATCAAATAAGGTAACATCATGACCTCTTTGTGCTGCGTAGGTGGCAAAAGCTAACCCTGCAGGACCTGCGCCGACAACCGCTAAATTTTTCTTTGTCGTTACACTAAGGAAATTAAGTAGAGTCTCATTGGCCGCCCTTGGGTTGACTAAACAAGAGGAAATTTTATTATCGAAAGTGTGATCTAAACAGGCTTGATTACAGGCAATACATGTATTGATATCATCACTTTGATTGGCTTTAGCTTTGTTAACAAATTCAGGGTCTGCTAAAAATGGCCTTGCCATTGACACTATATCTGCACAATCGTCTGCCAGTATTTGTTCGGCAACTTCAGGAGTGTTAATACGATTACTGGTGATCACAGGCACTGAGACAACGGCTTTGATTTGTTTTGATAAATTTGAAAATAATGCCCGAGGTACTGAGGTAGCAATTGTTGGGATACGAGCTTCATGCCAACCTATACCGGTATTTATCAGTGTTGCACCGACCGCTTCTACTGCTTTAGCTAACTGAATAACTTCTTCTTGTGAACTACCATCTTCAACTAAATCAAGCATCGAAAGTCGATAGATAATGATAAACTTCTCGCCGACAACTTCTCTTATCCCTTTGATTATCTCAAGAGGGAAGCGTATACGATTTTCGTAACAGCCACCCCATTCATCTTCTCGTTGATTGGTGCGTTTTACGATAAATTGGTTGATTAAATAACCTTCGGAACCCATTACTTCAACACCATCATAGCCTGCTTGTTGGGCTAACTTAGCGCAGTTTATAAAGTCTTGTATTTGTTCTTTTATCTGGTTTTTTGTTAAAGCTTTTGGTTTGAAAGGATTGATTGGTGCTTGAATAGCACTTGGTGAAACTAAGTCAGGGTTATAGGCGTAGCGCCCAGCATGCAGTATTTGCATACATATTTTCCCACCCTTGTTATGAACGGCATGAGTAATTATTTTGTGCTGTACTACATCATGTTCAGAGACCATTAAAGCAGCACCTTTAGCTACAGCACCTTCAGGGTTAGGACCTATGCCACCAGTAACAATAAGACCTACACCGCCTTCAACACGTTCTTCATAAAAAGCCGCCAAGCGCTCGAAGCCGTTGGGCGTTTCTTCTAAATTTGTGTGCATTGAGCCCATTAATGTACGATTTTTTAATGTAGTAAAGCCAAGATTTAAAGGAGCCAGTAGTTTGGGAAAAGCCATAAGTTTCACTTTTATCATTGAGAATATTGAACAGTGTGACCAGACTATAGTGTACTTTATGGTAAATAAACATACTTAATATTCAAATTTAATTATTTGTCAGTAATATAAAATTAATGATTAAGCTAAATGGGGGTTTTTTGCCAACGTTTACTTCTGAAGTATCGGGTCATAAAAAAGGCTTTAATTAAAAAGTCAGCAGCCGTTAGAGCAAATAAGGTTAAAAAAGAGAGCTGATAATAAATAAAGACAAAGGGGAGAATAATTCTAACAAGTAATAGGGTAAGTATAGATATTTTTAATGGATACCTGGTATCACCTGCGCCTCGAATAGCACCCCCTATGCTAAAGTCTGTTGCAATTAATGGCATTGATATGGCAATGATCAGTAGAAATTGAGCCGTATATTGACGAACACTTTCATCGTTCGTTAGCCAAGCGGCAATTTGATGATTAAAGGTAAAAAAGAGTAGAGCGAAAACAGTCATAAAAGCCACACACATTCGCCATGCTGCCCAGCCTTGTTGATATGCTTTCTCTGGTTCACCTCGACCGAGGTATTGCCCCACTGCCACAGCGCCAGACATTGAAAATGCTAACGAAGTAATGAGTAGTAAAGTTAAAACATTTAACCCTAAACCATAAGCGGCTAATACATCTACACCGTAACGTGCAATGGCAATAGTAAAAATTAAAAAACCAATTTGAATAATACTTTGTTCAATCGCGCTGGGCATGCCAATTCGTAACAATATTATGGTTTTTTTTCGGTGTTCACTTTTTTCTGGAAAAGGTAAAATCAATTGATTTTTTCGCCACATTGAAATATAGAAAAAAAGAGCAATAACAGAGCCAACTACGCCGCCAATAATTAACCCTTCGACTCCTAAGTTAGGAGCACCTAAACTGCCTGTACTAAATGCGTAACAACCGACGGCATTACCGACACTACTCATAATGGCTAATAATAAAGGATGCAATACATCTCCACCGGCACGTAAGGAGCCAGCAATAATAATATTGATTGAATAAATAGGGCTAAACAAACATATCCAGCGGATGAGTACAATTGCTAGTGATTGTGTTTGATTATTCATACCAAACCAATGAGTGAGCTCTTCAGCATAGTGGTAAAAAATAAGGGATAACAATAATGATAACAAGAAGCTAAGCAACATAGCACTTTGAAAAGCTTGCCCAGCTTTAGCCTTATTATTTGCACCTATATGACGAGCAATAATGGCTGAAACACCCGCTGAAAGTCCAAATAATGAAGCTTGTAATAAAAAGAAAATACGCTGACTTACTGTCATTGCTGCGGTAGCATCGGTACCATATTGGGTCGACATGACTATCTGAATAAAACCAATTGACGCTAGTAGTAAATTAGCAATAGTGCTTGGCCATGCTAAGCTCCAAATACTTGGTGGCAGTTCAGACTCTTGCTTTAAATGATGTGTGTTCATCTAAAAATCAGCCAGCTGTTGATCACTAATATTTGACCAGAAATAGACACTATTTAGATCATGAACATCAATATAAGTCGACTCGTGATCGAAACACACATAACTGAGTTTATTGTCGATTTCATAGCTAGGCCAGTCAATACATGTTGTTGATGGGTTTCCTTTATGTGCAAATGCAGCCCAAGAAGCTTGAACTTCGTTTATTAGCTCATTCACTCTCGCCTCAGTTCCATGAAATGCGCTATTAGTGTGACCAAAAACAAACCCAATATCAGTTATATGGCTGCAGCCTAATGTTTCAATAATAGTTTTCCTGCCCAATTTATAACGATAATTATCTCCACCTGAGAGGTGGTGGTTCGCTAATAAGCGATGGCAAGGCTGAGTAAACCAATACTCTCCCAATACTTCATTGATGCTATTTTGGTAAGTTATTTCACGCTTTCGTTTATTTAACGCAACATTGGCAAGTGTTAAACACTGAGGTATGAGTGATCTATCCATTAACACTTGTAATGAGAGTTCCAACGATGATTGGCTTTTCAAGTTTTGACCTGTCATGGCGGCAAAAAATGTCCACTCATCATTATTTGTACCTGCCAAAATAGGAATGCCTGTTGCACTACCTTGTTTAATCGCTTGGTGGGGAGGGAGGGGCAATAGCTCTTTTTCAATAACAGGGCAAAAAGGCAGCATGCCAAACTGTTGATAGATATCTGGTCTTGTTAAAAAGTGTGTTTGCACCTTTAGTATTTCTTCAGTGGTCATCGTCGGTAAGTCTTTTAGAGTAAAGCCTAAGATGTTTGCACTGTTTATAAATTCTTTGGCAATATTATTCGCTTTTTCTATAGAAGAATAAGTATGGCTAGCACCACTTTGTAAAATGGCTTTATGGAACAATCCTTTTGCTTTTGGTGATGCCAACAAGCATGCAATACTCATTGCTCCAGCAGATTCGCCAAAAATGGTGATGTTATTTTTATCACCACCATAATCACCAATATTGCGTTTTATCCACTTTAACGCGGTAACTTGGTCTGTTAAGCCTTCATTACCTGTTGACTTAATTGCACCATTGCTGATGTCGCATAATCGTAAAAATCCTAAAGCACCAAGCCGGTAATTAATACTTACCACGACAACATTACCTGCTTGGGCAAGCTTAGTACCTTCGTAGGATGGCAGAGAACCACTGCCAAGTTGGAAGCCACCGCCATGGATCCATACCATAACGGGTAGCTTACCCCTTTTATTAGCGGTGAAAATATTTAAGTTCAAGCATTGTTCATCGGCTATGGCTAATTGCTCTTCAATACTGCTATCCGCCAATAAATCATTTTCTTGCTTTAATTGCGGCGCAATAAAACCAACGGTATTGATATATTTAAGATCTAAAGGTTTAGGTTGTGAAGTTGACCAACGCAGTTTTTTTTGCACCGACTTCGCGTAGTTAATTCCCATGTAAGAAAAAACAGTCAGTTTTTTTTGATTTACTTTTACACAAGATGATCTTTCTTTGTAGCCTTTATTTATCATGGTATGCACACTAAAACTCTAGGTATAAAAAAGATACCACAAGTTCAAATTTATGGCAATCCAACAAAATAATTCTTGCAAGTCTATTTTTCATACTGTAAGTTCAAAAGACTTGGTTTGATATGAAAAATCTATCATCAAGTATGACTTTGTTGTTTTAAAGAGTAATAATTATGTTGAAATTAACGGTACTAACCAAAATATTTTATGGCACAGGCCAAATGTCTCAGGGTGTTAAAGACACCGCATTCCAATCTTTTGTTGTGTTTTATTTTAGTCAGGTACTGGGTATGCCAGCTATTATGGCAGGTTTTGCCGCACTTATCGCATTGCTGGTAGACGCTATTACGGACCCATTGATGGGTGATATTTCAGATAATTGGCATTCAAAAAAATGGGGCCGTAGACACCCATTTATGATGGCTGCCGTTATTCCATTCCCTTTATCTTTGTATATGCTTTTTTCTCCACCAGTGGGCTTAGAGCAACAAAGTTTGTTCATATGGTTAGTAGTTTGGTCAATCGTCGTCCGGTTAATGCTAACGCTTTTTAATGTACCACATAACGCATTGGGTGCTGAATTAAGTAAAGATTATCAAGAGCGTACAAAAATTGTTAGTTACCGTACAGTATTAGGTTATATCGGTGGAATAACACTTTCTGTGGTCGCACTTAATTCATTTTTTAAAGCTACGGATCAATTTCCTAACGGAATGCTTAATGTTGAAGGGTATAGCAACTTAGGCGCATTTGCGGGCATTATTGCTTTTATTGCCATGATTGTTTGTATTTTAGGGACTAAACATACCATCCCATATTTGCCACAAGCACTTGAAAACCAGAAAAAAGTGGATTTATCGCGCAGCTTTAAAGCTTTCGGTGAAGCATTAAGACTTAGGCCTTTTAGGTTAATTTTTATTGTTCAAATTCTTACTATGGTTGCTGGTGGTGCAGGCGCTACCTTTATGTTGTATTTAGGCAGTTACTTCTTTGAATTATCACCTGGTGAAATCTCATTATTAACATTAACCATCATTGTTGGCTTAATTCCAGCATCGATTATTGCGCCGGTTTTATCCAAGCGTATCGATAAAATGCCAAGTTTGGTGACTTGTCTATTAATTGCAACGCTATTTAGCTTTAGTCCTATTTTATTTCGCTTGTTTGATATTTTACCAGCGAATGGTTCAGATTTGATATTACCAATTTTATTCGCTACTTACGTAGCGGGCTACAGTTTTTTTATCAGTGCAGGCATTATTATTGGCTCTATGCTAGCGGATATTGCCGATTTACACGCGATGAATACAAAAAAACGCCAAGAAGGTTTGTTCTTTGCCGCTAACTCTTTTGCACAAAAATCCACCTTTGGTCTTGGCACACTATTCGCCGGTATTGGCTTAGAAATGATTGCTTTTCCAAAACAAGTGGATGTTTCTATGGTTAGTGAAGAAATTATTTTTAATTTGGGTTTGATTGCGGGCCCTCTCCCTATGGTTATTTATTTACTTGCCGCTTATTTAGCCAGTAAATATGACTTGAATAAAGCGAAACATACAGAGATATGTGCGCAACTTTTAGCGCAAGAAAACACGTAATAAAGGTTAATCATACTAATAAAAACACAACTAATATAATGCAAGGGGAAGAAAATGAGCTTTAAACATACAATAACAGCAGGGTTTAAATTATCACCATTAGCAACCGCATTTTTACTGATGGGTAACATGTATACAGTTAATGCCGCTGAAGTAATGGCTGAAAACACATCAACAAAAGGCATCGAAGTTATCGAAGTGACTTCAACTAAACGTTCAACCTCATTAATGGAAACAGGGCAGGCTATCAGTGCTTTTAATGAAGGCCTTATCGAAGAACTAGCAATCAAAGGTGCACAAGATCTGGTTAAATATTCTCCTTCGTTGATTGTTACCAATAGTAAAGTGTCTATTCGCGGTATTGGTCGTCCTAATAATGCTTTGGGTTCAGACCCTGGTGTTGGTATCTACACTGATGGTGTTTATAACACAGAAAATGGCGTCTTTAGTTACTGTAATTTTTGTGATATTGAGCGTATTGAAGTACTTCGTGGCCCTCAAGGCACACTTTATGGACGAAACGCTGTTGGTGGTGCAATTAACTTTATCAGTAAAGCCCCACAAGCAGATTTTGGTGGTTACGTAAATTTAGAAGCGGGTAATGATGGTTATCTTTTAACTCAAGGACAAATAACCGGAGCACTAACAGATACATTCTCAGCTATTGTCACTGTTTCTAAAAAGGAGCGTGATGCGCTGCAAGAAAATTTAGCAGAGGGTGTTACTGATTTTGATAATGTAGACCGCACATATTTTTCAGGAACATTAAAAGCTGACTGGAATGAAAGTTGGACCAGTTCATTGCGTTATATCAATACCGACCGGAGTCAAAATCCATCTCCAGGGTATTTAAAAGATCAATATTCTACTGACTATATTGGTTTTGGAATCGATAATTTGCCAGGAATGTTTCCAGGGGCTGCTGCGTTAAATCATTTGTCTGGTTATACCTTAGCAAATCCTGCGGTCAATGATATAAGTCAAACTAGTGTCGATACGGCAGGCCATTTAGATAGTCAAACTGAACGTTTTATTTTTATTAATACTGTCACTATGGGTGATATTGATATGAAATACACCTTTGGTAGCTATGATTTGGAATATGATAGGCTGACTGATGGTGATGTTTCAAACAAAGCTTTTGGCGGTATGGATTTGTCGATGATGTATGCTGAATTTACATCGGTATTTTTGCAAAACCCCTATTATTTTCCTAATCCAGTGACAGATGCACCAATCACATTATCGTCTGATATGACGGCAAGTACTATTCAAACTGGTGATACCCAGTCTCACGAACTGCAATTTATCTCTAACTATGATGGTGATTTTAATTTTATTGCCGGCCTTTATTCATATAACAGTAAAGAAAGTCAATATACCGATTTTGTTGAACGTGGTTTTGGCTTAATGCAAGGCGATGCAATATCTGCAAATTATGGTGGCGCTCTAACCTCTGGTACCTACTTTGGTCAGGACGCGATGAGTTTATATCAATTATATGCGCTTGGCGTTAGCTATAGTGCTGGTATTCCTGTTGAATATATTCCATTCGAAAAAGCTGGGGATGATGGTGGTTATATTTATTATGGACAAAATGAGTTAGAAACAACATCAACTGCTATTTATGGTCAAGTGGAATATCAATTGAACGATGAATTACTCCTAACAGGTGGTTTACGCTATTCAAAGGACGAAAAGGAAGGCTCGGATGACGTTTTTGTTTATTTAGCTCTTCCCAATACCCAACATCAAGTAAAGGATGACTGGAGTAAAATTACCTGGCGAATCCAAGCTGACTGGCAAGTCGACCAAGACACTTTTTTATATGGTTACGTCGCGACAGGCTTTCGCTCAGGTGGTTTCAATTTAGGTGGTGCAACGTCAGAAAATCCTAATTCGGTTAACCCCGAAGAGTTAACAGCCTTTGAAGTGGGTTATAAAAAGTCAATGTTTGATAGTCGTGTTAACCTTTCTTTAGCCGCCTATTATTATGATTATACCGACATGCAAGTTCGTTCGGCGAAAATTGAAAATGGTATAACAACATCAGTATTAGACAATGCAGCAGAAGCGACCGTCAGTGGTATCGAAGCTGAACTTCAAGCTTTGGTAATGGATGATTTGTACATAACTGCGATGTATTCTTACAATAACTCTCAATACGATGAGTACATGGCTGAAGATTCAATTGCTTGTACAATTTTGGGTGAATGTGGTGTCAAAGACTTGTCAGGTAACCAGTTAAATATGGCGCCAGAGACAAAATACAGTCTTTCTGCGACCCAATATTTTGATTTTAATGATATGGGTAGTATCGCCTTAACAGCAAGTTATTCATATGTAGGGGAGCAATTCTCTCGGGCATTTAATCGTGACGATTGGGACAAAGTTGACAGCTACAACAGCGTTGATGGTCGTTTAGCTTGGACTTCACCAGAAGAATCGTTTGTTGTTGCTGCATTTGTTAAAAATGCGAGTGACGAACGTAATGTACTACTCAATAGTACACCAGCGCCTGAAACCCGTATGCAAGCGGCTGAGTTGTCAGACCCTATTTTATACGGCATTCAAGTTCGTTATAACTTTTACTAAAGGCCAAGGTAAATGAAGCCCAGCTTAATTGTAATTAGGCAAGGGTTTCCATATCGCTGATCCTATGGATAATATTGAACAAATCATACGAAATTGTAGCTGGTTTAAAGGTATACCTGATACGGCATACTTTGAATTAATTAAAGCTGCACGTATAAGAAAATTTGACTCAAAAAAATATCTATATCGATTAGGTGATGTTACCGAGTCAGTTTATGGGGTTATTTCAGGCTTTGTTCGGGTAAAAATCAGCAGTATTCAAGGACAAGAATTTGCTATTACTGAGTTTTCTACCAACACCTGGTTAGGTGAATTTTCATTATCTGAACAACCTGCGCGAATGTTTGAAGCACAAGTACTAGAAAATTCAAGCATTATTGAGTTACCTAAACGGACAGTTAAGTCAGTTGCTGAAACATACCCTGTGATTTATAAAAACTTATTCCTAGATCAATCCGACCGTACTTTAAAAATGTGTGAGTTACTCAGTGGAATGTTATTTTATCCCCTAAAAGCCAGGCTTGCCGGTAGGTTACTGTGGTTTGCAAAACATTATGGCCAAGAAGTTGAAGGGGGGATATTGATTGATAAAAAAATGAGTCAATCTGAGCTTGCCGATTTGACGATGGGTTCACGGCAACGTATTAATAAGATAATTAAAGAGTTCGAAGCCGCTAATATTTTGTTCACTAAAGGAATGCGCTATTTTGTCAAAGACATGAAGGCGTTAAAAAATCAAATAAAAACCAAAAGTAACGACTAGATTAGACAAAAAAAGTCATATTAATTAATAGCTTCTTTAGGTGAATTGTCACTTAGGTGATAAATGGCAAGGCATTTTAATAGTAAATTTTTCTATCCAATTTTCATAACTGAGCGCAGATAAGTCAGCCCGGTTTTCTTACAGGTATATTATGAATACAACACAAGTAAATCCCCAAACGTTGACAGAAAATAAACCCGAACATTTTGATGTCATTATCGTTGGTGCTGGCATTTCAGGTCTTGGTTCGGCATATCATCTACAAAAGCAAAGTCCTAATAAAAGTTTTTGTGTACTTGATGGCATGGAAAGTTTTGGTGGAACTTGGTTAACGCATAAATACCCAGGTATTCGTTCAGACAGTGATATGTTTACATTTGGTTACCGTTTTAAACCATGGACAGGAAAACCTATTGCCTCTGGTGCAGAAATTTTAAATTATCTCGGTGAAGTTATTACTGAAAACCATTTAGGTCAACATATACGCTGTAATCATCATGTGCTGACGGCAAACTGGTGTAATTCAGCCCAGATATGGACAATTACCGCTGTAAAAAAAGATACCCAGCAGCTCTTAACTTTTACTGCTAATTTTCTTTGGATGTGCCAAGGCTATTACAAGCATGAAAAAGGATATACACCTACATGGCAAGGTATGGATGAATTTAATGGCGATATTATTCATCCTCAAAACTGGCCTGAGTCGCTAGATTATAGTGATAAAAAAGTAGTGGTTATTGGCTCGGGGGCAACCGCGGCAACGATTGTGCCTAATATTGCAAAAAAATGTCAGCATGTCACAGTGTTACAACGTTCACCGACTTACTTTTTTCCACGGGAAAATAGTAATGAATTAGTCAATCAACTCAGATCACTTAAGATTAATGATGTTTGGGTACATGAAATAGCGCGTCAGCAAATATTGCAAGAACAAGCCAGTTTTATCGATATTGCTAACAGCCATCCTAATGAAGTTAAAAAAGCCCTGATAGACGGTATTAAAGAGCACTTAGATGAAAAGTTTGATGTTGATAAACATTTTACACCCAGCTATAACCCTTGGCGCCAGCGAATTGCTGTTGTTCCCAATGGTGATATTTTTGAGGCTATTCGTTCAGGTAAAGCAAGTATTAAAACAGATGAAATAGCCCATTTCACTAAGAGCGGTTTACAGCTTAAGTCAGGAGAGAGCATAGCGGCAGACATCGTTATATCTGCTACTGGGTTTAATTTAGCGGTACTTGGCGGTATTGAGTTTTCAATAGATGATAAACCCCTCGATTTTTCTCAAACCGTTGGTTATCGTGGAATGATGTTTACCGGTGTACCCAATATGACTTGGGTTATGGGATATTTCCGTGCGAGTTGGACGTTACGTGTTGATTTGATTGGTGATTTTGTTTGTCGTTTACTTCAGCACATGGATGACAATAAAGTGACACAAGTAACCATGACATTACGCGATGAAGATAAAGACATGGAATTATTACCATGGATTGATACCGACGAGTTCAACCCGGGCTACATGATGCGTTCGATGCACTTACTACCTAAACGAGGCAATAAGGCTGATTGGCAACATACCCAAGATTATTGGTCTGAAAAAGACATTCTCCCGAAAGTCAATTTAAAGGATAAATTGTTTGTCTATAAATAGGCTTAAGTTGATTAATACATTATGAGTAAATATTGATATGAAATCTTTTGTTTTTTCTACGATAAAATCAATCATCAGTGAGGTAGGTGGCGTTACTCGCCTATCAACGTTGTGCCGTCAGCACAATATAACTACCCCTTTAATAGTTACAGATAAGGGGATTATAAACAATGGATTGTTAACCCATGTTTTTCAATCACTTAAAGAAGATGGGCTGTTTTTTCAATGCTTTGATGACGTTGTTGCCGACCCTTCAGAAGCCTTGATATTATCAGCTGTCGACTTTGCTAAAAAACATGCTATCGATGGTGTTATTGGTTTTGGTGGGGGTAGTTCAATGGACACCGCTAAATTAGTGGCGTTATTGGCTAATAGTGATGAAGGTATTACTGATATTTATGGTGTTGATCAAGTTAAAGGTAAACGCTTTCCGTTAATATTAGTACCCACAACCGCAGGTACTGGCTCTGAAGTGACACCAGTATCTATCGTTACTACAGGGGAAACAACGAAAGCGGGTGTGGTTTCAAGTGAATTGTTGCCAGATGTTGCATTGCTTGACGCTGAACTTACCTTCGGATTACCTCCGCACGTTACTGCAGCAACGGGTATTGACGCCATGGTCCATGCCATTGAAGCTTATACCAGCGCAGAGAAAAAGAATCCTTATTCAGACTTGCTAGCAAAACAGGCGCTGAGTTTACTGGCGAATAATATTGAAAACGCGACATTCGATGGTAATAACGTTGAAGCTCGCCAAGCAATGCTACTAGGAGCTTGCTTAGCTGGACAAGCATTTGCTAATGCGCCTGTAGCCGCCGTTCACGCATTAGCTTATCCATTAGGTGGTCATTTCCATATTCCACATGGTTTGAGTAACGCTTTAGTGTTACCGCATGTGATGGCCTTTAACCTCAGTCATACCGCTAAATTATATGCTGAATTGGCTGGCGGTATTACCGACAGCATAGATTTAACACAACCGGATGAAGAAATTTCACATCAATTGATTGAATTTATTGGCAAACTAATCAAAAAATTAAAACTACCGACGAGTTTAAGTGCGATGAAAGTGCCGCTCACCGATATTGAGATGCTCGCCAAAGATGCGATGAAACAAACTCGGCTTTTAGTGAATAACCCTAAGTATTTATCCCTAAAAGATGCTCGGAATATATACCTTCAAGCTTTTAAAGGCTTATAACCAAGGATTTTTATGACACCTAACGAAAACCAACAAATTTCAAATTACTTTTATCTTTTACCCATCACAACAAGGTGGATAGACAACGACATGTTTGGTCATGTTAATAACGTTAATTATTATGCTTATTTTGACAGCGTGATTAATCAATTTTTAATTGAAAAAGCCGGCTTTAACCCCCAGAAAAGTCCGCAAGTCGGTTTTGTTGTTGAATCAAATTGCCAGTATTTTAGCCCTATATCTTACCCAGATAAGTTGATAGGTGCTTTGCGTATTAACCGTTTAGGAAAAAGCTCGGTTGAATACGGTGTTGCAATATTTAAAGACGGTGAAGAGAAGGCCGCTGCTGCAGGGAAAATGACTCATGTTTTTGTTGACCGTATCTCTCAAAAGCCTTCAGCCATTAATAGTGTTATGCGGTTAGCGTTAGATAACAACAGGGTAATTAGTAACTCTGATGACCAAAAAATAGTAGGTCAACATGATTGAAAGTAGCGAAATTATCAATGGTGTTGATATCGCTTATCAGCTTTATGGTGATGAAACTAAACCAACTATTTTATTGATCCATGGTTTAAGTACACCACTGACAGGATGGCCACCAGAGTTTGTTACTGCCCTAGTAAAGCAAGGCTATCAGGTATTATTACTTGATAATCGAGATATGGGGAGATCTCGATTATTAACTAACCCCAAACTACCTAATTTTGTTTGGACCGCGATTAAATTTAAATTTGGCTTGTCGCCTAAAGTACCCTACTCCCTTGAAGATATGATGATGGATACTTTATTATTACTCGATCACTTGAATATTAATAAAGTACACCTAGTTGGCGCATCGATGGGAGGAATGATTGCCCAGTTATTAGCTATCCATCACCCCACGCGAGTGCAAACGTTAACCTCTATTATGTCGACCACAGGGAATAAAAAATTACCGCCTATGAGTAAGACCGTTACTAAAAAATTAGCGAAAAGACCTGCTTCATCTTTGTATAAAGACCGCTTGGCATATCACATCAATAAATGGCAAGCTATTGGTAGCCCACAATATCCTGCCAGTAAGGAATACCTGACCGTATATACGTCCTCATTACTTGAGAGAGGTATCACTACTATTGGCACTATTAGACAAATATTAGCGATATTAGCTGCCAGTAACCGAGAGCCACTTTTAAACTCAATAAATATACCTAGCTTAATACTTCATGGTGAGTGTGATGAACTGGTTCATGTCGATGCTGGTAAAGCAACGGCTAAGAGTATCCCCAATGCCCAACTGAAAATTTATCCAGGCATGGGGCATGATTTTCCTAGGGAATTGATTGCTGAGATTGTTCAGGATATTTTACAATTTATCGAACTACATACTGATACTGATAAGGCTAAAAAAAATATAGAGAGTGACTATGAGCCAGCATAACAACAAAGTGGCAGTGATCACTGGAGCCGCCTCAGGTATTGGCTTGGCGTTAGCAATTAAACTAGCAGAGCAGGGCTGTAATTTAGCCCTAGTCGACCGTAATTTACCAGGATTAATGCAAGTACAAAAAGAAGCAGAGAAAATAGGTGTTCGTTGTATTATACAAGTCCTTGATGTTGCAAATAATCAAGCGTTTGTAGACTTTGCAGAAAGAGTGTCCATAGAATTTTCAACAGTTGACTTATTATTTAATAATGCAGGTGTTAGTTTGATTGATTCAGTTGAGAATCAAAGCTTAGCTGATTTCCATTGGTTAATGAATATAAACTTTTGGGGTGTTGTTCACGGTACTACAGCATTTTTGCCACTACTTAAAAATTCAGCATCAGCCCATATAGTTAATGTTTCAAGCTTGTTTGGTTTACTTTCTTTGCCCCTACAAAGTGCTTACAACTCATCAAAATTTGCAGTTAAAGGTTTTACTGAATCATTGAAAATGGAAATGGCGGGTAGCAATGTTTCCGTGCATTGTATCCACCCAGGTGGTATAAAAACTAATATTACTAATAACGCCAAAATAGCATCAGTACATGTTTCTAAAAGCCAGATTTTAGCTGATTTTAATAAACAAGCCAAAACAACGGCAGAACAAGCTGCTGACATTATTTTAAAAGGGGTTAGTGAAAATAAACGCCGTATTTTGGTTGGTGGTGATGCTAAATTATTAGATAGAATAGTAAGATGGTTCCCTGATAACTATGAAAAAATACTTGGCTTTGAGAAAGGTGTTATCAATAAACGGAAAATAGATAATGAAACAACTCAGTGATAACCAACTTTTTAAAACCAGCTCTTTTATTGATGGTAAATGGCATAAAGGTACGTCAACCTTTGAAGTGCTTAATCCAGCTAATAATCAGCGGGTAGCAAATGTCTTTAATGCAGGTACTACAGAAACAGCATTAGCGGTAAGTGCTGCCAAAAATGCATTTACGTTATGGTCTAAAAAGTCAGCTAATGATCGTGCTATCTTACTTCGTCGTTGGTTTGATTTAATTATTGAACACAAAAATGATTTAGCGAAAATATTAACCCTAGAGCAGGGTAAGCCCACTGCGGAAGCTATTGGCGAGATTACTTATGGTGCTGCCTTTATTGAATGGTTTGCTGAAGAAGGCAAACGCGTTTACGGCGACACCATAGCGGCGCCCTCTAATGATAAACGTATCCTTGTTATAAAACAGCCTGTTGGCGTTGTTGCCGCGATAACCCCATGGAATTTTCCGAATGCGATGATCGCTCGTAAAGCTGCGGCTGCATTGGCAGCCGGTTGTACTTTTGTTGTCAAACCTGCCGCCTTAACCCCTCTTTCTGCATTGGCATTGGCAGAGCTGGCAACACGTGCTGGCATCCCCCATGGTGTTTTTAATGTTGTCGTTGGCGAAGACTCTGTGGGTATGGGAAAAGTGTTAACGCAACACCCTGACATTGCTAAATTTACTTTTACCGGTTCAACCTTTGTTGGCAAAAAGTTACTGACTCAATGTGCAACCACAGTCAAGAAGGTGTCAATGGAATTAGGTGGTAATGCCCCTTTTATTGTTTTTGAAGATGCTGATATTGATGCCGCTGTTGAAGGTGCCATCGTGTCTAAATATCGTAATGCCGGGCAAACCTGTGTCTGTACTAACCGAATTCTGGTTCAACAAAGTATCGCGGAACAATTTACCCAAAAATTTGCCAAAGCGGTTAAAAAACTGACAGTAGGTGATGGGTTTATTGAAGGGATAAATGTTGGACCAATGATATCAACAGCTGCGGTAGATGATGTAAAGCAACTTGTCCGCTTATCGGTTGATTTAGGCGCAAAAATACTTGTTGGTGGTAGCATAGATGATCAAGGTGATAAATTTTATCAACCGACGATCCTGACAAATGTGACTAATGATATGCCTATTGCCAATAATGAAATTTTTGGACCCGTTGCACCTATTATTACTTTTGACTCTGAAGAAGAAGCCATCACCTTGGCTAATGATACTGAATATGGTTTGGCGGCCTATTTTTATGCCCGTGATATTGGCCGAGTTTGGCGAGTTGCTGAAGGATTAGATTTTGGCATGATAGGTATCAACGAAGGTATTATTTCGAACGCGGCAGCACCTTTTGGTGGCGTTAAGCAATCAGGTAATGGTAGAGAAGGCTCTAAATACGGTTTAGATGATTACTTAGAAATAAAGTACCTGTGCATGGGTGGCATATAGCCAGTTATTTGCTTAGCCTTGACTGTTCTAGTACTTATTTAGGACAGTCACAGTATTTTAATGAACACTAATGTTCATTTGCTATTATCAAGCAACAATTTTCGCAGAATCATACAGACTTGATCTTTTGTCAGTTGAAATTAAGATGCTTAGTTTTTTATCCCCAGCGCAATGTTAATGACCGCATCAATCTCATCCCAATCTTTTAATCCTTTAGTAGGTCTTAGCTGTGTCAGGTAAACAACAATAACGCCGTCTTCCGGCCGCACATAATACTTTGAATTGTAGGCACCACCCCACTCGTATCGGATGGTTTTGCCTTTTAAGGTCCCTTCTTTCGCTATTGTTAAGCCAAAACCGTAACCAAAACTCAAACCGTTAAGCCACGCTGGCTTTTTATTATCAGGGGTTTGGTTACTGATCATCTCTTTGACCGAAGCTTGAGATAAAATTTTAGTTCCACTTAAGCTGCCTTTGTTCAGTAACATCGATAAGAATTTTGCATAATCGCGAGCGGTTGAGAGCAATCCACCACCACCAGAATAGGCTTTTTGGGGACCATCAACATAATGGCCTTGGCTTGTCATAAAATTACTGGTCTTATCGGCATCGTCGGCTCGTTTAATAACGGTATCAGTTGAGTTATAGACTGCCGCCAGGCGGTTTTTCTTACTTGCCGGTAGATAAAAATGCGTGTCTTTCATGCCTAACGGATGAGTAATCTCCTCTTTAAAAAAATCTTTAAGGCTTTTATTAGACACTGTTTCGATTATCACGCCCAGTAGATCAACATTATGACCATAGATAAAGTCTGTACCGGGTTGTGCTTTCTGTGGCAGTGTTGTTATTGGCGCTAAAGCTTCCGCTATACTTTGGTCTTTATCAGCAAAATACCAACGATAAAGCCCTATCGACTTCCATTGTTCTTCAATTGGCCCTGCACCATAGCTTATGCCAGAAGTGTGAGTTAGTAGATCATGAATAGTAATTTCTCGCTGTGCAGGCACTATCGAATGAGACTTGTCTTCATTGACCACAAGTACAGTTGTTTTTTTAAAAGCAGGGATATATTTGGATACCGGGTCGGTCACTTTTAACAAACTACGATCTTTTAATATCATTACGCCAACAGAGGTTAATGCTTTTGTTTGAGAAGCGATACGAAAAATACTATCAACTTGCATGGCTTTATTTGCCTCAATATCTTGCATACCGGAAGCAAAATGTAAAAGCTCTTCGCCATCTTTCATTACTAGAATAACTCCGCCAGCAAGTTTATTAGTGTTTACATAGCCATTTAGTATGCTTTTGGCGGCAGTGAAATTATAATCGTTAGCAAATACTGTCTGATTAAATGCCAGTAAAACGAGTAGAACAAACACTTTTTTCGTCTTCATTTTTATTTTTTGAATGGTGCTTAAGGTCATAAATATCTTCCTTCAATGTGATTTGATTTTTGATATTATTATTTTAATTATTGGCCATACTAACCTACTTTTTAATAGGATAAAATATACAAAAAAGACAAGTCATTAAATCGATTTTTTATTAAGGGGTTGAGCGGTAATATTCTCCTTGGCTCCAAATATTCATGAGTTGGTGCTCTATATTAGCGAAGTCTGGCATAGTGCCGTTATCCCTATTTTAGTGGGTGATAATTTTATTCTCGTCAATTAATTGGTAACAATACTGGTGTGGCAACAGATGATAGCTAAGACTCTTGGAAAGAGAGTAGTTTTGATTTTAAGGTTGTGCAATACTAGATAAAACATGAAAAGAACGAGTATGAAATGACCGATACCAGTAGTTTTCCAAGAGTTGTCGAACTTGAGGGTGGAATTAATTTTCGTGACTTAGGTGGCTATTTAAACCGCCAAGGTAAAACGGTGAAATGGCGTAAAATTATGCGCTGCGGACATCTAGCCAATCTTAGTGAACATGACTTGAATGTGCTCGAAGATATTGGTGTAACTCAGATCCACGATTTTCGTCGTAAGGAAGAACAAACTAGGTCGCCAAGCCGTGCCATTCGGGCAGAGTTTTTGGATGACTATCAAATATATATTGGTGATATTTCGCGGTTTTGGGAATTTTTGTTTGAGGGCGAGCTAACACCAGAGTCCTCCCACGAATTAGTTGTTAATTCCTACCGTTCATGTATTGAGGCTGTTATCCCAGCCTTTAGCCGCTTTATGCGACAGATTGTTGATAACGCAGATAATTCCAGTGTCTTTCATTGTTCTGCGGGCAAAGATAGAACCGGTATGGCAGCAGCATTAATACTTTCAGCGCTTGATGTACCGCGTGAAACTATTATTGAAGATTATCTTCTCACTCGCCAGCACTATGACTCAACTAAACTGATTGAGATTATTGAGGGACATTTACGAGAAGCAAAGGTCGATAGTTGGGAGAGGGCATGGCTGACTCCCTACGTGTCTGTGCACCAAGACAATATAGAAGCCTTTTTGGATGCCATTGATGAAAGTTACGGTTCAATACAAAATTACCTCACTGATGCTTTGGGGTTGTCAGCAGCTGATTTAGATAGTATGCGGAAACAGCTGTTGGATGACTAGCCTTGGTTGGCCGTTACGATTAATCAAATTTAGAGGCGAGGTTGATACTCGCAATAGGGCAGATACGATAACGTCGTTACAATAAACAGTGACACTTAAACTGCGTAAGCGCCCTGAACGGTTTTATTACAAACCCCTAATGTAATTAATTACGGTATACCTGATGGCTATGGCTGCTTGAATGAATACGTCTTGGTGTTGAATGCACCTTTCTATAAAATAGTCTCTAACAGTAAGTTTGTTTCAGTTTTTACAATGCCGTCAACGAGGCGAATCTCACCAAGTAAGGAGTTCAATTTAGGTAGTGTATCGGTCTTAACCTCAACAATGAGATCCCAATGACCCGTCGTGTGATGGATGGCAAAAACTTCAGGATATTGATGTAAGCTTTTAATAACGTTGGCCTCATCCTTCGCTTCAACAGCGATATTCATAATTAACCTAACGGGTTGATCTTGTGCCCCAGGTTTTAGCTTTATTGTATACCCTAATATGATCCCTTGTTTTTCTAACTTATTTATTCTGTTTAATGCTGTGGTTCGTGAAACCCCCAATTCTTTTGCAATACTGACAATTGCCATTCTTGCATTTATTCGTAATAGCGAAATTAGGTGTTGGTCTGTGCTATCAAGTTTAGCTTCATTCATAGTGAAAACCTTAGTATTTATACATAACGAAATTATAACGCATGCTTATGTATAATGGTATGGCATATTTGTATAGTTAGATGGCTATTTGTCACCTAAAAGCGCCTGTTATCTATACTTGCTATTGGTGAGTCGCTTATGATTGTCTGAGTGAAAAAATTAAGGGGTTCTTTGGTGCCGCCCGATTTAATCATCCCATTAGCATCGACCACCCAGCATCTTGTTTATCTTCCTATCTTGTCAATATTGATCACCATCGTTGCTAGTTTTGTGATCTTATAGCAACTTTTTCACTATCTCTAAGCAGTTGCTCGAAATCATCTTCAATAATCTTGTCAACTGGTTGAAGGGTTGCTCGGTGTAGTTCGGCGATAAACACGCCTTCGTCGTCTGCTGTTATAATATTATGTCCTTTGAACATAGTAATACCTTTATCTCGTTTTGTAAGTTGTTAATATTAGCTATTAGAGCTGATAGTTGATCTTATAATTGATTAATATATTAAGACATCGCTAAGATATAAGCTGTTTCTACTCTGTATCCATCAGTTGTTAGTGTCTTTATACATAGTAGGAACAAGTCTCTTTATCTTAAATCCGATATAGCCATAAATCATCGCTAAAAATGGGTTGATTAGATTAAAAAAGCAGTAAAAAATATAATCAAACGGGTTAACCATTAAGACACTGTACATATAAGCACCACAAGTATTCCAAGGAATGAGTGGCGAGGTGATTGTCCCAGAGTCTTCAATAGTTCGACTCAATACTAAGGGGTCTAAGCCTCTTTCTTTATATACATTTTTATACATTCTGGCGGGCATAACGATGGCAATGTATTGATCAGCTGTGATGATATTTGTACCAATACAGGTAATCACAGTACTTGTTATTAAACCACCGATAGAGGTTGCTGTTTGTAATACCAGCTGGATTATTTTTTTTAAAATACCTAAGTGTTCAATCACAGCACCAAAACTGAGGGCACACATGATTAGCCAAACCGTATTGAGCATGCTCGACATACCGCCACCGCTGAGTAATTTATCCAGTTTATTGTTACCTGTTACAATTTGGACACCATCAAAAAATGCATGCCAAACCACCACTAAGGTCCCCTTAAAATTATCACTGCCGGCGGCGGCTAAACTCATGATTAATTCTGACTGAAATAATACCGCCCAAACACCACCAAATAGAGCGCCAAGTGATACCGCGATGAATGCGGGACATTTTTTTATTGCCAAAAAAATGAGGACAATCAAGGGCACTAAATTAACTACTCCTATAGTAAATTGTTGTGCTAATTGTTCACTTAGGGCGTTAATTGCATTGACTGAAGTTGGCATCTCTTCATTGAAACCTAAAAACATAAAGATGACTAATGCGGTACTAATCGAAGGAATAGTAGTCCATAACATGTATCGAATATGAGCAAATAATTCACTACCTGCTACGGCGGGTGCTAAATTCGTTGTTTCTGATAGCGGCGAAACTTTGTCGCCAAAATATGCCCCTGAAATGATTGCGCCAGCGGTAATCTCTAGTGATAATTCTAATCCTTGAGCAATACCTATTAATGCAACACCTATCGTTGCTGCGGTTGTCCAAGAACTGCCTATACTCATTGCGACTACACCACAAATAATACACGCTGCGGGGTAAAACCACTCAGGCTCAAGTATTTGTAAGCCATAATAAATCAATGTTGGAACTGTGCCAGACAATAACCAAGTACCAATAAGTGAACCTACTGCTAACAAGATCAGGACAGCACTAAGGGAGATAGAGATGCCTTTTATTATTGCTTCTTCCATTGATGCCCAACTATGGCCGTTCTTAAAGCCAATAATGATGGCAACACCCATACTCAATAAAAGAGCTATTTGGTTTGGACCATAGGAAGAGTTATCACCAAAATAAATAACCCCAGTGGATAACATTAAGACTAAGCAAATAATGGGTAAAATTGAGTCCATGATACTTGGCGGTTTAACCGCCTTATTATTGACATTATAATTGTTAGACATCTGCTATCCACTTACTCAGTTTGTATTGGTTAATATATGATGAAAATTTGCTTGATCAAAAAAACTAGTTAACACTATGGTGTAACTTGGTTTGGGCAAATAAGTCTTTGGGACTTTCAAGCGTAGGCATCAATTCAATTTTCTCACCAAGTTTTAATTTAGTCGCTAAATCATATAGGTAGCGTAAAGTTGAAAAATCTTCTAGAGCAAAACCCACAGAGTCAAAAATAGTGACTTGCTGTTCTGAGTCCCTACCAATATCAAACCCTGATATTACTCGCCATAACGGATGGACAGGGTGGTCGGCTGCCAATTGTTGAATATCACCTTCCTCACGTGTTTGTGGTTCATGTTCAACAAAAATCTTTCCTGATGTTAATACATTGGCATGTATTTCTGTTTTACCCGGACAATCACCACCTACACCATTTATGTGCATACCTGGTTCAATCATCTCTGGCGTTATGATTGTTGCGTTAGTCTTGTCAGCCGTTATCGACGTAATAATATCAGCACCTTGTACACAATCTTTGGCGGATAAACTTTGAATAAGCTTCAGTTCAGGGTAATGCGCTAAGTGACCGGCTACTTTTGACATCGCTTCTGGGTCAATATCAAAAATTCTAATTTCATTAATGCCTAATAAGGTATGAAAAGCGATGGCTTGAAATTCGCATTGGGCACCACAACCTATAATCCCCATAATACGTGATGAAGGTCTCGCCAATGCTTTTGCTGCCATTATCGATGTTACCCCGGTGCGAAATGCGGTAGATAAGGTCAGCTCTGAAACAAGTTTAGGGAAACCACTGTCCACTTCTGATAATGCACCAAAAGCCATAACGGTAGAAAGGCCTTTTGTTGGGTTTTTAGGATGGCCATTAACGTACTTAAAACTGAAAATTTCATCGTTAGCAATAGGCATTAACTCGATAACACCCTCTTTACTATGGGCTGCGGTTCTTGCTGATTTATCAAATGTTAACCATTGTTTAAAGTCTTGCTCCATATAACTGAGCAAGCCTTTCATAAACTCAGGGATACCTGTTTTATTGACTATTGTACTAAGCGTATTTACATCCAAAAATAAGGTCATTTTTCTTCTTCTAATTTAATGTGAATTTCAATAAAGTTTAAAGTATTAACCTGGCATGAAATAGTCATTAAAGTGTACAATTTTTATGAAATACTGTTCGAAATGAAGGGTCTTTATTACACAATGTGTAACTTACAAATATTTAGGGCCGATAAGTTCTAGATGTTTTTTTTAATGTAAAACAGTGAGTAGGTCAAAGGTTATGACCATAGTCACTGTTGATGGCTCATATTTAATTATTATTTAGATTTTTTATAAACCATTGTAAGGCACTATTTCTAGCAGCCTTAAGGTTTTCACCTTGGTACATATCATAATGTTTACCCGGATAAGTTATATAACGCGAGTCCAGCCGTGTCTTTATTCGCTGGTGAAGCAATTGACCGTTTTGTTTGGTATCAAATAAAGATTCTTGGTCTGCATCTATAATTAATGTTGGTGCTGTTAACTTATAGGCATACGAAAGTGGATCAAAGCGCTTCATTGCAACCCAGTCGGGGAAACCTGATAACAAGGGGTTAACTCTACTTTTAGGACCAGGAAATGTTGTAATGACACCTCGGGCTTTAAAGGTTTCTACTTGACGCATTTTACTCTTAGGAAAAGCACTTAAGTTATATTGGTGATTAACAGGACTCATCTGACTAACTAAGGCCTTGACCCTATCATCGTTAGCGGCCGCAACCAAGGCTAGAGCACCTCCCATACTGGTGCCCCAAATTCCAAGGTTGTTAGGAATCACTTGTGGCTCACCGCCTAAATAATGAAGTGCAGCACGAACGTCTGCTGACATGGTAAATGGATTGATTATATCGCGGACATGGCTTGTGGTTACCATGACATCTTTTGTATCTTTTAATTTAGCCAAAGGTGCTACTGCAACTAGGTAGCCTTCACTTTCACCCCAGCTTTTAAAGTCAAAGGTTAATACAATAAAACCTTGTTCTGCAAAATAAGGGGCATATTTTTGACCAATATTTTTTTTGCTACCACCCCAACCGGGTACCATTAAAATACCGGGTAACTTGTCGGTAGACATAAGCCCTTTGGGTTTATAAATATCACCGGCGAGTCGGCTTCCCTGGCTCCAAATAGTAATGGCTTGGTGTTCAACATTAGGGAAATCGTTTGCCTTACTTTGCAGAGATAGAAAGGTAATAAAAATAAAAAATATAGTTGCTAGCGCATGCTTATAGAGTAAAAAAAGGGTGGTGATCATTTGAAATACCTTATTAATTTTTTAAACTTGATTTTTTAAGTTGGCTTAAGTTAGTTGATTAACCTAGTAAGTTTGTTAAAAGAAAGGGGTCATAAGGTAAGTATTTATAAGATCCCTGAGATTATTGTGCAAAACCTATAAGCTATCTGTTGAATTGATAACTCTAGCTTAAATATTATTTATATTGAATTATACGCCTATTGTTAGTTGTTATAGGCGTAAACCATTACTTATAAATTGATGTTTATAGCTTTATTATTACCGACATTGATCTGCGCCTAAAACTGAAAATGTTCGGCTTTTATTGACATCAAACTTTTTGCGCCATTACCTAAACAGGCTAAGTGACCATGTGCTTTAGGTAAAACACGTTCAAAGTAAAAGTCAGCTGTTTGAAGTTTAGCTTGATAAAAATCACTTTCTGTTGGTTTTGACTCTAGGGCCGTTTGTGCAGTTTTAGCCATTTTAATCCACATATAGGCAATGGTGATGTAGCCTGAAAGCATTAAATAATCGACAGAAGCGGCGCCAATTTCATCAGGGTCTTTAGCTGCTTTCATCGCTATGTCTTCTGTGACTTCTAGCCATAACTCAACATATTCCTGCAAGGTTGCACAGTACTCTGAGATCTTACCCGATTGATTTTTTTTACAAAATGCAACTATCTCATTGCAAAAGTCATTTAACATCACGCAGTTATTGCCAAGTATTTTTCGGCCAATTAAATCAAGTGCTTGAATACCCGTAGTTCCTTCATAGATACAACATATTTTAGTATCACGCAGTAATTGCTCCATACCCCATTCTTTAACAAAACCATGGCCACCGAGTACTTGAATTCCATAACTGGTGTTGTCTACCGCTGTTTCGGTTAAAAATGCTTTAGCGATCGGGGTTAAAAGTGCTAACCGATCATTAGCATCAATTTTATCTTGATCTGATTTTCCTGCATGGGTGATATCAACTAATTGAGCCAAGCTTGCCACTAATGCTCGTCCTCCTTCAGTGATCGACTTTTGTGTTAATAGCATGCGTCTAACATCAGGATGAACAATTATTGGGTCAGCAGGGCCATCAGGGTTTTTAATACCGCTCATTGAACGCATTTGCAGTCTATCTTTTGCGTAAGCTAAAGACCCTTGAAAAGAAGCCTCAGATGCAGCCACCCCTTCATTGGCGACACCTAACCTGGCGCCATTCATGAAGGTGAACATACAATGTAAACCACGATCTTTTTGACCGATCAAATAGCCTTTTGCATTATCGAAATTGATCACACAAGTGGCGTTAGCATTAATGCCCATTTTGTGTTCAATAGAGCCACACCCTACACCATTTTTATTGCCAAGTGATCCGTCGTTATTAACGTTGAATTTAGGCACAATAAATAATGAAATACCTTTAGTTCCCGCAGGAGAATCAGCAACCCTGGCGATCACTAGATGGACAATATTGTCGGACATGTCATGCTCACCGGCGGAAATAAATATTTTACTGCCGTTTAATGAATAGCTACCGTCTTCATTTAAATCTGCTTTAGTGCGTAACAACCCTAAATCAGTTCCGCAGTGAGACTCTGTTAAACACATAGTGCCGGTCCATGAACCGTCAACAAGCTTTGGCATGAACATCTTTTTTTGTTGCTCTGTACCATGATCTTCTAGAGTAAACATACAACCATGGCTTAAACCTGGATACATAGAAAAACTATGATTGGCTGCTGAAAGCATTTCACTAATAGTGGTATTTAATGAGTGGGGCAGACCTTGTCCGCCAAACTCTTCAGCCTGAGAGAGCGTTGGCCAACCCCCTTCAATATACTGTTGATAAGCTTCTTTAAAACCATCAGGTGTAGTGACTTTTCCGTTTTCCCAATGACAACCTTGTTGATCACCTATTTGATTAATGGGCGCAATGACTTGTTCGGTGAATTTTCCTGCTTCAGATAAAATAGCATCAACCATTTCTTCGTTAGCGTCGTCATAACCAAGATCCTTATAATGGCTTTTACAATCGAGTAATTCTTGCATGACAAATCGATAATCACGTTGTGGTGCTTTATATTTAAACATAATATTTTCCTATCTAACTAAAGTGTTATAACCAATCAGCTTGGGTATCGTAACTGGCGCTGTCGATATTTTTCACCAAGTTCCCCCAGTGATAAGTTAGTGGTAATTCACTATTGAAAAAGTATTTCATCGCTTGAATTTTACCATTATAAAATTTTTCATCATGACTATGTGGCTTGTTTTCTATCGCTTTTTGAGCAATCGCTGCCTGCTTTAGCCATAACCAGGCAATAGTGATATGGCCAAACATATTTAAGTAACTGACAGAATTTGAGTAAACTAAATCAATGTGTTGTACCTGGGATTGAGCGATTACTGTCGTTGTTACTACTTTCAAATTTTCAATTGCTGACTTTAGCTCACTGGCATAGCTTGACAAGCTCGGCACTTGTTTTACTTCAATAATGGTTTTACTTATCTCGTTTAAAAAAGTGTTATAACCAGTGAAGCTCTTCATTGGAACTTTACGACAAAGTAAATCAAGTGACTGAATACCTGTAGTGCCTTCGTGGATAGGATTTAAACGGTTATCACGATAAAATAACTCTACGGGATGTTCATTACAGTAACCATGACCACCTAAGACCTGAATGGCTAAATCATTTGACTTTGGTCCCCATTCTGAAGGCCAGCTCTTAATAACTGGGGTGAGAAAATCTAAGATAGTTGAGGCATGCGAGCGCTCAATTTCTGTTGGTGCTGTTTTTTCGTCATCGGCTAACTGATGCCCATACAAACAAAGTGCATAAGCGCCTTCTGAGTAGGCTTTTTGTGTTAACAGCATGCGCCTTACATCAGGGTGCTCAATTATATTAACCGGTGGTGATTCAGGATCTTTACACGACAATAAACGGCCTTGAGGTCGTTCCTTTGCATAATCTAATGAGTACTGAAAACCAGTAAGTGCGGTCAAAGCAGCGCCAGTACCTACTAATATCCTTGCTTCATTCATCATATGAAACATGTACATTAAGCCTTTGTGTTCTTCACCCACTAGGTAGGCTACTGCACCATTTTGCTCACCAAAACTTAATGCTGCAGAGGTATGGCCACGGCCACCCATCTTGTGAAATAAGCCGGCTAAGGCAACTTCGTTACGTTGACCAATACTGCTATCATTATTGATTAAAAACTTTGGTACAATAAAAAGTGAAATACCTTTGATCCCTTTAGGAGCACCTTTAATGCGAGCTAATACCAAATGAATAATATTTTCATTAAGGTCATGGTCACCACCTGAGATATAAATTTTGTTACCAGTTAAACGGTAATCGCCATCTTCATTTTTAATAGCTGTTGTTGTCAGATCAGCAAGGCCAGAGCCAGCACCTGGTTCCGTCATTGCCATAGTGCCAGCAAATCGACCTTCACGCATTGGTCGTACCCACTTTTCAATTTGCTCTGGGGTGCCGTGTGATTCAATTAGGTTACAGTTGGCATGGGTTAATGAAATATAACCAAGTGTGGTACTGGCAACGGCAGATAAATAAGCAAAAGCACCACTTGCTGCAACGAGAGGAAGTTGCATGCCGCCCATTCCATAATCACTTGTTGGACATGTTAAACCAGCATTGACTACCGCATCTAAAGCGACTTTTATTTCTGGGATCATCTGCACTTTTTCACCATCAAAAGTCGGTTCATTAGCATCTACTTTTTGACGAATTGGCAGAAAGTATTTTTCAGCAACCGCTTGCCCGATATCTATGGCAGCATTAAAAGTTTCTTTGTCATGGTCTTTATAACGTTCGCGACTAGTTAAAGACTCAACATCAAACATTTCATAGAGGAAAAATTCAATGTCTCGACGATTGATAATAGGTGCAGGCATTTTTGATACTCATTTTTAAATAATAAACAAATATTAAAGGTATCATTTAATATTTCTGTCGCCTTAGTGACAGTACAAGTTTTTTATACAACATGAATTAGGCAAACAAAAAATGTTTACTAATGAAAGTCATCATGGACTAATTTGAGTTCGATAGGGCGTAGAGCTAGACTGACTGACTTAGCAGTTTATTTTGATGATAAATACTATCATTTAGCATTGAATTTTAGGAATGTCTTGCCATTTACTGGTATAACTTGGTGATAAAAAGCGTCGGCGCATTTGCCACTTTTCGGCTTGACCGGCTGCTGCTACTTCGACCATGCCATTGCCATACCTGTGATTGATCTCATCATAACATTTCATTAGCTCAGGGTTATCAACACTGATGTTAAAAAAATCTTGTTGCTGAAAGTTTTTGTTTTCTAGTGTAATAGCGCCAACGCCACAGCGATAAAAATTAATTCCAGGTAAATAAATATCGTTAACAGCAAAAGAAATAGCTTCTGCGATTTTTAAGGTATTGTCTGTTGCTACTGGGAATTCATAAATCAAAGATTTTTTATAATAATTATCATCATGAGGTGAGCTGGCCGCAAATATCAACAGGCGTTTAATCAGTGATTGTTGTTTTCTACTTTTTCTTGCCACTCGACAGCCATGGTTAGTTATTGCTGATTTAAGTGGTTGATATTGATTAATGACTTGGCCAAAACTCCGGGTGGAAAAAATCCCTTGTTTGTCTGGTTTACTCTCATGCCAATTTAAACATACCATGCCATTGAGCTCATTAATCGTTCTTTCAAGTACGACACTAAACTGTTTTTTCATTACTTTGGATGACTGATTAGCGAGCTGCCATGCGTTGTTAATTCCTAAGATATTTAAGCGTTTTCCTATTTTTGAGCCAACACCCCAAACATCGGTAACTGTCATTCTAGTCAGTATTTCTTTACGTGAACTGTCATCATTAATTACGGCAACGCCATTAAAACCTGTGAGTTTTTTTGCTGCATGATTAGCCGCCTTAGCTAACGTGGGTGTTGTACCAAAACCAACGCCAACGGGTAATCGCGTTTCACGCCAAACAGCGGTTCTTATTTTATGACCATAGTCATGCCAATTATCAATATAGCGATAGTTTTTAAAGTGCAAAAATGACTCATCAATAGAGTAGACATATTGGTTGTCACAATAACGGCCGATAACATTCATCATTTTTTCGCTTAAATCAGCATAAAGTTCATAATTGGATGACCGAACGATGACTTGGTGTTTAGCTAAAAGGTGCTTAATTTGAAAATAAGGCGTAAATTTTGGAATACCCAGTTGTCTAGCGATAGGGCAAACGGCACAAATACAACCGTCGTTATTCGTTAATACCACCACGGGTTTTTTTCTTATGCTTGGGTCAAAGACCTTTTCCGCACTGGCGTAATAAGAAACCGCATCAACTAAAGCATACATGAGATTAACTCAGTTGATGGTAAAAGCATGCGAATAGAGCGAGTGACTACCCCTTCTATTTGAAACTCGTCACACTCATTAATATGCACAGCTTTGAACAAGGGGGATGCGGAAAGTAATTTAGCTTTTTTCTTGTCCAATATTTTACAAACAAAGCAACCGTTGAAATTAGCGACAATAACATCACCTGACTTTGCCTGTTTGGCGCGGTCAACAATTAAAATATCGTCTTCAAAAATGCCTATTTCCTGCATTGACTGACCTTTAGCAAGGCCTATGAAGGTTGCGTTGGGATTTGATATTAACAATTGGTCAAGTGATAAACCCAGCTCTTTATATTCTGCCGCAGGGCTTTCAAAGCCACTAATGCCGGCTTCAATGTATATTGGAATAATCTTCATAATCAACCACTGTTATAGTACTGTATATAACAACAGTATATGTGGTAATTTATATTTTAAATAGCCTTGGTTAGAATATTTTAAGCTAATATCCAAAAAAAGGCTGTATATGCTACTTATTTTCAACTAAACAGCTATTTCCGCTACTTTATCAGTGATTAATTGTGTAAAATCATCCACCATTTTATTTATCAATTTAGTCTAGCCAAAAAATAATTTCGCACCCGAGGAGCTCATGAATTTAGACGATTTAACATTAGACGATATAGTCTTGCAGGCTGAGCAAGCTATTACCACTGCATCCGATCCCGCTGCACTTGATCAAGTTCGTGTGAACTTTTTAGGTAAAAAAGGTTTGTTTACTGAACAAATGAAAGGTTTGAGTAAACTACCAAAAGAAGACAAACCCAAAGCAGGTCAAGTGATTAATATTGCTAAGCAACATGTTCAAAAGTTACTTGTTGCTCGTGGTGAATTATTGCGTAATGAAGAAATTAAAGCACAATTAGCAGCTGAGTCAATTGATGTTACATTGCCAGGTAGAGGCACTCAAATAGGGGGCCTTCACCCAGTTACTCGTACGATCGAACGTATAGAAAGCTTTTTTGGTGACTTAGGTTTTGAAGTTAAAGACGGCCCAGAAATTGAAGATGATTATCATAATTTTGATGCATTAAATATCCCTGAACATCATCCCGCCCGTCAAGATCACGATACTTTTTACTTTAATCCTAAGTTAGTGTTACGCACACAAACGTCTGGTGTGCAAATTCGTACCATGGAGGTTGAAAAACCGCCATTGAGGATTATCTCTCCCGGTAAAGTTTATCGTAATGATTATGATCAAACTCATACCCCGATGTTTCACCAGGTTGAAGGTTTGATGGTTGATAAAGATGTCAGCTTTACTCACCTTAAAGGTATTTTACACGACTTTCTTCATCACTTTTTTGAAGAGGAAGTCGAGATTCGTTTCCGCCCATCCTATTTTCCTTTTACCGAGCCTTCAGCCGAAGTCGATATAATGGGTAAAAATGGCAAATGGTTAGAAGTTTTAGGCTGTGGCATGGTTCACCCTAATGTTTTACGTAGTGTTGGTATTGACCCTGAAGTTTATACCGGCTTTGCTTTTGGCATGGGCGTAGAGCGCTTAACGATGTTGAGATATGGCGTGAATGACTTACGCGCATTCTTCGAAAACGATCTTCGCTTCTTAAAACAGTTCAAGTAGGAAACGCATAATGAAATTTAGTGAATCATGGTTACGTGAGTGGGTAAATCCTGCGATAACCTCAGAAGAATTAGCGCATCAAATTACTATGGCGGGTTTAGAAGTTGACGGCGTAGAACCTGTTGCAGGTGAATTTACCGGTGTATTGGTCGGTGAAGTTGTTGAGTGTGGTCCTCACCCTGATGCTGATAAATTACAAGTAACTAAAATTAATTTAGGACCAGATTTTAATGAAGGTGAATTAGTTGATATTGTTTGTGGTGCTAAAAACTGCCGTTTAGGATTAAAAGTTGCGGTTGCCACTGTCGGCGCGGTTCTACCTGGCGACTTCAAAATTAAAAAAGCGAAATTACGGGGCGTTCCTTCATATGGCATGCTGTGTAGCGAGTCTGAAATAGGTTTAGCGGATAGTTCTGATGGTATTATGGAACTTGCACCAGATGCGCCAATTGGCGCTTGTGTGCGCCACTACTTAGACTTAAATGATGTCACCATTGATGTTGATTTAACGGCTAACCGTGGTGATTGTTTAGGCCTTAAAGGTTTAGCACGAGAAGTAGGGGTGTTAAACAGTTTATCGGTTACTGAGCCAGTGATTGAAGCGGTAGCCCCAACAATAGACGATATTAGAGAGATCACTATTGAAGCAGGGCAAGCATGCCCTCGCTATTTAGGCCGAGTTATTAAAGGGATTAATGCCAATGCAGTTACCCCTTTATGGATGGTAGAAAAACTTCGCCGTTGTGGTACTCGTGCTATTGATCCCGTTGTTGATGTCACTAACTATGTACTGTTAGAACTAGGTCACCCAATGCATGCCTTTGATTTAGATAAAATTGAAGGTGGTATTAATGTCCGTTTTGCTAAACAAGATGAAACATTAGTTTTATTGGATGAAAATGAAGTAAAACTCTCTGCTCAAACATTAGTAATAGCAGACAAAGGGCAAGCGGGTGGTAAAGCATTAGCGATTGCCGGTATCTTTGGTGGCTTACATTCAGGTGTCAGTAATAGCTCAACAGACATTTTCTTAGAAAGTGCTTTTTTTGCACCGCTCGCTATTTTAGGTAAAGCCCGTCAATACGGCTTACATACCGACGCATCGCATCGTTACGAGCGCGGTATTGATCCTGAGTTACAGCGTAATGCGATGGAAAGAGCGACACAATTGTTACTTAACATTGTTGGGGGTCAAGCAGGACCTATTGTTGAAGCTAAATCTGAAGCAGATATACCATTAAAAAAATCAGTGTCCTTACGCCGTAAAATGCTTGATGCTCGTATCGGTCATCATATTAACGATGCCCAAGTCACTGAAATTTTAACGCGTTTAGAGTTTACTGTTGAAAGCTCAGGTGACGATGAAAGTAAAGTTTGGCAAGTAGTTGTGCCGGCTTATCGCTTTGATATTAAAATCGAAGTAGACCTCATTGAAGAAGTGGCTCGGATTTTTGGCTATAACAATATCCCTAACTTAGCCCCTAAAGCTTATTTAGCGATGCGAAGCCAAAAAGAAGCTAAGTTATCGGTCAGTAAACTGCGCCAAGTATTAGTTAATCGTGATTATCAAGAAGCGATTACCTATAGTTTTGTTGACCCTAAAGTACAGTCGTTATTATTTCCTGAGCAAAAGGTGATGGTCTTACCGCATCCTATTTCTTCTGAAATGTCAGTTATGCGCTTGAGTTTATGGACCGGATTACTGCAATCAGTTGTTTATAACCAAAACCGTCAACAGCAACGTGTTCGTCTTTTTGAAGTAGGCTTACGCTTTGTACCTGACGAGCTTGCTGAAAATGGTGTTCGTCAGCAAAATATGATTGCCGGTGTTATTGGCGGAGCACGTGTTGATGAACATTGGTCGATGGAAAAGTCGGTCAGTGACTTTTTTGATATTAAAGGTGATGTTGAAGCTTTATTGTCATTAACTCAAGACCCAGCAGCTTATGAATTTTCAGCAGCTGAAATTGAGGCACTTCACCCGGGACAAACAGCAAAAATAACCCGTGATGGTGTACTGGTTGGCCATGTTGGAACCTTACATCCTGAATTAGAAAGAAAATTAGGTCTTAAAAGTCGTACTTTTATTTTTGAGTTGTTATTATCCGAAGTATTAACGCGGAAAATCCCTCTAGCTACTGAATTGTCTCGCTTTCCAGCAAACAGAAGAGACATTGCCCTAGTAGTAAAAGAAGATGTTGAGGCAAAAAAAGTATTACAACTTATTGAAAAGATTGGCGGAAAGCATTTAATTGATATAAGCTTATTTGATGTATATCGTGGTCACGGCATTGAGCCTGGTTTTAAGAGTTTGGCAATCGCCATGATATTACAAGATTATGAGAAAACACTCGAAGAAAAAGACATTAATGATGTCGTTAATCGAGTTGTTACCACTTTATCAGCGGAATTAGATGCAACACTGAGGAATTAAGTCATGGCACTTACTAAAGCAGAAGTAGCAGAACATTTGTACGAAAAAGTTGGGCTGAGTAAGCGTGACGCAAAAAATATGGTAGAAGTGTTTTTTGAAGAAATACGTGAAACCCTAGAAAGTGGAGATCAAGTCAAGCTTTCTGGTTTTGGTAATTTTGATATACGCGAGAAAAAAGAACGTCCAGGGCGTAACCCTAAAACCGGTGAAGACATTCCTATCTTAGCACGTAAGGTAGTAACCTTTAGACCAGGACAGAAACTTAAAAGCCGTGTTGAAGATGGTAATAGCTAATTATTATTGAGACACATAAATAAAGGTTGCTTAGGCAGCCTTTTTTTATGTCATATTATTCGTATTAAAGAATGAGAAAATAGCGATTAACGCCATGGGGTTGTTATCTATCGGAAGATAGTTTGACTGACTTAGCCATCAAAGTAATTAAAAGCCTAACGTTATATCAACTAGATTACAAACATCGTTTGGGTTTAGGTAAACCGGCATACTTTGTTGCTTGCTTGGCTGGACCCTCAGGAAAGAGTCTGAACAAGTAACGGCTATTTGCTTTATCTTCACCCAATTCAACTTTCATCGCTTTCGTTAATGCTCTAATCGCGGGTGAAGTGTTATACGTTAAATAAAACTGACGAACAAAATTAATCACTTCCCAATGAGCATCACTAAGTAAAAACTCATCATTTTCGGCTAATAATTTTGCTAACCCTTGATCCCAAACAGTAAAATCGAGTAGATAACCTTGGTTGTCAGTTTTTATTTCTTGGTTATTATAGTTAAGGATCATTGCCAGGTAACGACACTGTTATGTTTGAAGGTCAGCTCAATTAAATCGTCCATTGAGATAGCTAACATACCTGCTTGTATAGCAATAGCACGAGCATCGGCATGAATTTTAACCACCATGACCTCTGTCAGCTTATTTATGAGTTGATGACGGATGTTATAGCAACCGTCATCAAGTAGTACGACTTGATCACCAAAGGCTAGGGTATCTATGCACTGCTGGAAGTCAGAGGTCTCAAAGGCTGATTTTCGGACTAAATGTAATAAAGTCATACAGGTTAACTCTTTATGCTTATCAAACTGTTCAAGGGATTAAAAATGATAAAACCGCCGTGTTAAAATCTAAAGATAACGTTATGTTGGTGAAGTCGCTCACTAAACTTTAGTTTATTTAAAACAATGACATTACCGATAGTAAACTGACTATCGGTTAAACCTCGCTCATTTAACGAGTGCTGACAAACATAAATATTTTCAATGTCATAAAACGTCAATGCCGCGAATGTCTTGAGGTAATCTTTGCTTTGTATCAGTGTAGCATCTTGGTTATTGATAAGTTGCCAGACACCATCACCTTGAAAAAATAGGCTAGTCAATTGCTCATAAGAGCCAAAAATTAAGGCTAAGTCTAAAGCATCTTTACCATTGGTTGATGAAAAAGGCGCTGTAGAGTTGAGAATAGCGACGATTGTTGGTTCTTCATTATTGGTTTCAATAGCTGCGGTCATAACTGAACCACACGATCTGCAGCACTTGTTAACTCAACCAACTCACCTAAGCCAGAGACAGTAAAATGAGCAGCAATGTTGTTAGTGGCTTTTTCATCACTTAAACCATTTTTTTCAGCAGCGGTGTAACATAAATGTAGGGGAAGTTGATATTTTTGGTGCAATAACTGCCACTGTTGAGTAGTTTGAAATTCATCACTTGCTAGGGCTATATATTCATTAGCATTAAGCACACCTGTTTGATAAAAAAAGACACCAAGTATATTAACACCTTGCTCAAGCGCTAACTCAATATAATTAAGCGCAGTAGCAGTTAAGTTACTATTGGGAGGTGTGGTTATAATAACAGCCAAAGAGCGCAATTTTTCATATCCTTAAGTGAGAATAGGGAGCAGTGAGTTTACTTATCTCATAAAAAAGCCCCGCAGTGCGAGGCTCATTATAAAGCGTTTATCGAATTTTTAAATCAATTTAATGAAATTAATCATCGCTACCAAAAACACCTAATAGATGTAATAGGCTGGTAAAAATATTATAAACACTTAAATATAATGACAAGGTTGCACGAATATAATTACGTTCACCGCCATTAATGATTCTACCGGTATCAAATAAAATCAAACCAGACATTATCATAATAATTGCTGCACTTAGCGCTAGCGATACTGCAGGCACTTGGAAAAACAAGTTAGCAATACCAGCAATGATAACAACAAGTAAACCTACCATTAAAAAGCCACCCATAAAGGAGAAGTCTTTTTTACTGGTTAAGGCATAGCCAGATAATGCAAAGAAAATGAGTGCAGTTCCACCTAAGGCTTGCATAATTAATGAAGGATCAATTGCCGCATAATAGTTAAGCATTGGCCCTAAAGAAGCGCCCATTAAACCAGTGAAAGCAAATAGCCAAAAAACACCACTGCTTTGTTCTGCTTTTTTGTTAACAACAAACATGACACCAAACGCCCCTAGCATCATGACTAAAGCCACCATATGAGATAAATTCATTGCCATTGAAATTACAGCAGTAACCGTGCTGAAAACCAAAGTCATTGATAACAACATATAGGTATTTTTTAATACTTTGTTAATCTCAATAGCTGAGCTTTGACTAGCTGCATTTAAATTCGTATTAGATTGCATAAACATTCCTTATAAAACTAATTGTATATATTAGATTAGATGGGGGTATTAACTAAAAATTCAATATTAATAATCTAATCTTTAAATTCAGTAATCAACCCTTTGACATATTATGACATGGTGTTTTTTAAATTACCATGGCTAATCCTGATGAAATTGGTCAATAATTTGTTTTCTTTTGTAACAAAACATACTGTGATCGTTAACCATACCGCAAGCTTGCATATGAGAATAACAAATCGTTGGCCCAACAAATTTAAAGCCTCTTTTTTTAAGGTCTTTACACCATCTGTCTGACTCTACACTAGTCGTGGGGCTTTTGTCATCGTCATCATAGTGATTAACCATGGTTTTATGGTTAACAAAAGCCCACATATAATCACTAAAGCTGTTAAATTCATTTTGAATGGTAATAAATATTTTAGCATTGTTAATGGCGGCTTCTATTTTACCTCTATGGCGAACAATGTTTTTATCTAACATAAGCTGCTCTACTTTATCGTTGTCAAATGAAGCAACTATATCAACATTGAAATTAGCAAACGCCTTTCGATAACCCTCACGTTTTTTTAAAATGGTGTACCAACTTAAACCGGCTTGTGCTGACTCAAGCGTTAAATACTCAAACAGTTTATTATCATCAAAGACGGGTACGCCCCATTCCTCATCATGATATGCGACATAATCCGGTTTGTTGGTGTCTAACCATGAACATCGGCAACGTTCTTTCTCTTGCATTTATAACTCTTTTGGCTGAATTGACATCAATATGGTTAATTTTCTAGCAAACAATCACTTTTGGTTAATAAAGTCTTTACAAGTGTTTTTGGACACTCTATTATTCGCACCGTCTTCAAGCAAGCAATTGTTTGATGGCTGTGGTGAGATGGCAGAGTGGTCGAATGCACTGGTCTTGAAAACCAGCAAGG
>CAWVSL010000019.1:0-44444 GCA_963933115.1 uncultured Colwellia sp.
GTGATGCATCAAAATCTCAACAAACCATTGATGGCTTAACTTATTTTGATGATACTAATATTGATGTAGTTATTGATTGGACTACAACAGGTTATTCTGTGTCAATTGATGGCGGTACAACGTTCTACGGCCCTTATCTTGCAATTAATACAGGGACAGCAACAGAAACGTATCAAATCCGTATCGGTAGTTCTTCGAAAGAGTCAGCTAAAGAATTACTAGCTGATGACATCGTGATTGCTGATGAAACAGATTCGACTGTTCTGTCTGAAGACTTTGAAACTTATGTTGCGGATGACGATCTAAGTACTACTTACGATAGCTCTGCTGAAGCGACTGTTCAAAAAGACTAATCATCTTGCAATTGTAGATTAATGTTTTAAACATTGTGTTAAAAATGCCGCTTATTAATAGCGGCATTTTTTTGTTCTTATTTTGTAGACCAAAGCGTGCTATTTGAATGCGACTTTCGCTCTTTTTAAAGTGATAAAGAACAAAATATCTATTTTTAGTCTTTTATCTTTTTCGTGTTTAGCGAGTTTTTTTAAATATCTAGCTGTAAGCATTTGAACAAATAGGTGAATGAAAATAACAGACCTTAGATCAAGCTTTTAGAGCGCTTGAGATAATTCAATGAAAGACAACCATACAATAAAGAAGTCTTTATACCGTACCTGAAAGATCGGTCAACTGATCGTCCAAAATTGTTAACTGATCAGTATTAGACCCTAGAAGATAATATAAAATATTAGTACGGCAAACTTTTGTTGGCCAAATCTTAATGCGTAACCCCCATTGGGTCATTGAAATTTTGAATCCGTTCGAGTCCAATCAATTACTGGCATAAAATTATAACAAATTTTTTTAATTCCACATTTTGCTAGGTTTTCCATTGAGGCAATCCAAGCATTTACATAGCGTTGATTATTTTCGCGGCCTAACTTGATATCTTCATGTACAGGAATACTTTCAACAACAGACCAAACGAGAGACGATTTAATATTATTGTCATTTTTAATTCACAAAAAAGGCCTCTCAAAGCTATCAATATCACTGACCTTTAGGGACACCACTTCACTGACGCGTAAACCAGAGCCATAAGCGACAGCTAACGCCGCTTTGTATTTAGGGTGTGCTGTACAGAACATAAAGCGTTTAGCTTCTTCTAAACTTAATACTACGGGTAACTTACGTGCAACCGTCACAGGACAAACTCGTGTAACCACTTCAGGTTTGTCTAAGGTTATCTGGAAGAAGAACTTTAATGCCGTAAGCGTGGCATTAACGGTAATACCCGAAACACCGTGATTAACCATGAAAAGTTGACACTCACGTAACTACTCTTGGGTGGTTGTTTTAGGTGAGCGTTGTAAATAGTCACAGAGTTTATTCACACCACGGATATACGCAATTTGTGTTTTAGTGGCGAGTTTACGCATAATCATGTCTTCGTTAAACCGTTTGCGTAGTTGTGCTGAAAAGTATGGGCTGATGTTCATAGGGTATTCTCCAATCTAAGGTGAGGCGACATGCCTCAAACTTAGTGTAGGAAAAAGTGAATGTGTTATAGGGATGAACGGTGCTTGCCAAACACACCATTACCGCGGAGCGGTTTAGTTCAAAGTGGCAAAAGTTAGCGTTCTGAGATGGAATATTAAAGGCAGCAATGAGTCTTAACACTGCCTTTAATATTTAATTTACCCCTGACAATTCTAATCGTTAGATAAAGTCTGCGATAACGTATCCTAAGCATTGTATTATAGGCCTATGGGAGCAGCTCATTTAAAATAGTGGTTACTAAAGTAAATCTATCTTGTTCCCCTTCATTTGCCTTCACAAATTTGAATTTGTTTGGTGGCACCATTTTATAGACTGCGGGTTGTTTTTGATTATCTAATCCTGCTCCCTCCGTTGACTGTTCACTAGTGGAAACTCTACAATAGGACAATATTATTTTATTCATTTAAGGTTCCAATATGGCTCAGCCACTTCCAGATAAATTCATCATGACGATGAATAGAGTATCAAAAGTAATCTCTACTTCCAAACGTACAATTTTAAAAGATATTTCTCTTTCCTTTTTCCCAGGCGCTAAAATCGGTGTATTAGGTTTAAATGGCTCGGGTAAGTCTACCTTACTTCGGATTATGGCGGGTGTTGATAAAGAGTTTGAAGGTGATGCGGTTGCTTTAGCGGGCACTAAAATTGGTTATTTGCCACAAGAACCTCAACTTGATGAAAATCAAACAGTGCGCGAATCAGTGGAAGAAGCAGTTTCGACAGTTAAAAATGCCATGGCACGTTTAGACCAAGTCTATAGCGATTACGCCGAAGAAGATGCTGATTTTGATGCATTAGCAAAAGAACAAGGCGAATTAGAAGATATTATTAACGCAAATGATGGTCATAATATTGATAATGTTCTTGAACGTGCTGCCGACGCTTTACGCCTTCCACCTTGGGAACAGAAAATAAATGTATTAAGTGGTGGTGAACGCCGCCGTGTTGCGCTTTGTCGTTTACTACTACAAAAGCCTGACATGCTCTTACTTGATGAACCAACCAACCATTTAGACGCAGAATCTGTCGCTTGGCTAGAACGTTTCTTGCATGATTACCCCGGTACAGTAGTAGCAATCACCCATGATAGATATTTCTTAGATAATGTGGCTGGCTGGATTTTAGAGCTCGATAGAGGGCACGGTATTCCTTATGAAGGAAACTATTCATCGTGGTTAGAACAAAAAAATGCCCGTCTTGAGCAAGAAAGTAAAAGTGAATCCGCATTACAAAGAACGATTAAACAAGAGCTTGAATGGGTCCGTTCAAACCCTAAAGCTCGCCAGTCTAAAAGTAAAGCCCGTATGGCGCGTTTTGAAGAACTTAATAGTCAAGATCATCAAAAGCGTAACGAAACTAACGAGCTCTATATTCCACCTGGCCCACGCTTAGGTGATAATGTATTAGATGTTAGTAACTTAACAAAATCATTTGACGACAGAGTGTTAATTGATAATTTAAGTTTTAGTGTACCTAAAGGGGCAATTGTTGGCATTATCGGTCCAAATGGTGCAGGTAAATCAACATTATTTAAAATAATGTCAGGTAGTGAGCAACCCGATTCAGGTAAAGTTGTTTTAGGAGATACGGTTAAACTAGCCAGTGTTGACCAATTCCGTGATGATATGGACAACAGTAAAACTGTTTACCAAGAGATTTCGCAAGGCCTTGATATATTACAAATTGGTACCTTTGAAATCCCAAGTCGTGCTTATGTTAGTCGCTTTAATTTTAAAGGTAACGATCAGCAAAAAATCATCGGTGACCTATCAGGTGGTGAACGCAATCGTGTGCATTTGGCTAAATTAGTACAAACCGGGGGTAATGTATTATTACTCGATGAACCAACCAATGATTTAGATGTTGAAACATTGAGAGCCTTAGAAGAAGCTTTGTTAGAATTCCCTGGTTGCGCAATGGTTATCTCTCATGACCGTTGGTTCCTTGATCGTATCGCTACTCATATATTAGATTACCGTGACGAAGGTAAAATAAACTTTTATGAAGGTAATTTCACCGATTATGAAGAGTGGCTTAAGAAAACCTTAGGCCCTGCGGCAGTGCAACCCCATAGAATTAAATACAAAAAAATTAGCTAGCTATTTTATGTAGAATATAACTAAATCAATAAAGTAGGCATCTTAGTACATATTTAAGGTGCCTTTTTTTTAAACTAAAGCTATGCTAGGGGAACCTGTTTATTGACATAGATTCTGTTTAAATGGAAAATAAACGACAGTTCACACGTATATTGTTCTCAATTACAGCAAAATTAGAAGTTGAGGAACACACTTATCCTGTTTTGGTTCACGATATATCGTTTAACGGAGCACTTATAAGTTCTCCCGGTAATAAAGAATCCTTTATAGGGAAGTCTGGCAAATTAAGTTTTCAGCTTGTTGATGATAAGTCTGAGGTAACCGCGCATATTTCCATTGTCCATGAAAATGAATATGAAATAGGCCTGCGATTCAATTCTATCGATATTGATGGTGTTGCGCATTTAAGGCGTTTAATTGAGCTCAATTACAAATCCAGGCGATAAATAGCCATTAACTGAAGCATTCTCTCAGTTAAGTCGTATAGCTTAATTGGCATACTTTATGAGAACACTTCAACTTATTATGAATTTTATCAAAGCTTATCAAAGGAATAACTATGAATCATATTGTACTTTCATTTATTGGCCAAGACCAAGCTGGCTTAGTAAATACTTTATCCAACACTATTCAAAAACATCAGGGTAATTGGCAAACCAGTAGCATGCATCACGTATCAGGATTATTTGCTGGTATTATTGAAATTGCGGTGGAAGAGAGTCATTTACAAAACTTAGTCTCTGCATTAAAGGAGATTAAAACATTAAATTGCCAAATTGAAATTGCAGCGCCTAACACTGAAAGACAAGTGGCTAACTTAGTATTAGAACTGACAGCAAATGACCGTTACGGCATAGTTCAAGATATTTCATCCGTAATCCATGAGCAAGGTGGTAACTTAATTAAGTTGGTAAGCACGCAAGAAAGTGCCGCTTACAGCGGACAACTGATGTTTAAAGCAAAGGCAAAGGTCTGTGTTAATGACAAAAATATCGACAATTTAGTTAGCGCAATAGAAAGTATTGCTGACGATATTATGGTTGATATTTTAAGAGATTAGTTTGTGAAAATTTAAAAAGTCATCAGCTAGCCTCAACAAGGGGCTTATTGAGATGTTTTTATTTTATTGAACCGATAATAAAGTCTAAAACGGCATCACCTGAAGGTTGATAGGTTAAATCAAATAAAGGCCGAGGTTTGGCAATCATCCCCCTTTCAACGATTTCATTGGTTACGTTAAAATCTAAGGTACCAATTTTTCCCACTAAAAGATTATCAATTGGATTATCCTTTGCTAAATTAAGGACATCCCTAAAGCCCTTTAAATAAAGATAATCTTTGGTAAAGCCCCCCCCTCGATAGACACGTGTGGTTAAGGTGAAGACAAAGTTTTTTTCAAGGTCAAATTCGTTCATTAGAGTATGATAAGTTTTAACAAAATCACCCTGCTCTAACATGTATTGAACGGCGATAACCCGCAACGCTACGGTTTGTAATCGCTGAATAGTTAAACTCCCTGAGCGATATTCAGCATAAAGCGCCAGCCCTTCTTGGGTATGAGTATTACCTGTTAACCCTAAGCTAAAAACCTTCAACGGATACTTTTTGGCATTAATGGTGGTTAACATATGAATACCAAGCTCGTGATAAGCAAAGGCATGAAGTTCTTTTTGAGTAAATACAGCATCCTTATTAATTAGTAATAATGCTTTTTCATTATTTACCATAGCTTTTGCGACAATTTTTGATGATTTTTCAATTCTACAAATCAGTTCCCATTTTTGGGCTTGCTCTTTGAAATACTCTACCGCTGCATCCGCATTAAAGGTTTTAACCTCTCCACCATCATATTCACAAGTTAGATGAAGTAAAAAACGTGCATTAGCGATATCAATATGACTAGGTTCACCATAATATTTGAGTGAATTATAAACAAAGTCATCGGTACCTATGGTCGTCAATAAATCTATTTTACTCGCTAAGTTATCAATAACATGCCGATACAGTTGCTGAATATCGGCATCATTAACCTCTTCAACTGGCAGTTTATATAGCTGTTCCCTAAATTTATAGGTATTAATATCGAGTTGTTTGTAGTGAAAGTTTGGTAAAATATAGCTGTTTTTTTTGAAAAAAAGATTACGTTGTACCGATAAATTAATTGGATTGATGAAGTTTAATGTTTCAATACTTTTACAAAGGCTAAAAAGTTTATGATCTAGGACTAACACTTCTTTACTGATGGTTGACGAAAGCACGTCGGCTTTTTGTGTCTTCTTCTTCTTACCGTAGCGCCTAACAAAAAAAGCAGCCGTTTCACTAAGCGCATTTTTAAAGCCCGCTTTGAGTTCTTCAAGCACCAGAGGGTAAAGATCTCCTGAAAATTCATCCATAAAGATTTTTTTCACTTCGATGGGAAGCACTAAAGTATTATCAAAATGAGCATTTACATGGGTGATCAAATAACCTCGGCCATGAAACACTTCATCAGTGGCCGCGCGAACATCAACATTAGGTAAGGTTATAAGATTGAGTTTTTTTTCACATTGGCCAACGACATTTCCCCAGCGTTCAACATCTATTTGGGCTGTGCCAATATTAAACGTTGGTGTGTGTTTTTCAATTCGATTATAATTGTATGAATGAATATCGAAAACGATGGCGTTGTTAAATAGCTTTTCGATAACGGTAATAATAGCTTCCAGTACATTGTAAAAAGACTGATGTTTGCTATGACTTTTCAACCGTTGCTTTTGACTTAACGGTTTTTCCCAAACTTGTTTATTCCATGCCGTTTTAAAGTAAGTTGATAAAGCTTTCGCTCGATTAAGATCATATTCAAATCGAGAATCATTGCCGATAAGTTGGATCGGAAACGAAGAAATAAGCTTGTCTGTATAAGGGTCTTCTTCATAAAAACGTTCTTCTTTAGATAATAAAAACGATTTTTCAAGTTCAGAGCGAAGTCTATGGCCATTATGGATAGCAGTACAGATTATTGGTGCGTATTCTTCAATTTTAATGATAAATCCGCCAGACTCTACTTCGGCATGGAAGCACTCCCCTTTATGAATGAATGCAATACATTCTTTTTCAGATAATATGAGCATCATCTATCGCCTTTCTGAATTCATTTTTACGTTGGGCAAGGGCCTCTTTAGCATTGACAACGCTTTCAACAAAGTCGATAACCTTTCTTTGCAATTTCACATTATTTAATTTATTAATCCGCATTATTCCTCCTGGGCTTTGAACATTAACTTCAATAAGCTTTTCATTAATGACATCAATACCAACAAAATATAAGCCATCACGCACTAATTTAGGACCAATATGCTTACACAGTGCTTTTTCATTCTTAGTTAAGGTGTGTTTAACAACCGTTCCGCCAGCATGGATATTTGAACGTACTTCGTTTGAAGCTGGCACACGCTTCATCGCCCCAATAGGCTCACCATTTAGCATCAATATACGCACATCACCTTGTTCAGCGCCTTCCACATATTCTTGTAAAATAACGTAATTCCCGCCTTTGCCACTATTTATATAAAACTCTAATAATGAATGGAAACTCTTCTGTGCATGCTTTTCAACTAAAATAACCCCCTGCCCACCGTAACCATCTAATGGTTTCATGATCATTCTTCCTGACACTGACTCGCGTAACACGTCAACTAAGTATTCCGGTGTTTTAGAAACATGCGTTACGGGGATAAATGTATTCTTGGGATCATCAAATGATGCGGTATATAATTTGGTATTGGCAATACGTAAACCATCAATGTCATTCATGATAAAAACATCTTCACGAACAGAATCAAGGAAGTTCAGGGTAATGGGATTTAATGGTGGGTTATCGCGCATAATAATCGCGTCAAAACCGGCAAGCGGCAATTGAGATTTTTGAAACCCTGCTTTTTTATAAAATGACATAATATTTATTGGTGTCGCTAAGCCTTTTTTAAATACCTGACAAAAAGCACTTGAAACAGAGTCCCTCATCGTTAAATTATGAGGGGTAGCTATAGCAACAGTATGGTCTCTAGAGACACATTCATGAATAAGTCGCAAGGTGGAGTCGGTCTCAGGATCAATCTTATCCCAAGCATACATCAAAAAAAGAATATTCATTAATTTGCCTTTAAGCATGCAAAATTCAACGTAGTCACTCAGAAGTGATGCTATGAAAATCACGGTATGACTAGTTAAAAGAACTAGCCTAGATATAATTATAAGATATTTTTAAAAACTTATTTAAATTAGTCCCAATCACCGTAGTAGTCATCTTCGAGTTTTCTAAGTCGACGCGCTTCGTGAAGTTCTTCAATTCTTTTTTTAGCAAGATAATTACGTTTATTACTTTGTTTTGAACTCCTCACTTCGGTTGGTGCGGTATTAAGATCAAAATCCGCGACATTATTACCTAGGTCACTAGGATAGTTGTTGTTAAATTCTGAATCATCAGAGGACGTTAATTCATATTTGGAATCGATGGTCATAGTTATGGCACCAAGAGATAGTGGTATAAAAGCAGATATTCTCTGTTTTTGGTGCCAAAGAAAAGTAAAAGATTTTTAAGTTAACGATAAAAAAAATTTACTTATAATTATCAATCATTGGTAAGGTAAATAAAGGCTCTCTCTCGATTATCTAGGAGTGATAATAACAGGCGCTTCAGGTTCATCTTCTCTAAGTAAGTTCTTAATTTTAATAATACGTTCTTCGTTTTCATTTTCTTTGTGAAAAGCACTAAATACTTCACGTTCAAACAAAGGTAGCGTCTGAATTTCGTAAAGTTTGCCTTGTTCAATAAAGGGCTTAACCAGCATATCGGGTAAATATGCACTACCACCACATTGTAACATTAAATCTAAAGCAATCCGGGCGGTACTTGTTCTAATAGCGGGAATAGAAATATCTTTTATCTCTTTTGCATGCCAATTAATAAAACTCGTTCCCCAGTCAATCATAATATAACGTTGCACTTCTGCTGCCGTGGTTATCTTGTTGGCGAATGTTGTTACAGGTATTAATTTGAACATGTGTAATGATTCAATTTTAAGCTCATCAACTTTTGGAGGGTCAAATAAAATAGCAAAATCTAATGTTCGCTCAAGCAATTGCCGAGTTAATTGTTCTCGAGATAATATTTCCGCGATTAAGCTAATATGAGGTTGGTCAGTATATATTTTCGAGATGGCATCATGAATATAAACATCCCAAGTATTAGGTGTTCCGGCAATAGATATTTGTGTCACTTGCTCAGAACCTAAGGCAACATCTTGCTTTGCTAATCTCAAGGTGTTGAGCATATTTTCAGCATGTGGAACTAACCGTTCACCCGCCGAGGTTAATTGAATATTATTTCGTGTCCGATGAAATAATGTCACGCCAAAGTATCGTTCTAACTGCCTTACTCTTGTGCTAACGGCTGCCTGAGTAAGGTATAAATTTTCAGACGCTTTACCAAAATGACGACAATCCTTAACTTCTAAAAACGTTTTAATTAATTCAATATCCATTTTACAGTCTCTTATCGAAACGATAATTATTATTTGTTTTACCGTTTATTTAGTTAATCGCATAATCCACCAAAATATATTAACTGTCAACAGAGATAAAGATGAAATTAACACACGGTTTTAAAGCTTCTGAGCTGCTTTATGATGATGTCAATTTCCCTCATGGATTCAGAAAATCTGGTGAGTTCAATATCGCCGATGCTGACTTACTGGTTAACATAGGAAAGCGGTTATTTATTTTAGAAAATGCACTGTGTAAACCTGAAAATCAAGTTGAAGAACAGTTTGTTCAGCTGTGCAGCTCAGATATAGAAGGGCAAACTAAAATGGAATTGTTATGGCAGAAATACAAAACACTGACCTAGGATGAACTTTTAATTGTCTCTGACTAATCATCTATTTTTCTGACTGAGCGTTAGACGATATCAACCAATAAAACGGAATGTTCTCTTTTTATTTTAATAATGGCTGCAACATTCCTTCTAAACCATTGAGCTTAACCTCATACATGAGTGCTAATTGTTGACCCAACTTCCCTTCAGGAAAGCCTTTTGAATGAAACCATACGAGATAAGGCTCAGGCAGTTGTAATAACTTTCTTCCTGCGTATTTACCAAAAGGCATGGTTTGATTGATCGCTTCAAGTAGCATTTTTTGATTACCTAACATAAACGTAAGTCCCCCCTGATATCATTTAAAATAGGATAATAACTTATTGGCTTGTCAATGCCATAAAAATGTCATAAAGCGATATTATACTTTGCAAAAATAACATTGAACTCATTCTATTAAATATTCTTAAATGGGTTTTAGCTAAAATTAGTAATAGGAAATCGCCATGTCAATTATTCGAAAGCGCAGTGCAGCTCATAAAGCCTATATCCCAAGTAATGCTCGAGATAACCAATACGCCATAGCGCAATTTACTCTAAGTAATGAATTACTTAATCAATTATCCCCTCAATGGAAAATACAAAACACACAAAAGTACTTGCCGTTTTATCAACAGCTATCAAAAAGATTTTTTGATTTGTGCCACCGGTTTGAAATAGATAATAGTATTTTTATCGCCAATGATAAACTACCTAGGGTTCGTTATAGCAATGAAATTCATCAATGGCAGACTAATCAGCAAATTTTATTTTATTATAATCCTTGTACCGACAAATTAACTAAATCATTTTTTGATGGTGAAGTACGTGCAAAAAAGATTAATTTACTGTTTTTAGCTTCTGGTGACGATATTCGCTTAAACGCTGCCACATTCCATAACAAACTCAACCAATTATTGAAAATCTTTATTGACGAACTTTCGCTTGACTCGTTAACCATCAGATTAAAAGACCATCAACATTTAACTTATGATTTATTTGCCAGAAAAAAGGGGGTCTCGGAGTCAGTAGCGCATAAGTTAAGACAAGTTAAAACTCGGTATGCGAGTCAAAACTTTAAGGTTCCAGCAAATCATGATGAAATGACTTACGCAATTGTGACTATTCCAGTCACTAATAATTTATTTGATTTGGCAGACATAGACCCAGAATCATGTGACCCATACAACCCGCTATATACTATGATTACCGACGCCTTTTCTTTAGCGTGTAAACATTATAATTTAAGTAACGGAACATTAATCGCTAACGGATTAGTACCCATAGTGCGTCATAGTATTGATGAAAGTATATCTACAGTTGGCGAGTTTCAACTACTTGGTTTTAATCCAAAAAATGCTCAATGTGGTCTGTTGAGTAAATGGGATGCTAATCAGTTAGTAGAACAAGTACAAATTATATTTGTCGCACCACAAGGAGAAAAAAACGAGCCAACTTATGGTCGTTTTCTCAATCATATTGAACAAGCAATGAGATTAATGACCACTGAACTAAAATTTTTTCCGGAGAGAGACCAGATTACAGTCCGTTTTCATCAGCACATTTCTTATAACCTATAATACTGCACACTTTTCTGCTGGCTGCTTCTGGTGTATTGAAAGCGCCTTTAATAAGGTACGAGGTATTGCTAGCGCAGTCTCAGGTTATATGGGTGGTCAAACTGACAATCCAAGCTACCAAGATATCACCACAGGTAGAACAGGTCATGTTGAAGTCGTTCAGTTAATTTTTGATGACGCTATTATCACCACAAAAGAGAGCTTGGATATATTCTTTTAACTGCACAACCCCACCCAACTTAACTACCAAGGTAATGATGAAGGCAGACAATATCGTTCAGCGATATTTTTTCATTATCAAAGTAAATTTTATCTTAGTGAAAGTTACCATCAACAATATTTTGTTAAAAATCCTAGTAATCGATATTGCCAAGTTATCATTTCACCAAAAGCAACCAAATTTAAATAAACCGTTGCTAATAAATTAAAATAAACAGTTTGAAAAGGTAAGGCTATATCGTCTTACTTTAATATGACTTAATAAGAAGATAAATGGCTTAACGTCGGTCTTATCATTAGTATTAACATTAATAAATAACTTAGGACATTCATGCTTAGAATCATAACGACCATTACTTTACTAATTTTTGCCTTATCTGTTGATGCAAAAAAAATTGCTGAGACTGCAAATGACATCCGCCCGCTCCTTAATGGACAACAAATCCCTTCAGTAATAATTACTACTATTGATAATAACAAAGTTGATTTGTTATCAATAATTAACGATAAAAAAACTATTTTGTTTTTTTATCGTGGCGGTTGGTGCCCATTTTGTAATGTTCAAATGGGTCAATTAAAAGCCATTGAAGATGAATTGAACGTCTTAGGTTTTCAGCTTATTGGTGTGTCAACGGATTCCTCTGAAGATTTAAAAAAGAGTATTAAAAACAAAGAATTGAACTACCAACTATTATCAGATTATCGCTCGGTAGTCAGTAAGAAATTTGGTATAGCTTTTTTCGCTTCTCAGCAAGTCACCGACCAATACCTAGCAAGCCTGCAATTAACTAACCCATTACAGAAAAATGAAGCAGGAGAGTCACGTTTAGTATTACCTGCACCGGCTATTTATGTTGTTGATGATAAGGGTTTAGTCCAATTTAGTTATGTCAATGTCAATTACAAGGTGCGCTTGAACGAAAAGCTACTATTATTGGCGGCCAAGCTAGTTAAATAGCTCAAATTATCGATAATATTCAACCACACGATCCTTAAAATTTAAAACGTCGTCTTCCCATTATTATAAGTTTAGTTATAGTAATTTAACTTGAGATGGCCATTAGTATTATCGGCTTTCCTTCATTGATTGAACTGACGTATGACCGACTAAAAATCGCTGTATTTAGTGACTATTCCTGAGTTTAATTAATATCACTAAGAAGATGGTATGCCATCTCCTTAGTGATACGCGAATAAAGGGTTAGCTACCTGAGTAAAATAAAGCAAACTGACTTAAATATTTTTTATAATAAATTACAATAAGTTGTGCTATATTTTTGTTTCGTATTAATTTTAAAAAGAGAATAATAATGAATAAGATAATTTTAATGTTAGCCACTTTAAGTATCAGTACTTTTGCATTTGCTGATAATCATGCCAACTCCAGCGAAGATCAGGTTTTAAAAGCATTATCAGCATATATGGACGCAAGACAGAGTCAAGATTATAAAACAGTTGTTGCAATGTCTAGTAAGCATGGAACATTTGATACTAATTCTGATGGAAGCTTTCACAAGCCTTTGACCAAACAAACTGTTGCGAGTTGGGCAAATAGTGGTGATGGAGTAACTAAACATTTTTATCCTGAAGCGACCGCTATCTCAGATGATGTCGTCTTTGTTAGGTTTTATTCAGAAGGAATGGTTGGTAGTAAAGGTAAAATGAGCGATTACAGAACAAGAGTAACGATGACTTGGGTCAAAGAAGACAGCACTTGGGTTTTAAGAAGTAGTCATTATTCTCCAGCGAGTTTTGGCGGCGTTCATAAAACGTTAGCGACAGACTTTGAAGACTAATAACAATTTAGTAAACAAGTAATTAGGGAGTTATGCTTTGTAGCCATACATCGCTTTCCCTAGTATTTCTTTTAATTAAACTGAAAATCTTATCGTTCTTCGTTCATTGGCCAAGTATCACTAAGTCGATAACCTTGTGGCCAGGGATCATCAGGATCTAACATATGCTGATGGGTACCGGTAATCCAGCCCCTGCCAGATATTTCTGGGACAATCCCTTCCAAATCACCCACATGACAAGTGCGTAATATTTTCCCGGTAAATGTCGAGCCAATAACTGAAATACCCATTAGGGTATCACCAACCTTCATGAGTCCTCGAGCGTAAAGTATAGCCATACGAGCACTAACTGATGTTCCAGTTGGCGATCGGTCAACTTTACCGGGTTTAATAACCACCGCTGACAGAGCTTGATATCCTGTAGTTGTTTTCTCTAACTCTCCTGCAAATAAACAAAAAGAAAAGTGTTTCCAATCTTTTTCTGGATGAAAAAATTTTAGAGATGTATTAGCTGCATCTGTTATTTTGACGCCTAATCGAGCAATTTTATTTGCATTTACAGCAGTAAGTTCTATTCCAAGTTCCTTGGGGTCAACAACCACAAAACTGTCACCACCATAAGCTATATCTACGTTAATTTTACCAATACCTTCTACTAAAAGTTCTTGATCTAACGCACAAACGAACGATGGCACATTTTCAACAAAAATACGCCTTGCTTTACCATTCGCGCATTCAGCACGTACTTTGACTAAACCTCCAGGTGCTTCTAATGTCATTTCAGTAATAGGCTCCACCATAGGAATAAGGCCAGTATCAAGGAGTACAGTTGAAACACAGATACTATTTGAACCTGACATAGGTGGTGTATCCTCTGGCTCCATAATAATCCATGCATAACTAGCGTCAGGATGTTTTGAAGGTAGTAATAAATTCACATGCCGAAATACCCCCCCTCTAGGTTCATTAAGTAAAAAATCGCGGAGTTCTCTGTCATTGTGAATCCATTCTCTTTGCTCCCAGAGTGTTTTTCCTGGAGGTGGTTGCACGCCACCAACAATGACGTCACCTACTTCACCTTCTGCATGGCATGAAACTACGTGGATTAACTTTTTCGATCTCATAAATCCCCTTATCAGTATAAAACACTTTTTTCTTAGTAAAATTAGGTAATAAAAGCAACTTATCAATATTGGATCCAATAATCAATACTCATTTATTCTTACTTTATGCAAAGTAGTAAGCTTTCAGTTAGAATTGAGTAAGTTTCAAATTTGCCAGGGAAAAAACCATGGATAATAAAAGGGATCTGCTAACGTTTGATGGTGTCGATGTCTCTAATACTAGCTCTGCCACAAGTATTGTTTTTCAGACTCTTAGGCAGGCAATCATTGAAGGAAAATTAGCTGACGGCAGTCCTCTTCGCCAGGAAGAATTAGCGAAGAAGTTTAATACTAGCCGCATACCCATTAGAGAGTCTATTGCACGCTTAGCACAAGAAGGTTTTGTCGAAATAATTCGCTACAAAGGGGCTATAGTTTCTGGGATTTCTTATCAAGAGGTTGAAGAAATGTTTGACCTCAGAGCTATTGTAGAAGGTGAGGTTATCTATAAAGCGGTAACTAATATAAAATCGACTAGTTTAGAACAAGCGGCAATATTCGCTGAAAAATTCGCGGAATCACAATCGCCTGCAGAGTGGACTCAGTATAATCGCCTCTTTCATTGCCTACTTTATGATGCCGCTAATTTACCTTTTCATATGTCTATTATTCATTCAATTTTAGACCGTACAGAAAGATATTTAAGAGCGCAGCTTGTTCTTTCTAATGGTATGCAACGAGCGATAACTGAGCACCAACAATTACTGCTTTTTTGTCGAAATAAAAATGCCTTAGCCGCCAAAGCGCTGACTATTGATCACGTGAAACATGCCAAGATATCTCTGTTAGAGTTTTTGAAAAAAAATTAAGTAACAAGATTTTCTATCTGCTTTACTGAGTTTTTTTGAGGGGTTTGACCCATTTTTTAAAATAGAGGATAAAGTCCTAGCGACTCAAACTGTAGCAACCAAAACTAAGAATCATGGTTATTATTGCTCTACTAGCATAATTGATCAGCGAGTTTAATTGCAGTTTATCGATTGTTGAAATCAATTTTTACCTATGGCAAACTGATTAGATATTGGATCCAATAACCAATATAATAAAAATCAATAATAATAACGGGAAAAATATGACCATTGGCACAATAATATCTCTTTCAGTTTATTTTATTGTGATGCTAGGCATTGGTCTTTATGCTTTTAAAACAACATCCCAAGACTCTTCTGGTTATTTATTAGGTGGTCGGAAATTGGGGCCTGCGGTCACTGCTTTATCTGCCGGTGCATCCGACATGAGCGGTTGGATGGTTATGGGACTGCCTGGTGCTATGTACTTAACTGGATTAAGTAATATCTGGATCGGGGTTAGTTTAATTGTTGGAGCATATATTAATTATCTTATTGTTGCTCCAAGGTTACGTGTTTATACAGAACTTGCCAACGACTCAATCACTTTGCCTGAGTTCTTTGAAAACCGTTTCGAAGATAAAACCCGATTATTAAAAATAATTTCTTCCATCGTCATCATTGTTTTTTTTACTGTTTATACTTCTTCTGGTGTCGTTGGAGGGGGTAAATTATTCGAATCATCATTTGGATTAAGTTATGAACTTGGCCTTTATGTAACTGCTGGCGTGGTGGTCATTTACACCTTATTTGGTGGTTTTTTGGCGGTTAGTATGACGGATTTTGTTCAAGGTTGTATTATGTTTGTCGCGCTTGTCTTAGTTCCTGTGGTGGTGCTTATTGAATTTGATGGTTATTTGACAATCCATGAAACAATTAAAGCGCTCGATACTGAAAAATTTAATCTGATTTCAAATACTGGCATTTTAGGAATAATTTCAGCACTTGGTTGGGGATTGGGTTATTTTGGTCAACCTCATATTATTGTTCGCTTTATGGCTATTCGCTCGGTTAAAGATCTTAAGGTCGCAAGGCGTATTGGTATGACCTGGATGGTTATTGCTTTGATTGGCGCAATGGCAACTGGTTTTTTTGGTATCGCTTACGTATCAAAAAACAACCTTGTATTAAATGATGCAGAAACGATATTTGTTTTACTTTCACAAGTTTTATTTCATCCATTGATTGGTGGATTTCTTCTTGCAGCGATTTTAGCTGCAATTATGAGTACAGTTTCTTCACAATTATTAGTAACCTCTAGCTCTTTGACTGAAGATGTTTACAAAAGCTTTTTTAGAAAAAGTGCAAGTGAAAAGGAATTGGTGCTCGTTGGCCGTATTTGTGTGGCTGCCGTTGCCTTAGCTGCGATTGGTTTAGCTCACAATCGTGACAGTTCAATTTTACAGTTGGTCAGTAATGCATGGGCAGGATTTGGCTCGGCCTTCGGTCCACTCATCGTTTTTGGACTTTACTGGAAACGAATGACATTCCTTGGAGCCTTAGCAGGAATTATTATTGGGGCAACTACCGTACTTATATGGATTTACGCACCAATTAGCATTGGAGGGCAATCACTAAGTAATATTGTTTATGAAATCGTGCCTGGATTTGTGCTTAGTTCCTTAGCAATTGTTGTTGTTAGTTTGTCAGGAAAAAAACCGTCCGCTGAAACAAAGGCAATGTTTGATACCATGCTGAGGAAGCTAAAAGAGCAAAGTTAGTAGGCTTACAAATTTTAGCCTTTAACTGCCACCCATATTAGCATTTATGGTTAAATTATTTACGGGAGACTTTATGTTTCTTTTAGCCTTTTTTATATTTAACGAGAGAGTGTAACTAATGAACAATTCAACCATTAACCTCAGTCTTTCTGAAATATACGAGCTAGCTAAAACAACTTTGTTAAATAATGGCGCTAATAATGAAAATGCTGATGCCATTGCAAATACTGTAACCACAGCTGAAAGAGATGGTGCTATTTCCCACGGACTTTTCCGTATTCCTGGTTATATTACCGGATTAAAAAGTAAGAAAGTAGATGGCTCAGCAAAGCCAGAAATAGAAGAAATCACACCTATTATCTTTCGATGTGACGCTAAGAATAGTTATGCGCCAATTGCGCATCAGTACTGCTTGCCCCCACTGATTGACGCCGCTAAAAAATTTGGCATTGCAGCAGTTGCAATTCGACACTCTCATCACTTTGCCGCACTCTGGCCTGAAGTTGAGAAGATCAGTGAGGCTGGCTTAGTAGGCCTCACTACAGTGTCCTATCTACCTTGGGTCGCACCAGCTGGTGGTAAAACACCTATCTTTGGCACCAATCCTATGGGATTTTCATGGCCTCGTGTAGGTAAAAATCCAGTGGTTATAGATATGGCAACGTCATCCATGGCGATGGGTGATGTCATGATTGCAGCACGAGATGGTCATGAGGTGCCAATAGGCACAGGGCTATCTGCATCAGGTGAATTAACCACTAACGCCGCCGAAATCAGCAAAGGGGTGCTGCTACCTTTTGGCGGTCACAAGGGTTCTGCCATTGCATTGATGGTCGAATTACTTTCTGGTCCGCTGGTAGGTGAAACCTTTTCTTACGAAACTCAGGAGAGCGACAATGCAGATGAAGGACCGGCCAGAGGAGGTCAATTTATTCTAGCGATGTCACCAGATATTTTATCAGGAAAAAACTGTACCGACCAAACGGAGCGCTTCTTTGAAAAGTATGATGCTATAGATGGTACTCGACTACCCGGGACCAAACGCCATAGAAATAGAGAAAATAATGGTCCACGAGCGGTTAATGCTAATTTGGTAAAAACCATTAGGCAGCTTCGTGATATAAAATAAAAGCTTTTAATCAAAAAACCAGTTAACTATTAATTTGGGCGTACATTTATATCAAACCAAGATGATGTTAAAAATATGAGGTTCATTATAATTTAAAAGGGAAATACTGATTTTTTTAATGTTGATACAGAAATGTATCTTTCGTATATGCAATGAGTACCAGAATAACTTCCAGTACTATTTTATTTTAACTTTTAACTGAAAATTTATAAAACAAAGCCCTTATAACTTGAAGATGTAATAATTAAGATATTAATTAATACATCAAAGTATAAAGTTTACGGCGAAATTTTAAGGCTAGAGGGTCGCCCTCTGGTAATACTTTCAATACATCTAATAAGAGCTGTTTGCTTACTTTATCAGTATTGTCTTTTTGTACTAATCTGAAGAGTATCGTTAACGCCTCTTCAGCTCGATTAACTTGATGATATTGCGTTGCTAATTGTTGTTGTAATTCAATATTATCAGGCTCATTAACACGTTGCTGCTCCAATGCTTGAATTTCAGGTGAATTCGCCGCCTGGCTAGCTAACTCTGCTTTAGCTAATAAGGCGGTGTAGTGACTGTCTTGATCAATCATTTTAATGGTAGCTAATAATGCTTCCGCCTCTGCTATTTTTCCAATTTGAATATAAACATCAATTAAGACAAATTTAATATCTGCGCGCTCGCTGTCTAATTGATACGCTTGAGATATCGTAATAAAGGCATCGTTTACGTTTTGCTCAACTAGTAATTGCTTCGCTTGAATTAACAAATCGTCTTCTGGTTTTGGCAAGTATTTAGCTAAAAATTCAGCAATAGACTCATCAGTTTGAGGACCCGTTAGACCATCAAGCGGTTGTCCATCCTTAACTAATACCACAGTAGGTAAGCCTTGAACGCCAAATTGTTGCGCTATTTGTTGTTGGCTTTGACAATCAACTGTTGCTAAAATCATGGTATCAGCAGCCAAGGTTAACTTACTGGCTAATTTATTTTTTAACTCAACACTTTCAGGTACTTGTTCTGCCCAAAAGTCGACAAGAATGAGTTTAGTTTTCGATTCTTCTAAAATAACCTGTTGAAAATTTTCTAAAGTAATCGCAACAATATTTGAGTTCACAAGCTGTCCAACATTTTTAAATTTAATTATGTATTAATATTTTGGGGTTTGTTTTTCACTTACAAGGGGCTAGAGAAAAATAAACCACATTAGACCTACACCCAATAACAGGCGATAAATAACAAATGGCATCATACCAAGTTTATTTAACAGTATAAGGAAGTAATGAATACAGCCATAAGCACATATAAAGGATAAGCTACCGCCTAAAACCATAGCAAACCAGTCTACCCCTTGGGTTGATAGCACCAACTTTAACGTTAAATAACTGCCGGCCATCGCAATGGCAGGAATAGAGAGTAAAAAGGAGAAACGCGCGGCATTTTCTCGACTCAACCCTAACATCAAACCAATGGTCATGGTAATACCCGAGCGAGATGTGCCCGGAATTAACGCAACTGCTTGGGCTAAACCAATAAGCATCGCACCTTTAAAACCTAATTTCTCTAAGCTCTTATTTTGATTGGCTAGTCGTTTACCTGCTTGTATATCTGCATAACCCAGTAACAAGCCAAATAAGATGGTGGTACTAGCAATCACTAAAGCTGAACGTAAATGCGCTTCTATAAAGTCTTTACCAAACAAGCCAAACAACCCAGCAGGGATAGTGGCAAATAAAATCCACCAAGCAAGTTGACCATCAAAAATTTGTTGATTAGTTTTTACTGCTTTTTTATTGTCTGAGCGTGTAAATGTGCCAAACCAAGCCACCCCCATATTGCCTACTTCCTGACGAAAATAGAGTACAACAGCTAGTAATGTCCCAACATGTACCGCGACATCAAAGGCTAAACCCTGATCATTCCAACCGAGAATAGCGGAAGGTAAAATTAAATGTGCAGAGCTTGATATAGGTAAAAATTCGGTAAGGCCTTGCAATATAGCAAGGATAAATATTTCGATAGTACTCATATTATGGTTGCCAATTTAACGGCACTTTCCTTAGTTTTTGGCTCGATTTATTATATTCTTGCCATAATGTTTGGTAGTTAATGTTCAAAACGGGGTGGATTAATAAAGGGGCAACCTCTGCCAATGGCCATAATACAAAAGCATTTTTAGTGATTTCATCTCTGGGTAATTGTGCAGGCGTATTGATAATAAGATTATCGTATAATAATAAATCTAGGTCCAAAGTCCGCGGACTATATTTTTTAGCCTCTTTCGCTCGTCCATGAGTAAATTCAATGGTTTTTAATTCCTGAGCAACCTGCTCAATACTATCAAACGTTGTGATACCTATCACTAAATTATAAAAGGCGGCACCTGAAAAACCAACCGCCTCACTTTCAAATAAAGATGATAGTGTCAATTGACCATAGACTTGACTTAAAGCGTTTAAACCTTCCTTGACATAATGTTCACGCTCAACATTACTCCCTAATGAAATATAAATTTGTGCCATTAACTTTGTTTGCCACGCTCAATTTCAACACCCACAGTTGCCGCATTGTGCACAGCACCTGGCTTACCCACTTTTAATCTTAACCAGGGGATCTGATAACTATTGATAAGGTAACTCGCCATACGTTCAGCCAAGGTTTCAATAAGATCTACAGGGTTTTCATTAGCAAAAGTGTTAATGGCAGTTGAGATTTCAGCATAATCTAACGTTTTGGCCAACTCATCATTTTTAGCCGCCTCGGCTGTATCCCAGCCCATAACAAGGTCAATAACTAATGTTTGTTTGATTTCCTTTTCCCAAGCAAAAAAACCTATCGTGGTTTGAATACTTAACCCTTCAATAAAAATTTTATCCATTGTAGACTCTTAAATTAATGATGGTTATTTATCGTTACATAAATTATAACAAATTAGATGGCGAGTTTACCCCTACAGACCTAGAATAACTAGTCAAGTCTACGATAGAATATAAATTGGTGGTTTTTTACGATTTTTTCTAATTAACACCTCACATTTAAAACAATTTAAATAAAGGACTGTTATATTTTCAGCTTGTTATTAATTTTAGCCATGGTTATTTTGGCTTATCTTGTGGGTTCCATTTCCAGTGCTATATTAATATGTAAGCTGCTAGGCTTAGCGGATCCCCGAACTACAGGTTCTAAAAACCCTGGCGCAACCAATGTTTTAAGACTCAGTAATAAATTTACTGCTGTTACCGTTTTGCTTTTTGATGTTTTAAAAGGGGGCCTTCCTGTTTGGGGTGCTTATTTTTTAGGCATTGAACCGTGGGCCTTAGGTTTAATTGGTGTGGCAGCCTGCCTAGGGCATATGTACCCTATATTTTTTGACTTTAAGGGCGGCAAAGCGGTAGCAACAGCATTAGGCGTTTTATTCCCTTTAGGTTTTGGCCTCGCCGGTTTATTAATTATTACTTGGCTAATCGTAGCTAAACTGACTCGGTATTCTAGCTTAGCCGCTATTATCACCGTATCTATTGCCCCTTTTTATACTTGGTTATTAAAACCACTTTATGTTTATCCCGTTATTATGATTTCGGTACTGATTATATTCAGACACAAAGACAACATCGCTAGATTACTCAAAGGTGAAGAAAGTAAAATATCTTCACCTAAAATTTTATAGTGACTATTTTTAAGCACTTATTAGGAAAACCATGACATTCTTGAAAACATCCTCACTCAATTTTACACTCCGCAGTCTCTTTATTATATCCACACTTATTTCAACTGCCAGTGCTATGGACTTCCCTCCAGCAAGCGTAAATGTTGTTTCAGCAAAGATAAAGACATTAACACCCGTGGTCTCAGTATCTGGAACAACGGTCAGTCAAAACAACTCCACAATTTCAGCTGAGGTTTCGGGTCGTTTAATTGATTTATCGCCCATCGGTGCAAGAGTTAATAAGGGCGATATTTTAGCCCAGATTGACAACAAACAGTTGAATATTCAACTGAGAGAATACCAAGCAAACTTATTAAATGCTCAAACCCAATTCGATTTTTTAGCGAAAGAAGTTAAACGAAAAACCATATTAGTTTCAAAGAAGTTATCACCCAGAACAGAATTAGATAAAACGCTCTCAGAACGTGATGTTGCTAAAGGGGCAGTACTAGTAGCAAAAGCTAGGTTAGATAGAACGTTACAAGACTTAAATTACACTCAAGTAAAAGCACCTTTTGCCGGTATTATTGCCGACCGCATTGCCAATTTAGGGGAATATATTGATAGTGGCAATGCCATTGTTAGACTGGTAGAAACAGCCAATAGTGAAGCGTCTCTTTTTACTCCTATTGTCGCTTACCAGTTTTTAACTCAATCAAATGAATTATTTGTAGAGTCGCCTTTAGGTCAGGGAAAAGCGCCCATTAAAACTATTATTCCAGTAGCTGACAGCCGCTCACATCTTATGGAGGTGCGTTTAGATATGTCAGCCTTTAATTGGCCTATTGGTTTGAATTTCAAAACTACAGTGGCGAGCGGTCCCAGTAAACAAGCATTAACTGTGCCTCGTGATGCGCTAGTTATACGCCGAGAGGGCACCAGTATATTTAGAATAAACAAAGACAATCATGCCGAAAAATTAAGTGTAACGGTTGGTATGGCCATGGGTGATTTAATTGAGGTCTTGGGTGATGTTCAAGCCGGTGACTTAATTGTCATTCGTGGCGCTGAGCGGCTAAAAGCAGGTCAAGCAGTAAAAATCAAAGCAAACAATGACCAATTAATTTCTGGCACGCCCGCTAGCAAAGCTGACACTAAGTAAGAAGAGCCAAATACCCTATGAATTTAACGTTATCTTCACTGAAAAACCCTACCGCTGTTGTTGTTGCTATTTTATTAGTGATGCTGTTTGGCGCAATCAGCTTATTTAAGCTACCCGTTCAACTCACCCCTGATATTAGCAAACCAGTAATTTCAGTCTCAACGAATTGGAGGTCTGCGGCGCCCGAAGAGATAGAAGCTGAAATTATTGAACGGCAAGAGGATGCTTTAAAAGGTTTGCAAGACCTTGAGTCTTTAGAATCATCCTCAAGAAAAGGCTCGGGTAGTATTACTTTACAATACAGTGCTGGTATTAATTTAGAGCGTGCGCTTATTGATGTTATGAGTGCACTTAACCAAGTGGCTAGCTATCCTCCTGATGCAACAGAGCCTGTTATCTCGGTAGGTGGCGGCAGTGACTTTGAGTCAATAGCTTGGTTTGCCTTAAAACCTCTTGAAGGTAATAATGCTGATATTGCAGGTTATCTGGATTATATTGAAGAAGTCGTTCAAACTCGTATTGAGCGCATTAGTGGTGTTTCAACGACTAATGCCTATGGTGGTGTTTCAAGTGAATTACGTATTACTTTTGACCCCTACAAGGTAGCCGCTTTAGGATTAGACCTACCTAAACTATCCTCTACCTTAAGTGGTAATAGCGATGCTTCTGCCGGTTTTAAGGACGTAGGTCGTCGGCAATATACCTTAATATTTTCTGGTAAATATGACGCCCAACAATTAGAAGACATGGTCCTTGATTGGCGAGATGGCCAACCCATTTTATTAAAAGATGTCGCGCAAGTAAACGTTAGCTTGCAAGACAAAGGAGGCATGATATCCCTTGATGGTTATCCTGCCATAGCAATGAATGTTCAAGCCGAGTCAGGTGTTAATGTCATCGACGTTATGGGACATCTCCGAATTGCTATGGACGAACTTAACCAAGGCCCACTCAAACGAGCCGGTCTGCAGATGATCCAAATGTCAGATGAAACTATCTACATTAAACGGTCAATGCAGTTAGTCCGTAACAATTTACTGCTCGGTGTTTTTCTTGCTATCGTCGTTTTATGGTGGTTTTTACGTAAATTTAGAGCCACCTTAATTGTCGCATTATCCATTCCAATTGCTTTAATTGTTACCCTTATTGTGATGTATGCAGCAGGGAGAACTTTAAATATTATTTCGATGGCCGGTTTAGCCTTTGCTGTTGGTATGGTATTAGATGCCTCTATTGTTGTTTTAGAAAACATTGTTAGATTAAGAGAAAAAGGTGAGCAACCAGAAAGCGCCTCCCTAAAAGGTGCCACTCAAGTTTGGGGAGCCTTGGTTGCATCAACCATTACTACTGTCGCTATTTTCTTACCGATTGCATTTTTAGACTCAGTATCAGGGCAGTTATTTGCTGATTTGGCGATAACTATTGCGGTAGCTGTAGTTGCCTCATTACTCATAGCCGTTACTGTGTTACCAACAGCTGCAAGAATATTATTAGCCAATGTTAATGAACAAGACCCCCATGCCCATTGGTGGAGCAATATCACCAAGGGTATTATGCATATCACGAGTACACCCGCTAAGCGTTATATGTGGATATTTGGCTTAATATCAACCTCATTGGTTGGCTCTTGGTTATTATTTCCTAAAATTGATTACTTACCAAAAGGTAATCAAAATCAATTTAGTGGATATATTAGCACACCGCCTGGTTTAAGCCTCTCTGCCGCTCGGGTCGAGTTCAATGATAAAATTAACCACCGTTTGATGCCTTATATCACAGGAGAGAAAACACCTAAAATCAAACACACTTGGACCGGTATATTTGGTGGTTTTGGTTTTATTGGCGGTAATGCTGAGGATCCTGACGATATTAATGAAATCATTCAAATTCTTAACTCAGAAGTTCTTAGCGGTTTTCCTGACACCTATGCTTTTGCTGGTCAAAAAGCAATATTTAGTAACCTCGGTAGTGGCGGAACCATTGATGTTGACATTCAAGCCAATGAGATTGATGCACTACTGAGTGCCGCGCAAGCTGGTTATAATACAATTACTCAAGTGTTACCTGGAGCAAATGTTCAAGCAAGCCCAGGGTTAACTTTAGCGGCACCTGAATTAAGACTTATACCCAATGAACGTCGCATGGCAGAAGCTGGCTGGACAAGACAACAAGTTGCCGCTATAACCCAAGCCTTAGGCGATGGGTTATACGTTGGTGACTTTTTTAATGGTCAAAATAGGCTGAATGTTTTTTTACGATCAACCGATTGGCAATCCCCAGAAGAGCTAGCCGCTATTCCATTATTTACCCCAAACGCTGGTATTCAACCCGTAGGTGAATTAATGGAAATAGTAAGAACAGCGGGGCCAAACAGTATCCGCCGAGTTGATCGACAACGGACCATTACACTAGAAGTAACACCACCAAGTGATTTAACTTTAGAAGATACTATCGCCTTAATTAAAGAAAAAGCTGAGCCCATTATTTACTCGGTACTTGCTAAGGAATCCGTTGATGGTTCTGCTGGCAGTATCGCTTACCGTGGTTCTGCTGAAGCGCTTGATGAGGCGTTAACAAGTATGAGCGAGAGCTTTATTCTCGCGTTGATTATCTTATATCTTTTAATGGCCGCATTATTTAGATCCTTTAAAGACAGTTTATTAGTGGTCTTAACTATTCCTCTGGCAACTATTGGTGGCATCGGTTTTTTGCAGTTAACTAACCTAGTGATACTTCAGCCACTTGATTTATTAACTATGATCGGTTTTGTTATTTTATTAGGCTTAGTGGTCAATAACGCCATTTTATTAGTTTATCAAACACGCGTCGGTGAAGGTGAAGGTTTATCTCGCCATGATGCGGTAGAACAAGGTGTAAGATTACGTTTAAGACCAATCTTGATGAGCACATTAACCAGTATTTGTGGCATGCTACCTTTATTATTAATTCCTGGCGCCGGCGCTGAATTATATCGAGGTATAGCTGCGGTAATTGTTGGCGGTATGAGTATTAGTACGATATTCACTTTGATTTTCTTACCTAGCTTGTTACAAATGGGTAAGAAAACCGTTGAAAGCGAGTCGTTTCAACGGTAAATAACAATAGCTAGATCGCTGGCAAGGTATCTAACGGCCAGCGAGGATTTGCTTTAAAGGTAAGGTCGGCGTCAGTACCTGCTTTTAAACGTTGTAAACCTGCATAAGCGATCATCGCACCGTTATCCGTACAAAATTCAGGGCGTGGATAAAAAACTTCACCCCCCAATTTTTTAGTGGTTAGTGCCAACTTTTCACGTAATGAAGTATTGGCACTGACTCCTCCTGCAATAACTAAACGGCTCAAATTGCATTGTTGTAAGGCTCTTTTACATTTTATTGATAGGGTCTCAACAACGGCGTGTTGAAAAGCGCAAGCGATGTCGGCATAAGTTTGTTGACGCTGCTCATCAGAAAGATCACAACTCTCCGCCGTTTCTTTACGAATGAGGGTACCTGCGGCTGTTTTTAAGCCACTAAAACTAAAATCAAGTCCAGGTCTATCTGTCATCGGTCGAGGTAATTTAAAACGACCTAACTGACCCCGTTCTGCCATTTTCGATAAAGCGGGGCCACCCGGGTAATCAAGCCCTAATAACTTAGCTGTTTTATCAAAAGCTTCACCCGCAGCGTCATCAACCGACTCACCCAATAGTTCGTAATGGCCAATACCATCAACCTTTACTAACATGGTATGTCCACCAGAGACTAATAAAGCAACAAATGGAAATTCAGGGACATTATCTTCTAGCATAGGAGCAAGTAAATGACCTTCCATATGGTGTACTGGCACCGCAGGTAAATCCCAGCCGTACGCTAAACTTCGACCAATTGAACAACCAACCAATAAAGCGCCCACTAAACCAGGGCCAGCAGTATAAGCAACACCATCAAGATCTGCAGGTGTTAAATTAGCATCAGCTAAAACTTGTTTAATCAATGGAATCGTCTTACGGACATGATCCCGAGACGCTAACTCTGGTACCACCCCGCCATAATCAGCATGAACCGCGATTTGGCTGTATAAACGATGCGCCATAATACCTTGTTCATCATCATAGATAGCAATACCCGTTTCATCACATGATGTTTCTATTCCCAAAATACGCATAACAGTCTTAATACCTCAACAATTTAACAGCTATAAATTTTTAATATCGGTAGCCTTATTAACCACTGCAGGCGATTTTACCTGTGATAATGCAAATTCACTACCTTTATCTGCGATAATCACTTTACAAGCAATGATACTTCGCATTAGAATACGTCACCAATTTTTAATAGAGTGGGTTTTTAATTTTTACTACGGTAATAATTGATCGCCATATAATATAGATTTAAGACTAAGGTTATAAAAAGATATGCCAGTAATTAAAGTAAGAGAAAACGAACCATTTGACGTAGCACTACGTCGTTTTAAACGTTCATGTGAAAAAGCGGGTATCCTTTCTGAAGTTCGTCGTCGCGAATGTTATGAAAAGCCAACTTGGGAACGTAAACGTAAGAAAGCTGCTGCCGTAAAACGTGCTGCTAAAAAAGTTTCTCGTGAGAACGCTCGCCACGTTCGTATGTACTAAGCTTTATTTTTGATAACAAAAGTAAAAATAGTACTATTTAAGTCAACTGAGCACTCTTTGAGAAAGACATGAGTCTACTTAGTCAACTACAAGATGAAATGAAAAACGCTATGCGAGCCAGAGACAAATTACGTCTTGGTGTAATTCGTATGGCGCTTTCAGCAATCAAGCAAGCTGAAATCGATCATAAAACCGAACCAACAGATGATAATATTACTGTAGTGTTAACCAAAATGGTTAAGCAACGCAGAGAATCTATCAAAATGTTTACTGAAGGTGGTCGTGACGAACTTGCTGACAAAGAAGCCGCTGAAATTGTTGCTTTGGAAGACTTTCTTCCACAGCCTCTCAATGCTGATGAAGTCAATAAAATGATCGCTGATGCGATTACCGAAACAAATGCAGCGTCTATGGCTGACATGGGTAAGGTAATGGCAATATTAAAACCCTTAATGCAAGGTAAAGCAGACTTAGGCGCAGTAAGTGGCCAAGTCAGAGCAACACTTAACGCATAAATTTTTAGTATAAAAAAAATATTGAAACCGTGACAGCGTCTGCTCTCGCGGTTTTATTTTATTTAACGCTTTATCAACTATACATTCCTATCGTTTTTTGTGTAATATATTCACCCCGTATTCAAAATCATCATGTTTTTTCATATTAAAGAGTAGTAATGGCAGGACGAATTCCCCGGCAGTTTATTGATGACATTCTCGCTCGCGCTGATATTGTGGAGGTTGTAGAAAGTCGGGTGCCATTAAAGAAAGCGGGTAAAAACTATCAAGCTTGTTGCCCTTTTCACACAGAAAAATCACCCTCGTTTACTGTCAGTCAAGATAAACAGTTTTATCATTGTTTCGGCTGTGGCGAACACGGTAACGCCATATCATTTTTAATGGAATTTGATCGTCTCGACTTCCCAGATGCCATCGAAGAGCTTGCCTCGCATTACGGCATGGAAGTGCCACGTGAAGAAAACAAAGCCAGTCCAGCTGAACAAAAAAAACAACAACAAGCCTATCAACAAAAACAAGATGATTATCAGCTAATGGAGCAAATAAGTCGTTTTTTTGAGCAACAGCTTAAAGATGCTAACGATAAAGAAGCGGCCATTAGCTACTTAAAAGGTCGAGGCTTAAGTGGTGAAGTAGTAAAAAGTTTTGCTGTTGGTTACATCAGTGATGCCTGGGATGGCATGATGAAAGTCTTTGGCAAGACTTATACGAGTAACCAACAACTTATTGATTTAGGTATGGCCATTAAAGGGGATAAAAATAAACCTTATGACCGTTTCCGTGGCCGAATAATGTTTCCTATTAGGGATAAACGTGGCCGAGTTATCGGTTTTGGTGGTCGCGTTTTAGGTGATGGCACACCAAAATATTTAAACTCACCTGAAACACGAATTTATCATAAAGGCCACGAACTTTATGGCTTATATGAGGCTAAAAAAGCCAACAAGAAATTAAACCGCTTAGTGGTTGTTGAAGGGTATATGGATGTTGTTGCCCTTGCACAACATGGTGTCAGCTATGCTGTGGCTTCTTTAGGCACGGCGACAACAGAAGAACAATTGCAAACATTATTTAGAACCGTCCAAGAAGTTATTTGCTGTTATGACGGTGACCGAGCAGGTCGAGATGCTGCATGGCGAGCAATGAATAATGCGCTCCCGTTAATACGTGACGGCTATACGATGAAATTTGTTTTTTTACCCGATGGTGAAGACCCCGACTCATTGATTAGAGAACAAGGCCAAGGGGCCTTCGAAAAAATTCTGGATGAAGCAACTCCGCTGTCTAAATTTATTTTTAATCATTTAATTGCCGAAGTTGATATGAGTTCATTAGAAGGACGCGCTTCACTGGTTAATTCTTTTCAACCCTATTTAGCTAGACTGCCTGCAGGTGTATTAAAAGACGGAATCATTAATGAACTCGCTAATAATTTTGGTACGGGAACTGAAAATCAGTTAGCTAAGTTCAAAAAAAATAATGCTGACAAACCAGAAAAATACAAACCCCAAGCAAAAAATAAAGTCACTCCTATTCGACTTGCTATTGCATTATTGTTAGAGCATCCCCATATTGTTAATGCGCTACCAAATGCCTCATCATTACAGCATATTAATTTACCTGGTATTGTTCTTTTTAATCAGTTGGTTACCTTGTGCAAACAAAACCCAACGATAAAAAGTGCTCAAGTACTTGAAAAGTATCGTGATACAGCAGAAGGTCAACAACTTGCTAAACTAATGTGCTGGCAACATCATGTTGAGGCGGAAGCGGCAGAAGATGTTTTTTTAGACTGCATTGAAAAAATGTTCAATAGTTTTGTCGAACAACGTACAGAACTTTTGCTTCAAAAAGCCCAATTAGGGCAAATGAGTCAACAAGAAAAACAGGAATTACAAGCTTTGCTCAATGCTTAGCAAATATGTGCGTAAACAATATTAAGGTCAGTGTTATTATTGCTAGAAATTTAGTCTCTAATTTGCTAAAATTTCCTGCTTCACTGTTCTCGTTTACAGCCAAATTTTTATTAAATAGGTGGACCCTCGTCAATGGATCAAGCCCCACAATCTAGACTTAAAGAGCTAATTACCAAAGGTAAAGAGCAAGGATATTTAACTTTTGCTCAGGTTAACGATCATCTTCCACAAGATATTATCGACTCAGATCAAGTTGAAGATATCGTAAGAATGATCAATGACATGGGTATTCAAGTATTTGAAAATGCCCCTGACAACGACACTTTGATGATGAGCGAAGGTAATACCGATGAAGATGCTGCCGAAGCTGCCGCTGCTGCCTTGGCAACAGTGGAAAGTGAAATTGGTAGAACAACAGACCCAGTGCGCATGTACATGCGTGAAATGGGTACGGTTGAGCTATTAACGCGCAAAGGCGAAATAGTTATCGCCAAACGCATTGAAGAAGGTATTAAAGAAGTTCAACGCTCTGTTTCTGAATTTCCACCGGCAATCAATTATTTACTAGAACTTTGGGATGGTTTCGAAGCTGAAGAAGTTCGTTTAACTGATATCATTACCGGCTTTTTAGACCCTGATGCTGAAGAAGACGAAATACCAGTTGCTGCCACTCATATTGGCTCAGAACTGTCAAAAGAGGAACTTGCCAAAGGCGACTCTGATGATGAGGAAGAAGAAGAAGATACAGGTCCTGATCCAGAAGAAGCACGAGAAAAATTTACTGAGCTTCGTAGAGTTTATGAAAACGCTAATAAAGTTATTAAAGCTAAAGGCCGTGGTCATAAAGATGCAGTTGAAGCGATTGACGCCGTTGCTGATGTCTTTAGAGAATTCCGTTTAATTCCTAAGTTATTTGATAAATTAGTTAAGAATATGCGTAGCGTTATGGATCGCTTGCGTGTTCAGGAACGATTAATAATGAAACATTGTGTTGGCGCTGGTATGCCAAAAACAACTTTTATTAAAATATTTCCAGGTAACGAAACATCAACTAGCTGGTTTAAAGAACAAAAAGCAGCAGGATTGCCTTATTCAGTTCAATTGTCAGAGATTGATCTAGATGTTAACCGATGCGTTTCTAAACTCAATAACTTAGAAACAGAAACCTTCTTAAAAGTGGTTGCTATCAAAGATATCAACCGTCGCATGTCTATTGGTGAAGCAAAGGCACGTAGAGCTAAAAAAGAAATGGTAGAAGCTAACCTTCGTTTGGTTATCTCTATTGCAAAAAAATATACTAACCGGGGTTTACAGTTCTTAGATTTAATTCAAGAAGGTAACATCGGTTTGATGAAGGCTGTTGATAAATTTGAATACCGCCGTGGTTACAAATTTTCAACCTATGCCACATGGTGGATTCGTCAAGCGATTACTCGCTCAATTGCCGATCAAGCTCGTACTATCCGCATCCCCGTACATATGATAGAAACGATTAATAAATTGAACCGTGTTTCACGTCAAATGTTACAAGAAATGGGGCGTGAGCCAACACCTGAAGAGTTAGCTGAACGCATGATAATGCCAGAAGATAAAATTCGTAAGGTATTAAAAATTGCTAAAGAACCAATTTCAATGGAAACACCTATCGGTGACGATGAAGACTCGCACTTGGGTGACTTTATTGAAGATGGTAGCGGTGAATTACCGGTTGACTCAGCAACATCTGAAAACTTGAAAAATGCGACACATGAAGTACTTGCTGGCTTAACTGCTCGTGAAGCAAAAGTTTTGCGTATGCGTTTTGGTATCGACATGAATACCGATCACACGTTAGAAGAAGTGGGTAAGCAGTTTGACGTAACACGAGAGCGTATTCGTCAAATTGAAGCGAAAGCATTACGTAAATTGCGTCACCCTTCTCGCTCTGAGCAACTTAAAAGCTTCTTAGACGGTGAGTAAAATTTAGAAAGTTAACTTGTTTTAAAAATCCAGCAATCGCTGGATTTTTTTCATTTAAAGTAAATCAATATACTTTGTCTTATTAATATCATTTAAGAGGCACGTACTTGTAAAATCATAAAATATCAATAGCGTCAATAGTATCCATTTAAATATCTGGGTTAAAAAAAACTTGATAAAATGTCAATTATTTTTTTGCCATAAGCTAGTAAGCGGAAGTCCCGGTTAGCATCATTATTATAATTAACAGAGGTAACTATGAAGTATAAACAGATAAGCCTAGCGGTCTTATTTTCTGCGGCTATTTTAACAGGCTGTGGCCAGAGTGATGCTGTAAAACTAGTCACTGAGCAAGTCGACGCTGATAATATTAAAGCCCATATGGATTTCTTGGCTGACGACACCCTTTTAGGACGAGATACCGGTAGTCAGGGTCATCAAATCGCCGCTAACTATGTCAAGTCACATTTTAAACAAAACAACATGGTGGCTATGGGCGACCATGGCGGTTTTGAACAGATTGTTACCCTTAGAGAAACCACAACAGATGTCGACAGTGCAATGATGTCGATAGAAAACGGACATGGTCTGGTAGACTTAACATTCGCAAAAGATTTCATTATGAGTGGTTCAAAACTTGTTACTGAGACCGCCATCAAAGCTGAAACTGTTTTTGTTGGTTATGGTGTGGTGTCTACAGAATTTGGTCTTGATGATTACCAAGGCATAGATGTTAATGGAAAGATCGTAGTTGCATTACATGGTCGACCTAATAAACTTCCTTCAGAAGAAGGCGCCCACATAGGTTCAGGAAATGAAAAGAGGCGTCATGCGGCAGAACGTGGTGCAGTTGGTTTTATTACGGTCCATACACCTAAGCGAGAAAAAATAAGGACATTTACTAAATCAGCTAAGAGTGCAGGTAAACCTAGCATGGCTTGGTTAACCAAAGATAATCTGCCTTTTAATATTCATCCCCAATTAAAAGGTATAGCTTATATTAACTCTGAGCCGGCTAAAGACTTATTCCATGACAGCAAGCGTAATTTAGAAGATATTTTCGCCGATGATAATCAAAATAAAGTAATCAAAGGTTTTGTTCTTAATTCTAAGGTAACTATTGCCATAAAGAGTCAACATAGTAAGGTTAACAGCCCTAATATCATCGCAAGTATCGAAGGTAGTGATGCTCAGTTAAAAAATGAATATGTGGTATTTAGTGCCCACTTGGATCACATAGGTGTAAACACCAATGGTGACAATGAAGATAAGATCAACAATGGCGCATTAGATAATGCATCGGGCGTATCAATTTTACTTGAAACCGCCCGTCTAATGGCTAATCGAACTGAGAAACCTAAACGTTCCGTGTTATTTGTGGTAGTGACCGGTGAAGAAAGAGGTCTATTAGGTTCAAGTTATTTTGCTAATAATCCTACCGTGCCGGTAATGCAAATGGTGGCTAATGTTAACCTTGACATGCCAATGATCTTATATCCATTTGCCGATGTTATTGCCTTTGGTTCAACCCACTCAAGCTTAGCCGATGCCGTAACTAAAGCAGCACAAAAAATCGATATCAGCCTTAGCCCAGACCCTATGCCAGAAGAAGCTTTATTCACGCGCAGCGATCACTATAGCTTCGTAAAAGCAGGGATTCCATCGGTATTTTTAATGACTGGATTCAAATCTAAAGATCCAGCTTTTGATGGCGGTAAGGAATTTGGTAACTTCTTAAAAAACCATTATCACCAGCACAGTGATGAAATATCTCTACCAATCAATTACGATGCGGCTGCCAGCTTCGCAGAAGTGAACCTTATGATAGGACTGGAAATTGCTAATGGTGATAATCGTCCTAGCTGGAACAAGGATGACTTTTTCGGAAAAACATTCGCCCAATAATTAATCACCTAATATCATAAAGGTAACTATCGCATCGCCACCAATAATTTAGGTTAAAGCTTTACGTAAATTACCTTTTCGTTCTTAGCAACTTAAGAATTTTTTAGACGGTGAATTAAAGCTCACTGTTAATAGACTTAATGAATAAAAGCGAAACTAACTCGATGTTAGTTGTAAGGTTGAAATAATTGACTCTAACAACTCTATTCTTTGTGGTTCAGCTATTTTTAATATCTATGGTTCAAATGCTACTCGCTATAAAAGTGAGTTAACCATAAGATTAAGCATCACATTTTAGTGATAACTAAATATAAAAATAAATATTTGATTAAGAATCAATCAAACAGGCAATAAAGTTTAAATAATTAATTTCAACGGGTGACAATAAAATAAAAAATGCTTATACTGCACCCGCTTTGTAAAGCTATCATATTTGAATGGCTTTAGTTAAGTAATGGAAATGGCCCCTTAGCTCAGTTGGTTAGAGCGTCCGACTCATAATCGGCAGGTCCCCTGTTCAAGTCAGGGAGGGGCCACCATTTTTTACTTACTTTCCTAGTAAGTGTATACCTACTTTAATATTACCTCGCCTTTAGTTATAGAGGAGTCAAAATCTTTTTTTAAATACTTAAAGTAGTCGTTTTGTTAGGCTTATTTTGTAATCACACCATTATGTACACCGTCAAATTTCCAACATGTGCAGGGCATGCCTAAAAGTTGCATAGAATTTGCGGAACATCCAGAATTTCCAGCATTGCAAGTTCCCCCAAGCTCAACTGTTTGACCGGCCTGATTTTTATTGTTTTTGAATTCGTCAATTATACTCTGTTGAATTTCGTCATCCGTTAGCATTTTATTGGTAGAACAGCCCTGCATGGCTCCAATAGATATCAAAAAGATAATGATAAATTTCATTTTAGTGTCCTTAAAATTTGAATTATATAAACATCAAACTTCTACGTACCGCAATTTAGATAAGAAGCCTGTCGCCTAAATAATAGGCTAAGTAATGGTTGGCTAAAATTGTATAGCAAACATAGCCAACTGTTGGTTATCCTTGCTTATTTTCTTGTTATGGCGCTTTAAAAGTGATCTTAACTCTAGCTTTGAAAGTTTTAAAACCTGCATAACTTTAGTTCTGTCTATTGCATTTTGAGACTGAACTCCAAAATTAACACCATCAAATAAACATCAGCTATTAATCTAAAGTAGCCAAAAGGTAAAAGGTAGCTCTCATGTAGACAATAATTTCAAATCCTTTCTAGGTTTATCCCATGTAAAAAGCATTTTTATATTTTATTCCTAATGGTCTAGGTGCATATAAGAGCGAGTTAAGAAAATGTTAATGAACAGCAACTTGACTAATTTATTTTTTTTCCTTTATATATTACATATTATGTGTCTAAAAACCATTTATTTAACATTTATTTAACGTTAAACAAACAAAGCAATTAAATTAATACTTACTAAAAAAAGGGAGTAAGGCAATGAGTGAATCAGCTTCTACCTACCCTAGCTCTAAATTCACAAGCGCCAGCCCAGTAAGACATGGCGAGCGTATCAACTCTATTGAGATCATGCGTGGTGTCGCGCTATTGGCATACTGTTAATGAATATCACTGGTATGGTTTCACCCAAGGCCTACAGTAACCCAACCATCTATGGTGGTGTCGAAGGACTGGATCTTTTGGCTTAGGTAAGCAACCATATGTATTTTTAAGGCATAATGCGGGGTATGTTCTCGACGCTATTCGGCGCCGGCATCATTCTTTTAACATCACGCGTGAAGCCAGAAGCAACAATCGCCAAATAACCGATATTTATTACCGACGAAATATATTGCTGATTTTTTTGGTATGGCATATGACCATTGATTGTTATGGGCAGGGATATCTTGTTCTCCTAAGGCATTGCAGCGCTGTTTCTCTTCCCGTTGCGCAAAGCGGTACCTCGAACCCTGTTGATAATGTGCTTTAGGATATATGCTATATTGTTCGCGTAGGATTTTGCCGAACACAAAATACTGATAACGCAACATACTGATAATCAAGCTGCGCAGATCATAAGCACACACAAATACAACATTAAAAATATTCTTTAAAAAAGTGATTTGCATTTTAAACCATATAATCACAAAATAAATATAGTCTGCTATAAACTGAGAATTCTAAAAAATTTTGGTAGGTGTATACGCTTTAAATAAACGCTCAAGGGCTTGCAATAGATACTCCATCTATATTTACTTAATAATTTTACCACTAATATTTTTATTAATAATATAAATGGTTCCCTCAAGAAAAAAGCTCAGTAATTCTATCTCTTGTTTACTTTTTTTGCTTGATTGTAATCGACCGGCGAATTCTTTTAATAACTCACACTCTAAGTCTGCACTTATTCTAGCCAAGATATACCCCCTTAATATATTAAATTAAACTATTACCCATAATCATCATACAAATCATAGATGGTTTACATCTATAAATTATCAATATCTTACTTTGTTGCTGATGGGTTATTTAAAATCATCTATTGATAAAAGTCTTTATGATTTATAGTTCCAGATAAGTTAGCCAGATTAGCGAAAGTGGGATCAATTAATTCAGTTTTACTTTCCATAGTCTGGCTAAAGTAATTGTTACCTTGTTGTTAACAATAGCCTAGCTTTCTAGATTGGCCACTGAGTTAAATCAGCTATTACTTTCTTTAGTGTAAAAAATTATAACCGGCCACTAACCCTGGTATTAAAAACTCCCAAGCAGTTAATTAGCCAATTCCCTTCAAGTCCTTAGCAAAAAATAAAAGTAAATATAGTCACCTCTCATAATATTTTGATGAATAAGCAGCAGATAAAATTGACATAAAAACACTCGTTTTAGTTGCTCTACCCTTGTAACAAAAACTTGCATAAAAGTCCTACCCGTTGAAGTTCCCAATAGCGCGGATAAAGTATTGTTTATGTTTAGGCTAAGGTCGCACACCCGCTTAATAAAGATATCGTATTCAACAAAACATATATATTTGTACTTGTCGTTATGTCGTCTACACTTATTAAATTCACAAGTTTAAGTACAACAGGTAAATCAATATTTTTATGATCTAAAACGTCAAAGTATACGTAATTAATCACATAAACCAGATAGGAGTAAATTAATTATTAGTACTTTAACTGGTTTAATAAATTAGAGGGTAGCCAACAATGAAAAAATTAACTAAACGTAATAAACATGTCTGGTATTGCATGATTAAGCCTAAACTAGAACCTAAACAGATAGATCTTAAAGTAAACTAAGCTATTTGATAAATAAGATACTTATAGGAGTATTACTCGGTGAAAGTAATACTTAGAGGGTAGTTGATTAGTTGCAAGGGCCAGCACTCTTTAAAGCGCCAATATTATTGAAGTAAGTCAGCCAAACTAATAGTAAAAACGCAAAGAGATCCTTTGCGTTTTAATCATTAATTACTGAAATTACCAAAGACATTATTCATATAGAAGATCATCAATTAAAATAGCCGCTGCAACATTTCCACCGTCTATATTAACAGGGTTCCAAAAAGCAAAGGGGACTGTTAACTGAGTAAAGTCAACCTCGGTAAAATCACTTAATGGGATAGTGTATTTCACAAAGCCATCGGTCAATGCTTCTGGTGTGTAATCAGCAAGTCGTAAGCTGGTACTACTCGACACACTCTCTACTTTAATTTCAATGTCAGCCAATTCGTCTGGGCGTTCTATCGAAAAGACTAAACTCGTATAGCCGGACATATCTAATGGCTCATCTAAGACTAAGTAGCCACCACCCCAGCTGTTACCAGGAAAGTCCCATAATAAACTTTTTTCACCATCGATAGCTTTGTCAGCGTTGGTAACTTCAGGTGACGCTGGGCCATAGGTTATTAATTCTGATTGGTTAAATAAAGTAAAATCACTATTAAAAAGGTTTGCTAGCGTGTAATAAATTGGCCCGCCCAATGTTTCTGAACCTTCTTCTACTGCTGGTGCTGGGGGAAATACCACGTCAGAATGTTGATAAACACGTACGTAGTCAACATACATATTTTGAGGGAAAACTGTTGTATCATCAGGTTGGCCTGGAAGATTACCACCAACCGCTAAATTTAATATCAAATTAAAGCTGCGTTGGTATTCCTTCATGTCGTCTGAAAAAGACTGATAAAAATACTCTACGCCGTCTAAACTATAGGCTAATGAAGTTTCGTCCCAGTCTAAAGTGAATTCATGATAGGCATCACTAAAGTCTTCCCCCGTTAAAGAAACTTCACTTTGATGTTTTATTTGATAGGAAAAATCGCTGTTAACGTAGTGCAATGTACTGAACATGGTTTCAGGCACACTACCTATAACTTCTACCATGTCAATTTCACCACAACCTGGCCACTTTATTTCCGGACGGTTGTCACCCAATAACCAAATAGCCGGTAAAAAACCCTTACCTTTAGGCATTTTTGCCCGAACGACAATTTTACCATAACGCATACTTTTTAATGTTTCAGTTGTCAGTCTTGCCGAAGTATAAGTATTGTCTGTAGCGGTTGTTTCTTTTAAAGCGGTAATAACCAATGACGAAGTCCCATCATCTTCAACAGCAATAGAAGCGTTTTCAGGGTGGTTAGTGTAATTTTGTAGTTCATTATTACCCCAACCTTGGCCAGGAGCTTCCCCTGTACCATCACCAAGGTTATATCCCCATATAGAGGGATCAATCTCGGAACCATTAAACTCATCACTCCACAGCAAGGTATAACCCTCGTAAGTTGTTATGATGGTTTCAGTTTCAGTTTCAGTTTCAGTTTCAGTTTCAGTTTCTATTTCTGTTTCTTTTAACTCATCTTTATCGTCAGCACAAGCAACTAAACCTAAAGACATAATTAATAATAAAGTATTATTTTTCATGCTATTAATCCCTGATTTTTCACATTTATAACGGAGAACGATAAAACAAAAATGAACAAAAAACATTCAGAAAAAGACTAAACGAACTAAAAACGTGTTGGGGTGGAATAAATTATTAATGTCAGTGACATAAAATAAATAAGCTACTAGTCAAAATAGCTCTGCATAATATACCTTAGTGGGCAATATACTGTCTGATAACGTCACCGTGACTTCGACTAACTTTTAACTGTTCTCCACAACTAAGAAAAACAAAAAACTCTCCTTTGGTATGTCTTGTGGCACGTTCTATTTTTGTCATATTAATAATTGTTGAGCGATGGATGCGTTTAAAAAATTGAGGGTCAAGCTGCTCAAGTAAATCCTTCATAGTACTTCGCATAACATGGGTTACGCCATCACTATGAACACACATGTAATCTCCGGCAGCATCAATCCAGTCGATATGCTCCATATTAACTAAAGTGACAGTAACACCGTCTTTAATCGAAAGTTTGTCAGAATAATGATGACCCTCAGTTATCACTGACTTGAAGGGATCACTTTGTATTAATGCAGATGAGGGCGCTGCATCAATTTGTCCTAATGCATCTAATAAGTGTTGCTTAATATCACGAAGTGCATTTTTGGAAGAATGAGCTAGAACAGCCCTTTGCACAGCCCTTTCTACTTGTTTCTCATCCAATGGTTTTAATAAATAATCAACAGCGTTAAGATCAAACGCAGCTACCGCATATTGGTCATAAGCTGTGGTAAAAATTATCATCGGCATAGTGTGTAAATCTAATGCCTTCACTACTTCAATTCCATTCATACCCGGCATTTGAATATCAAGGAAAATTAAGTCTGGGTGATACTTCGAAACCGAATCTAACACCTGACGGCCATTTTTACATTCCGCCACTAATTCTATTTCTGTTATATCGCGTAAATTAGCTTTGAGTAAACGTCTTGCTAAAGATTCATCATCAACAATGAGGGTTTTTAATTTAATCATATTATTCACTGCCTTTTTTGATAGGGTAAACTCATAGCAATTCGAAGGCCATGAGGTACTAAATTTTCTAAAGAAAATGTATGTTGTTGGTCAAATAGGGTTTCAAGACGCTGTTGGGTATTGCATAATCCGATACCACTCGGGCTAGGTAATTTACCATTAACTAATTCTGCACCGGGACCATCGTCACTAACCGATAGTATTAACTGCCCTTTCCTAACTATTGCTGTAATCACAATAGTTCCACCGTTTTCTTGTTCAGCTATAGCGTACTTAATCGCGTTTTCAACTAAAGGCTGCAGCATTAAACTGGGCACCAAACATAAGCTAGCGGAAGGTTCAATATCCGTTTCAACAATTAATCGTTCACCAAAACGTACTTTTTCAATATCCAGATACAAAGTAAGCGCATCTAGCTCCTCCGATAAACTCACCAACTGATCATGGTCACCATGAAGTGAATACCGTAAAAATTTTGCAAGCTTAGACACCATATTTTTACCTTGCTCTTGATCACCTAGTTTAATTAGGGCGTAAATGGCATTGAGGGTGTTAAACATAAAATGAGGGTTGAGTTGATAACGTAGCATTTGTAACTGCGCTTCTTTTGCCGATTCTGACGCTTGCAGACTCAATAATTTAGCTTGCTGAGCCTCAACCGTTGCTTCATCTCGTTCAATCTGAAATAGCATCGCGTATTTAATGCCATGATAGGAGGTTGCCCAACATAAAAATATTAATAAGGAGGTAAAATACCACCCACCAAACTCTCGCCAAATACCATGATAATTACCAGTGATATTAGTTGAAGCCGCAATATTAAAATCAAATACCAAGCGTTCCCATGTATTAACCTTGGTTGTTTGGCTTTGAGTTTCAGCACTGTGGTTACTGTTATTATGATCTTCCAACTTTAGACGAACCGGTATACCTGCATCAGGTGAGTACACCCAAACACTTAAAGCACTGTTAGAAATATTGATAGGGATTTCACTAGCGAAACCGTTAGTGGTACTCATGGTAGTACCAGCCCATGCTTCTGCATATGCTAACTTAGTAGTGACGGCTACATTACCTCCTCGTCCACTAGGATCGGGTTCAATGGTAGTATATGTACCGCCAAAATCTGTGAGTTTATAGTTAACCCCTACCTGGTCAAAACTAACAGGTAAATCAATTTGTTGTAGCCCTCTGCCCTCAGTAAAATTTACATTTATATCAGTTCCACTGAAACGTGAGTCTGATTCACCAAAATTTATGTCGTCCCAATAATATTTTTTTTCACCGCTACTAGCACCGTCTGTACCAAAATTAAAAAATATAGTGGCTTTATCAAACACCCAATCAGGGTCTTTAAGGTTTTCTGGTGAACTTGAGGCTAGGACAATTGACAAGAATAACTGAATTCGAATTACGGTCCAAAGCAATGCGATCAGTACAATAGACAAAGCACCAATAATTGTCCTACCAATATATGGTTTATTCCATTGATAAAGAAAAACTTGCCGAAGAATTAAGCTGAAAAGTACACCAAGAAGTGACTGTAGCAAGCCATGAATATTATTTGTCAAAACATCAGTAGTGGTATACCAAAGGGTAAGTGCCAAGTAAGTAATTATTGACAGTGTTAACCAGCCAAAAATTTGCAAACCCCAAAAGAGCTTACTTTTAGACGTCTTGGTTTTATTTAAGAAAGATGACCAAAAAATAACTATAACTCCATGTTTAAAATATTAATTTTTTATTATTTCACCCAATATAGCAACGACATTAGTTATATTACCATGATTGATTTTTGGCTGATTACAGCCGCATATATCTAATGATTATCCCTATGACACGTACAGGTTAATCCATTTAAAATTAGTCGTTATCAAAAACGAAATCGATACGCCATGGACCACACAAATTAATAATCGAATAAAAACAACTTTATTTTATTCTAATACTATAATAAATAGATGAATAAGTATAATAATGATAATCCTCGTAACCTTATCTTCTATAATTATTGTTTAGGTTTATTTAACTATTCAGATGCTAAAACTAAGGGTATAAACTCGAACAAATAACTGTCTATCTCTAACGTAAACACTATTATTATTAATTACCACACCTTACCACTGTCCAATATCAATTTTAAACTGTAACGACAAGAAGTAACTAAAGTTACTTCAGAAAGGAATAAACGAGTAACCAGCCAATAATTGATATGTTTTCATCACAAAAAAATGACAACTTATTGGTAAATTGGACGTTAAATTTGGCAGCATCAAGTCCAATAGTTATATCGTTATAATTAAGAGTTTCTAGATGCATAGGGATAATTATGAAGGGTATTATTTTTTCTGAGTTTATAGAGCTTGTTGAAAAAACATTTGGTCTAGCGGTCTGTCAAAATATGCTAGATGAAAATAATGACGAAGGTATATACTCATCTACCGGAACTTATAATCATTTAGATTTAATAAAACTAATTATTTCACTGAGTAAATTAACAAATATTAGTGTAGAGACTTTACAAAAAATCTATGGTAAATCGGCATTTATAGGCTTATTAAAGAGTATGCCTAATCTTAAGCTAGACTCAGAATCGACCTTTGAATTTATAACTCAAGTCGAACAATATATCCATGTAGAGGTCAAAAAGTTATATCCGGAGTCTAGTCCCCCTAAGTTTGAACTTATATCGACCAGTGAATATGAGATGACGTTAGATTATATTTCTGCTCGCTGCCTGTCTTATGTATGTTTTGGTCTTATCGAAGGTTGTGCTGAGTACTTTAATGAAAAAATCAATATCCAAATGCACGCAATTCAAGCAGATGGTTCTCAAGTTCGCTTTACATTAAAAAAGTATAGGTGATACCAATGGACAGCATAAAAATGATTGAGTTACTTAATAAAAAGATTGTGCGCGAAACTAAAATCCGAAAGGTAGCTGAAGCCCTATTGGAACAAAAAAGTACAGAGTTGTACTACGCTAAATTACTTGTTGAGGACTCTTTAGTTATAGTTAAAAAGCAAGCTCAACAAAAAGAGAACCTTCGTTTTTTCACAAAAGAATTAGAAACAATATTATTAACTTATAACTCTCAATTATTACAAACACCCCCTTCAACTGCAGTGATACATAAACTATTGAGCGACCTAACCAACATAGAAAACATTAAAGCAGTTCGTTTCTCTACCACTTTAAAAGTATTAGAAAAAAAAAGTTTACAGACAAGTGATAAGTGTGATTTTTATGATTTTCCAATCACGAAAAACAATATTCAATGGAAAGGCGATTATTCACAGTTTTGTTCATATTTACATTTTGGTTCTAAAAAAGTGGGTGAATTACACTTTATCTTTACCATAGCGCCTAATGAAACCTGGCATAGCACTATTGAAAAACAATATTCTCTAATTACAGATATGATTAGTGCTTCATTGCAACGTCAATTGTTACTTAATAAAACGATTAGAGAAAAAGTGCGGGCGGAAAAATCAGAGAAGGCTACTCGTGAGTTTGTTGCAATGATCAACCACGAATTAAGGACGCCTTTAAATGGTTTACTTGGTGCCGCCGAACTCATAGAGGCGACATCTATAACACACCATCAACAAAAATTACTTAACACAGTACACCAAGCTGGCGAAATGCTCCGAGTTATCATTAATGACTTACTAGATATTAGTAAGATTAATGCAGGTATGATGGACTTGAAGTTAGTGAGGTTTTGTCCTAGAACTTTAATTAGAACCGTTAAACAGATATTTGAATCTAAAATGAAAGCAAAAGACCTTATATTTAATTGTGAGTTCGATAAATTTATTCCTCAAAACCTTCTGGGCGATTCTGATAGAGTTAAACAAATACTAATAAACCTTATTGGTAATTCGGTCAAATTCACTGATCAAGGTGAAATACACTTAGCCGTTTCATGGAAAGGTACTTCACTCATTTTTATTATTTCTGATACTGGATGTGGAATTCCAATAACCAAGCAATCAACCTTATTTGATCCATTTATACAGGTTGATAATTCTAGCCAAAGGAAATTTGAAGGTACCGGCTTGGGTCTATCTATTTGTAAGTATTTGGTTGAGCTAATGGAAGGCAACATAAGCTTTACCAGTGAACTAAACAAGGGCACTGAATTTATAGTTTCTATTCCTTTAGAAACCATATCAGCAGTAGTAGAAAATACTATTGAAGCTAAGAAAATTAATCGTCCAATAGAAAGATTAAAAATCTTAGCTGTTGAAGATATTAAAATGAATCAAGCAATATTAGGGATGATGTTGGATGAGTTCAATATTGAGCACCAATTCTCAGATAATGGTCAATTGGCACTTGAAGTTCTAAAAGAAAACGAATTTGATATTATTTTAATGGATTGTCGTATGCTCATTTTAGATGGTTTTCAAACAACAAAAACTCTACGTAGTCTCGGTTATACCCGACCAATAATTGCCATCACCGCAGGAACTACATCATTTAAGACTTCAGAGTGTATATCTTCGGGCATGGACGATATTTTATATAAACCTTACAAACTAGAAGAATTAAATTTAATATTAAAAAAATGGGCCTGATACATAGAAGCTATTACATGACTCAATGAAATATCATCCTTATCTAGAGTATATAAGTTGCAACCAATCTTTCTTTTCCAAGAAAAGTTAACTTATAAGGAACTAACATCCTCTTACTTCACGAAAGCTAACAGTTTAAACTTATTTAATTTTATTCCAGACAGCAAAAAGCCCGACACATGGTGTCGGGCTTCTCTAAATGAGAAGTCTAGCAATGTCCTACTCTCACATGGGAAC
>CAWVSL010000020.1:0-43514 GCA_963933115.1 uncultured Colwellia sp.
TTTCTTTAGTCCTTATTATTGCTGCCTTATATGCCACTTGGTGGTAAATAAAAAACACTAAAATATCTCTGCATGATTCGATTCTTAAAAACATGCAGAGATTAGCCGGTTACTACCTTGTAACCTAACGGCAATAAAATCGAAACAAAACCTCCACATTACTTCAACATTTCTGTCATTTAAGCCATTTACTATATCTGTAAAATTTAATTCTTTTAATTATTTTAGTTCTATTAATTACTTTAAATAGCGGTTAAAAACTGCGGAGCAGATAACAAATGAAAATTCAACAATTTAAAAAAAGTACCATTGCTAGTGCGTTAACGTTAAGTATTGCCTTAGTAGGCTGTGGTGGGGACATTAATTTGTCGTCTGATGTTGATAATTCAGTCGGTGATACTGTAATTAATAACCCTGCAGCTACTTCACCCACTTCACCCACTAATCCCGATGTTACTCTTGCCGGTAAAAGTAATACAGCGCTTAGTACTGAAATTTCAGCTGCGCTTGGTTTTGATGTTCAAGTACAAGTACTTGATAGCAAAATCACCGAAAACACGACATTAATTGCCAGCACTAATGGCAAACCAGTTATGTACGCTATTAGTGGTGCATTAGAAGTTGGTGCTCAAGAAAGTGGCGCTGACGATGCAGTGCTAACTATTGAATCTGGAACGGTGGTATTTGGCCAGTCAGGTAATGATTATTTAGTTATTCATCGTGAGGGTCAAATTATTGCAGAAGGTACTAAAACCCAACCTATCATTATGACTTCGTTACAAGATGTAAAAGGCGAAGCAACATCAGCTGGCCAATGGGGTGGTGTGGTTATATTAGGGAGTGCTCCATCAAATAAATGTCCAACGGATGGCAGTGAATGTGCGTTACAAGTCGAAGGTGTGGCTGAGGGTGCTGTTTTTGGTGGTACTGATTGGGAAGATGACTCAGGAAGTTTAAAGTATGTTGTCGTTAAATATGCGGGTTATGAAATCGCACCAGATAACGAATTAAATGGTGTTACTTTTGCGGGTGTTGGTTCAGGAACAGATGTTGATTATTTGCAAGTTCACTCAAACGCTGATGATGGTGTTGAATTCTTTGGTGGAGCGGTCAACGTTAAACACCTGGTGCTAACAGCAAATAAAGATGACAGCGTTGATTGGGATAATGGCTTTAAAGGTATGTTACAACATGTCTATATAGAGCATGCTAAGAATGCTGGTGAAGCAAATCGTGCTATTGAAGGTGACAACGACGGTTCAACGCCAAATAAAGCACCACAATCAAGCCCTATTATTTCAAACATGACGATTATTGGTAATAATTTTGATACAGCAGATAAAGCCTCTGAAGGTGTTTATTTACGAGAAGGTACGGCAGCAACCATCATTAATGCGGTGATTACTGGTCCAACTGAGATGGGTGAATGTCTAGAAATTGAAGGCGGTTCAACTTCTTCAGTTACGGTTGATAATGCTAACAGTGGTAAAATTGTCATGCAAAACATGGTAATGGGGTGCACTAATGATGAAAACTTTAAAAATGCTAAAGCAGGTGATGGTTCAGTATTACTTGATTTAGCCACGTGGTTTACCAATGAGTCATCAAATACAGTGAGTACTTCATTATTAATCAATGAAGTAGGTATTCCTGATAGTGACTCTTTGTTAATTGCCGCAGGCGCTGGACAGAATGTGGCTTCTACACAAAATGGATTCTTTGACACTGTTGATTATATTGGCGCATTTGATGGTTCAACTGATTGGCGTCAAGGCTGGGCATTTGGCTTTGGTGGTGGCGTAATAACGGCAAGTGCCGAAGTTGAAGGTTGTCCAACCGGCACCAGTGCTATTTCGCCAGCTGATGGTGTCACCACTACTTGTCAACTTTCAGGAAGAATTACTGCCAATTTAACGTTAACGGCTAATAATTTATATGCGTTAAGTGGTGCAGTATTTGTTGGTCAAGATAAAGCAGACTCTGCCACGTTAACCATTGAAGCTGGTACAACTATTTTTGGTCGTTCTGGTGGTGATTACTTAGTGGTTAGTCGCGATTCAACTATTGAAGCCAATGGAACAGCAACCAATCCTATTACGTTTACCTCCAATGAAGATATTACTGGTGAGACGACGGGTGCTGGCCAATGGGGTGGTATTGTCTTATTAGGTAATGCGCAATCGAATAAATGCCCAACTGATGGCAGCGACTGTGCACTCCAAGTTGAAGGTGTTGAAGAAGGTGCGGTATTTGGTGGAACGGATGACAGCGATAGCTCAGGAACTTTACGTTACGTTGTTGTTAAACATGCCGGTTACGAAATAGCCCCTGATAATGAGCTTAACGGTATTACTTTTGGTGCTGTAGGCTCAGGTACTAAAGTTGAATATATCCAAGTGCATGAAAATGCCGATGATGGTGTTGAATTTTTTGGCGGCACGGTTAACGCAAAATACCTAGTGCTAACCTCAAATAAAGATGACAGTGTTGACTGGGACAACGGTTTTCGCGGTAATTTACAATATGTTTTAGTTAAACATGCTCCTGGAAATGGCGAAGCTAATCGTGGTATCGAAGGGGATAATGATGGTTCTACGCCAAATAAATTACCACAGTCAAATCCTACTATTGCCAATATGACCATCCTTGGTAATGGCTTTGATAGCGCTGATAAAGACTCTGAAGGTGTATATTTACGTGAAGGCACCAAAGCACAGTTATTTAATTTTGTGGTGACAGGGTCAAGTGGCATGGGTGAGTGTTTTGAAATTGAAGGTGGAAATACCACCTCAATTACTGTTAATCAAGCAATAGCCGGTGACACTGTGATAAGTCATTCAGTATTTGCTTGTGAAGAAAACTTCAAGTCAGCTAAAGCCAGTGACGGTAGTGTACTGCTTGATACTCAAGACTGGGTATTAAATCAAAATGAAGAGAACAGTAAACAAGCTACTCAAACCGATGTTGTCGATGGAATTTTTACTCTTGATACCACTACGCCTAAAGATCTTTCTGGTGACGCATTCTTTGATAATGCTGACCATATTGGTGCGGTAAGTGCTAACAACGACTGGACCCAAGGTTGGACAGTAGGTTTAGAGTAATCCTTACTTAAATTAACTGACTAAAAAAGCCTCAGCCGTTACCGAAAAATCGTTAGCGGCTGAATGTGGATTACTGAGTAATGATTATCTTAAGGTTCTCCTTATCATGAGGTTAAAAATGAACAAGCAAAAGCCCCCACAAAAGCAAGTTAATACAAATCACGGAAAAACAGTGTGTTTGCCGCGATTATCCATGGCAATGTTGGCGACTATTGTCAGCTTTACCAGTCTACAGATCTTCGCTGATGATAGCCTCGACGCTTATGAAGAACAGGCAATGGAAGAAGTTGTAGTAAAAGTAAGCCGTCTAAAGGGCACGGCAAGTGCAGTGATTGAAGAGCGTAAAAACCAAGCATTTATTGCCGACATATTAGGTGCAGAACAAATAGCACGTACCGGAGACAGCGACGCTGCTGGGGCGTTACGTCGTATGACGGGTTTAACCTTGGTTGATGGTAAATTTATCTATGTTCGCGGATTAGGTGAGCGCTATTCTAGTACTCAACTTAATGGTGCAGCAGTGCCAAGCCCCGATCCAACACGGACTGTTATTCCACTGGATTTATTTCCCTCGACAATTATTGAGTCATTGTCGGTACAAAAATCCTATTCACCATCAATGCCTGCACACTTTGGTGGTGGTAATGTTGATATTCGCTTAAAGACTATTCCGAGTGATTTTGTCTTTAATGTCTCAGCTAATATCGGCAGTAATACTAATAATAGTGACGAAGGTTTTACCTATAATGGTGGTGGCAATGACTGGTATGGTAAAGACAATGGCACTCGCGCTGCCCCTCCGGCATTAAAGCAGTTGTGGCAAACGCATAGCCCGTTGAATGAGCTATCACAGCAAGACAATCGTCAAATTGCTGCACAGTTAAACCGTGACTATGATCCCTATGAAGTTACTATAGCGCCTAGCACAGGTATAGATATCAGTTTAGGTGATAATTTTGAACAAGGTAATTTTAAATTTGGTTACTTAACCGCATTATCATATGACAATGAATGGCTTGTTTCAGCACAATACGAAGGTCAAGACTACGTTAATCAAGGTGATGGAGTATGGTCTCTGGTCAGAGGGTTTGATGATGTCCAGGTAACTGAACATTCAGTACGTTTAGCAGGGATGTTTAACTTTGGTCTTGAGTACTTTCGTGATCACCGTATTGATTTTAGCTCGACTTATTTAAGTGATACTCGAGATGAAATTAAGGACAAATTAGGTAATACAAATAATGTATTACTGAGTGATGGTTTACGTGTCCGCGACAGCGAAGTTAATTATGAAGAGCGCGAAATGATTGCTAATCAATTGCGTGGTACTCATAATTTTCCTCAACTATTTAATCTAGGGGTTGACTGGAAATATTCACATGCCACTTCCAACCGTTATGCACCGGGTAATATTACTACCCGTTATATTCTTGCTGACGGTTTTAGTGGCCCGGCAGGTAATGGAGTAGAAGATGGTGTCTTTGATTTAATCAATGAAAGTTCATTACGAAAAGCGACAACAGCGTCACGTTATAGCTTTCAAGATCTGAACGATAAAGTTGAAAATTACGGTTTTAATGCCTCTATTCCTTTAACTTTTGACAGCAGTGATGTCGAGATAAAAGTAGGTGCAGACTTTATTGAAAAATCACGGGACTCTTTTGCTCGTCGAATTGATATTAATACGTTAGCTTTTGATAATATTGATTTGTCCGGTCATCAAATGAATAGCATACTTACCGATGAGGTCATCCTTAACCAGGCCCTTAATGGCAATGAACTGATTATTCGTGATACTTCTATTGCTGGTGATGATTATTTATCTGCTCAGTTAATTGACGCTTATTACATAGAAACTGATGTAATATTTGCACAAAAGTGGCGAGTAACAGGTGGTGTTCGTTGGGAAGATTATCGTCAAGTCGTTGCACCACTTGACCCTGCAACTGGTCAGTTTGATTTGCCAGCACAGCCGACGAGTGAAGACTTAGACAAACTTTCTTATCAGCAAGATAATTTTTTTCCGGCACTGTCGCTAACCTATATGATGAGTGAAGACATTCAGTTTCGTGCGTCAGTTGCGCAAACGACCATTCGCCCTGATATTAGAGAAGTTGCCCCATCAACCTATATTGATCCCCTAACAGGTTTTCCTATTGGCGGCACACCAACTGTTGAGAGTACTGATATTATCAACTATGACCTACGCTGGGAATGGTATTTAACGACCGGTGAAAATATCTCAGTTGGCTTGTTTTATAAAGATATGGATAAACCGATTGAAGCGGTACAATCTCCTTCGCAAGATGGCCCACCGCTTATACGAATTGCTAATGCTGAAAATGGTGAAGTTTATGGCGTAGAATTAGAATTCCTAAAGGACGTGACATTTATGGGCGCTTTTGGTGAAGATTTTTTCCTCTCAGGTAACTTAACCCTCAGTGATTCAGAAATAAATATTGATACCCAAAGTGTTGTTGACCAAACGGGTGTTTCAACCACGATTACTAATCCAATTCGTCGCATGACGGGGCACTCTAAATATGTTGTTAATTTAAATGTTGGTTATGATGCACCTAACGGTAATCATTCAGCAACACTGGCTTATAACGTATTTGGTGATCGTATTATTATTCCTGGCATTGATGGTAAAGATGATGCCTATGAGCAACCTTTTCATTCACTTGACTTTATTTATACCTATTACCCTACCTATTCTTCAACCCTTAAAGTTAAATTGAAGAATCTGTTAGATCAAGCAAAACGTATCGAGTTTGATGATACGCTGCTACGAAGTGAAACACGTGGTGTTGGTTTTGAAATTGCCTTTAAATGGGATTTTGAATAGCACAATACTTAACTAAAAAATAACAAAAAGGCCACTAGTTTAGTGGCCTTTTTTAATTCCAATATATTAGTATTAAAAGTAAATAACAGGTGTTAAGTCAGAGCTTATCAACTGTTTAGGGTTATTTTCTGAGAATTGAGGTAACAAGGAACTTGCCCTTAAAACTCGAGTTCCCTTTTGTTGATAAAAAAATATTTACTCTGTATTTCACCACAATATGATTTTTGTAAAAAAACTGTCACCTAGCTGTCATTTAATAAAGCTGCAATATTTATGAAACCTAACCGTAACATTTCCTCATTAAACTTAACGCATATATTAAATTATTCACCAAAGGTTTACCTATGAAATATTATGCGTTGGCAAAGACCGCACAGGCTAGCTTGTTAATGGGCGTAACTGCCTTTTCAGTATTAGCCACTGCTCAACAGGAATCGTTAACCGCTATCGTTGGCGCAGGAAAAAAAATTAATCAATCGGCGAGTTTATCTCAGAAAAAAGTGAATGAGCTTAACGAGCAACGACAAACAAAGTTGCAAGCGTTTAAAACTGTAACGAAAGAACATGACGGATTGCAAGTATATAACCAACAAATGCATATGCAGATTGAACATCAATTAGCGCAAATGGCAGAGCTGTCAACGTCAATGGAGCAGGTTAGCATTATTGAACGTCAAATATCGCCATTGATGTCTCGGATGATCACGACACTCGAGTCGTTTGTCCGATTAGATGTACCTTTTCTTGAGCAAGAGCGAAATAAACGGATTGACGATTTAAATGAGATGTTAAATCGCGCAGATATTGCGGTATCAGAAAAGTTTCGTCGCGTATTAGAGGCTTATCAAGTGGAAGTGGATTACGGCAGAACAATTGAAGCGTATAGCGGTTTATTAGCCGTTAATGGTAATGAGCGTGATGTCGATTTTTTACGAATTGGTAGAGTCAGTTTGGTTTATAAAACCCGTGACGGCAACACCATGGGTGTTTGGCATAAAGCGAGTAAAAAATGGCAGCCTTTATCAAGTGATTACCGTTTAGGCATTAACAAAGGTTTACGTATTGCCCGCAAACAACTTGCTCCTGATTTAATGATTGTCCCTGTGTTAGCTGACTAGAAAGGAAATAAATTGTGAAGATAATAAAAGTAAATACAAGAATTGACATGACAAAAACAACTATTAAACAACTTAAAAATTTCTTAATAACAATGGTGTCATTAATGAGTTTATCGGCAGCTGGTTGGTCAGTTCAGGCTGAAGAAATAGCTAGTTTAGATGACTTATTAGCCAGACTAGCACAAGGGAATATTGCCCAAAGTCAACAAAATATAAAGCGAGAGGCGGAGTTTCAGGAGAAAAAATCACAGCAAGATCAATGGTTAACTGAGGCTAAAGGTCAAAGAGATCAGGCTATTTTATTGAGTAGCCAACTTGAAACTAACTTTCAAGACAATGAAATAGAACTTGCCAACAAAACGGATGCGTTAAATAAGCGTATGGGTGAGTTAAAAGAATTATTTGGTGTATTGCAGCAAGTTGCTGGTGATACGCGAAGTAAATTTCAAAGCTCTGTGATTTCAGCCCAAATACCCAACCGAGGTGTTTTTCTTGATGCGTTAGCAAAAAGTATGAGCTCAACAACTAAGTTAGCGTCTATTGAAGATATAGAACAACTATGGTTTGAATTACAAAGAGAAATGACTCAAAGCGGTAAAGTTGAAAAGTTTACCCGTGAAGTGGTATTAGCTAATGGCGACAAAAAGCTGGTAAAAATAACCCGTGTCGGTGGTTTTAACTTAGTGGCTAACGGTCAGTACCTTGAATATATCGATGAAACGGGCTCAGTAGCTGAGTTAATTAGGCAGCCGTCAGGGCGTTATTTAGATAGCGCAGAAGCGTTAACGTCAAGCCAAGGGCAGCTTGTTCCTTTTGCTTTAGACCCCACGGGTGGCTCTATTTTAAACTTGCTGGTGCAAGCGCCTGATATTGTTGAGCGTATTGAACAAGGTGGCACAGTGGGTTATATCATTCTGATGATTGGTGCTGTCGGTTTACTGATCGCCATCGAACGATTTATTAGTTTGTTTATCATTGGCCGTAAAGTGAATAGGCAGTTAAAAACAGATCAACCTAATGCTGATAATCCTTTGGGTCGAGTGATGTTAGTCAAAAGTGATAATCCTAGTATTGATACTGAAACGTTAGAACTGAAATTGTCAGAATCAATTTTACGGGAAGTACCTATTTTGTCTAAAAAATTAACGGTGATCAAAATTATTTCAGTGGTTGCCCCATTAATTGGACTATTAGGAACGGTAACCGGGATGATTGTTACTTTCCAGGCCATTACATTATTTGGTACTGGGGATCCTAAGTTAATGGCTGGCGGTATATCACAAGCACTAGTGACTACGGTTTTAGGCCTAGTGGTCGCTATTCCAATGGTGTTTATTTCTACCATGCTTAATACCCGCAGTCGTAGCATCATTAATATTTTGCAACAAGAAAGTGCCGGCATTATTGCAGAACGAGCTGAGCAAGGGGCATAAAGCATGATCATACTTAGCGAAATGATGCAGAACATCATTGAGTTTTTAGACACTGGCGGTCAGGTATTGACCGTTATCGCTGGGGTTGTTTGTTTAATGTGGTTATTGATTTTTGAGCGCATTGGCTTTGTTTTTGTCGGTTATCGCGCTTTAAAACAACAATTAAATTCAACATGGCAAGGTCGAACAGAGCAAGAGTCATGGCATGCTGAGCAAATTCGTATCGCTTTAATTGCTCGAGGCAATGCGCAGTTAATGAATAATTTACCCTTGATTCAATCGTTAGTGGTGTTGTGTCCGCTCTTAGGGTTGTTAGGGACAGTGACTGGCATGATCGAAGTATTTGATGTAATGGCGGTTTCTGGTAGTGGTAATGCAAGATCCATGGCATCTGGCGTTTCACGAGCCACTATTCCGACAATGGCCGGTATGGTGGGCTCGCTTTCAGGTGTTTTCGCTTCCACTTGGCTACAACGCAAAGCCAAAAGAGAAACGGAATTACTCGAAGACAGTATGCCAATTGCCCATTAGACATCGATTGATTTTATTGATGAAAGCAGTTGATTAGTTAAACAAAACAGTTTTAGACCGACTATTTAAGGAATACCTATGCGCTCACCCTTAGCAAAAATGTTACAAGAACAAGATGAAAAAGACGATATTGATATGACGCCTATGCTTGATGTGGTCTTTATCTTGTTAATATTTTTTATCGTTACCGCGTCTTTTGTTAAAGAAGCCGGTATTGATGTGAATCGGCCGGAGGCGGCGACAGCGGTAAAAAAACAACGAGCCAATATTTTAGTGGCGATAAGTGATAAAGGGGATATCTGGATTAATAAACGAAAAATTGATATTCGTGCGGTACAAGCAAATATTGAGCGGTTGAAAGCTGAAAACCCTCAAGGAACCGTTGTTATTCAAGCGGATAAAAAATCTACCACAGACACGTTAATAAAGGTCATGGATGCCGCACGAGCAGCGGGTGTATTTGATGTCTCAATTGCTGCACAAGAGGCTTAATGATGGGTAACATCTTAGCGACTATCTATGCGCGCTATGCCATCGCCTTGGTGTTAGCAATAGTGACGACCTTCTTTTTACTTTTTGGGATGCAAACCCTAATTGCTGGGGGAAATGATGCTATGACAGAGGCACCAAAAGGTAATGTACTTGATTTTATTCGTTTAAAAAAAGAACAAGTTATAGTGAAAAAAGACAGGAAACCGATAAAACCACCTAAACCTAAAGAGCCGCCACCGCCAATGGTACCGCCGCAAATGAAACAAGCCAATCCGAATACAGAAGCGGTAAGTAGTCACTTTTTTGCTGATATTCAGGCAGATATTGGTTTATCAAGCGGTTTAAGTTTAGACAGTAATGATGGCGATTATTTACCGATCGTCAAAGTAGCTCCGATTTATCCTCGTCGTGCTCAAAGCAGAGGTATTGAAGGTTTTGTCATTGTTGAATTTGTTGTCACTAAAAATGGTTCAGTGCGCGATGCCAAGGTAGTTGAAGCAAAGCCTGCTGATATTTTTGACCGTGCTGCTGTCGCGGCAACCTTAAAGTTTAAATACAAGCCGAGAGTTGTTGACGGAGTAGCAATGGAAGTTGCTGGTGTACAAAATAAAATAACGTTTGAAATTGATGGTTAGGAGATCTCATGTGTAGATTTATTGGTTTATTATTTATCGCAACCTTATTGGTTGTCGCACCGAGCCTTGTGGTTTATGGCAATAAAGCTCAAGCAGCTGAAATTGAACAATCAGCAAAGAAAATAACACGTTCTAAAAAAGTACCAGCAATGCGTAATCGCGTTTATACCCAATTAGCCAGAGCACAGCAACTGGCGGACGAAGGTGATAAAATCGAAGGTTTTGATGTGCTTGATTCAGTAAAAGATCGTATTGATAGTCTAAACAGTTATGAACGAGCAATGTTGTTTAATTTTTATGGTTTTATGTATTACGGTAATGAAGATATCACCTCAGCGATAGACAGCTTTAATCAAGTTATTGCTGAGCAAGGTATCCCTAACACTTTATATTTATCAACATTATACTCACTTGCACAGTTGTCAATGCAACAACAAGATTTTCAGCAAACGTTGGGTTATTTAAACCGTTGGCAGCACGCTAATGATAAAGCCCTTAATACCAGCCAAGAAATGTTATTTGCTCAAGTTTATTACCAAACAAAAAATTATCAGTTGTCATTAAGCCGTATTGAAAAAGCATTGCTTATAGATCCGGATGAAGTTGCTAAAGAAAACTGGTTGATTTTGCAACGGGCAAATTATTTTGAGTTAAAGCAGCCTAAGCAAGTGACAGCAGTAATGGAGCAATTGGTTAGGCACTATTCAAAAGCAGACTACTGGCTGCAACTTAGTGCTATGTATGGCGAAACTAATCAAGAAGTAAAGCAGTTAGCTATTATGGAAGCGGCATGGCAAGCTGGATACATTAACAGCGAATCAAATATACTAACACTTGCACAGTTATATCGTTTTCATGATGTACCTTTTAAAGCGGCAAAACTATTGGAAGCAGCTATTTTAAGTGGTGACATTACCGCAAAAGAGAAACATTTAGGCTTATTAGCACAAGCTTATATCGCGTCAAAGGAAGATGAAAAAGCTATTCCTGTATTGATTAAAGCGGCTGAGATTAGCGAAAGTGGTCAATTTGATGCGCAACTTGCCAGAGCATATTTAAATTTAGAAAAGTGGCAACTGGCCATAACCTCAGCAGATAATGCTTTACGATTAAAAGAAGAAAAAAGTGGTAAAAACCAAATTGGCAATATGTTACTTATTAAAGGTATGGCTCATTTTAATCTCAAAAAATATGAATTAGCTAAAGTGGCATTCACTCAAGCTCAGAAATACAGTCAAGTAAAGAAAACAGCTCAACAGTGGTTTATTTATGTTGAGAGAGAACAAAGTAAAGCATCTCGATTAGCGATGTTAAGGTAGATTAGTGGCGAGTATATTTTAAACAATAACGTTATTACCTGCCACTTATTGAGCAATATTTGGCAAGTAAGTGAAAATAAGAGTTGTTTAGACACTTTTAATACCAAGTTTCAACAGCTAGACTTATTTAAAATCAACATGCCGCGATGTTAAGGAACAACAGTTGATAAAGATGAGTTTAGATGACAATTTTTTCTACTTAACCTTTTATTTGATATTATTGCTATTAGACATCACTCTGCCTCATCAATTTTTTTCTTATTCCGTTCAACACCTAATGTAATTAGCCACTGTTATTACCGTTATTGTTGCTGTCTGGGGGGATTCCAAACGGCTTATTCTACGTAAAACCCTTATGTTAAGGCTTGCACTTGTTGCGGTAGCCTTAATGAGCTATTGGCTTTTGTTAGATTCTTTCAAGGTTTTGGTGATATTTTACCAGTACAACCTGTTGCTAATTTACCTAGGCGCGATTATTGACTAATTATATTTAGCCATCTTAAATGGCGACTTTGGTGGGTTCAACGATGTCTGCTGCCATCAAAGAAAACCAATAATGTAATTTATAACTTAAAACACAAACTTTGTGGCTAATCTTTTACGGGCTAAATTTGTCACAAAGCTCAAAAGTTAACGTTGAAACCGGGTAATATAATTTGATAACCTGACATAATCATTATGCAAAGTGACCAGCGAGTGTGATAATGATATAAAGGATTATTGCTTTAGCTGTTGAGCTTTTATTTCAACGAAAGAGGGGAGGAGCTGTGGTTGTTCTTTTTCAAAGTGCGGATTTTAAAAGAGGAAGTTGTTAAGTGGATTTTTTTGTTTGGAATGCTGATCCCGTATTGGCTTCGTTAGGACCGATAACTGTTCATTGGTACGGCGCCTTATTTGCTTTTGCCATTATTTCAGGGCAGCAAGTTTTAAAGTGGTGTTATATTCAAGAAAAGATAGCCGTTGAGTCTCTAGATGATTTATTAATGTATGCAGTTTTAGGTATTGTCGTTGGTGCTCGTCTTGCCCATTGTTTTTTTTATGATCCTAGCTATTATTTCACTCATCCTTTAAAAATATTAGCTGTTTGGGAAGGTGGTTTAGCGAGTCATGGTGGCGGTTTAGGCGTTATTATCGCTGGATATTTCTATCAAAAAAGACACAAGATTTCGTTCGTTTGGTTACTTGATCGTTTGGCAATATCCACTGCACTTTTTGGTTTTTTCGTTCGTTTGGGTAATTTTATCAATTCAGAAATTATTGGTATACCGTCTAATGTGCCTTGGGCGATCGTATTTACTCGTATCGATAACTTACCAAGGCATCCTGCCCAGCTTTATGAAGCGTTATCTTATTTAACTATCTTTTGTTTATTGTTTGCTGCGTACCGCTTTAGTAATATAAAACGATACTCAGGCGCTCTATTAGGCTCCTTTTTAGTTTTAGTTTTTACTGCAAGGTTTCTAATTGAAACAGTGAAAACAAAGCAAGCGGCTTATAACAGTGATATCATTTTTTCTACGGGACAGTTATTGAGTATTCCCTTTTTTGTTGTTGGTTTAGTATTAGTTTTTCGAGCTTACAGCTTAGCTAAAACATCTGTAGAAAAGTAACCGAACATAAAAATGTCTTAGGGTTTATTATAAATTGACTGGTCTGAGAATGATTTTTTGGAAAACTCAATAAATTTATCTATTGAATTATAGTTTATTGCTAGTTTGCACCTAGCGTTAAACTACTGTATTGTGCACGCCCTCAGCTATACTGATGTATCAGCCTTTTATTATTGTCTGTGTTGATACAACCACTTTTTCCGGCTAATTAGTCGTTAATTTTCATTGTAACAAGTTATTTATCAGAGATTATTTTATGAGTTTTACCTCTTTAGGTTTATCAGACCCCCTCCTTAAAGCTGTTAATGAAAAAGGTTACGAAAAACCGTCACCTATTCAAGAGCAAGCGATTCCTGCTGTTATTGAAGGTCGAGATGTGATGGCCGCTGCGCAAACAGGCACAGGTAAAACAGCGGGTTTTACTTTACCACTGCTTGATAGGTTATCTCAGGGTAAGCCAGCCAGACCTAATCAAGCACGTGCATTAGTATTAACGCCGACACGTGAGTTAGCCGCTCAAATCTTAGAAAGTGTAGAAACCTACGGGAAATATATCAAGGTCAGTTCTACTGTTGTCTATGGTGGGGTTAAAATTAACCCTCAGATGATGCGTTTGCGACAAGGTGTTGATATTTTAGTTGCTACACCAGGTCGTTTATTAGATTTATATAATCAAAAAGCGATCAGATTTAACGAACTTGAAGTACTGGTTTTGGATGAAGCTGATCGCATGTTAGACATGGGCTTTATTCGGGATATTAAAAAGATATTAGCGGTACTGCCTAAAAATCGCCAAAACTTACTTTTTTCGGCTACTTTTTCTAAAGAAATAAGGGAGTTAGCCAAAGGTTTAGTTAATGACCCTGTCGAAATATCAGTGAGTCCTCGTAATACCACTGCTGAAAAAGTCACACAATGGATTACAGCGGTAGATAAAAAGCGTAAACCTGCGCTGTTAACCTATTTAATAAAAGAAAATAATTGGCAGCAAGTGTTAGTCTTTACTAAAACTAAGCATGGTGCCAATAAACTCACTAAACATTTAGAAGCTGAAGGTTTAAAGGCTGCAGCTATTCATGGTAATAAAAGCCAACCCGCGCGTACAAAGGCACTTGCGGCCTTTAAAGACGGTTCAGTACAAGTATTAGTCGCAACTGATATTGCTGCCCGTGGTATTGACATCGATTTATTACCACAAGTAGTCAATTATGAGTTACCTAATGTGCCAGAAGATTATGTTCATCGTATTGGTCGCACTGGACGAGCTGGCAGTAGTGGTCAGGCTGTTTCTTTAGTCTGTGAAGATGAGCATAAACTATTGTGTGATATTGAACGTTTAATTCAGCAATTAATTGAGCGCAAGCCTATTCCTCAATTTGCCCCTTTTAATGAATTAGCGCCTTCGCGTGCACTCAAGCCAATGAAAAACCAACGGGCAAAAAAACCTAAAGCTGATAAAGTAGAGCATAAAGACGGTCAACGTTCTGCTGAAAACTCACGGGGTCATCAACCGGTTCGAAGAAGATAAATAATAAGTATTGGTATTAGAGTGCCGAGTTGCGATAAAGCTGTCTCGAGGCTCTAATCTGAAGCTAAATACCCTAGGCCTTTCAAATTTTTTTCATCAAAGGTATTAACAACATCACCAATGACGATCAATGTTGGAGGTCTTATTTTCTTTTCAATGACTAGGTCTGCTAATTCGTTTAGCGGCGCTTTAAATACTTGCTGGTCTGGTCTTGAACCTTTACGTATTAATGCGGCAGGTGTTCTAGGACAGCGTCCGGCACTGATTAATTGCTCAGTAATAATCGGTAAGCTTTTCACTCCCATATAAAAAACCACGGTTTGTTTCTTATCGTTAAGCGTTTGCCAAGGTAGCGCTAATTCACCACTTTCTTGTACGTGGCCAGTTATAAATGTACAGCTCTGTGACACGTTTCTATGAGTCAAAGGAATGCCAACATAGCTGGTACAAGCTGAAGCAGATGTCATGCCTGGTACAATATGGCAGGCAACGTTGTTGGCTAATAAAAATTGAGCTTCTTCAGCACCACGGCCAAAGACAAAAGGATCTCCTCCTTTTAGTCTCACCACACGTTTTTCACGTTTAGCATGGTCTACCAGTAGTTGATTTATCGCTTCTTGGGGGACACGGTGATCAGCCTGCTTCTTTCCGACATAAATTTTTTCACAGTCTGTTGGTAATAGTGCCATAACCGGTTCACTGACTAATCGATCGTAAATAACCACTTCTGCCTGCTGGATAAAACGATAAGCTTGCAACGTTAATAAATCTGGATCGCCAGGTCCTGCACCAATAAGAGCGACTTCCCCAGCAACAAAGACTTGTTTGTGGGTGTTAATATAATCAGTAAAGGATGTTTGCACAGCTTAAGGACTCTTGTTTACTTAATGAATTTCATTCTAGCGTATTCTTTATATGTAATTCTAGTTGGAATTAAAGATTTTATATTCTTTTTTATTATAAGCTTGGCTTTTTTGATGATACTTTCACGTTATACACTTAAATTTAGTTATAAAAAAAACGCCTAAAGGCGCTTTTTTTTAAGGGATAAGCTTTATTTACTGAGTGCTTGACCTAAATGAGGACGAATATCTTTTAAAATATCTTTTAATATTTTACTAGATGCAGCAACAATATTGCCTGATTTTTCATGATTATGTCCACCAACAAAATCAGTGACTAAGCCACCTGCTTCTATTACCAGTAATTCACCAGCAGCGGTATTCCAAGGCTTTAAACCAATCTCAAAGAAACCATCAACACGGCCAGCGGCAAGGTATGCTAAATCTAAAGCGGGTGAACCTGCACGACGCATATCAGCAGACTTTAGGAATAATGATTTAAACATCTCCATGTAAGCGTCGATATGTTGTTTCTTATTGAAAGGAAAGCCGGTCGCTAAAATAGTACTATTTAAGTCTTTGGTTTTATTAACACGAATACGGAAACCGTTGAGTTGAGCGCCTTTACCTCGGCTAGCAGAGAATACTTCACCGCGAATAGGGTCATAAATAACGGCTTGGTCTAATTTACCTTTTACTTTTAGAGCGATAGACACAGCAAAGTGAGGAATACCTTTAATAAAATTAGCCGTACCATCTATCGGGTCAATAACCCATTGAAAGTCATTATCTTCACCTACTAATAAACCACATTCTTCACCAATAATAGTATGCTTAGGGTATGATTTACGAATTGTCTCAACAATAATATATTCTGCGTCTTTATCAACGTTAGTAACAATATCGTTAGTGCCTTTTAACTCAACTTCTACTTTATCAAGTTGCTCAAAAGCGCGAACAATTTCTTTACCTGCAGCACGTGCAGCGCGCACGGCAATATTCAACATGGGATGCATAATAGCCTCTACCTATTTGGTGTTTAAATGTGATTGTCAAAGAACATGCTTGCAATAATAGCTTTATTTTAATCGAGTAAAATGAAGTGCCGTAAAAAACTGATAACATATTGCTAAAAGCGATTCACGAAAATCAAGCGGCAATATTATATCAAATAAATAATTATTAAGCGATGACAATAATTACATTATCTGTCTCGCTTATTTATAAAACGATTAATTAATCGTTAAAATCCGTAAAAAATACATAATTAAACTGTTTTTTTCTCACTACATCTTTACTCTTCTATGGTAATATTGCGACAGTTTTAGCCATCTAGATAGTTGTAATGACAAGTTCAAATTTAAACACAAGCGAAAGCTCAGAAAAAAACACTAAATCGTTACTTAGTAATGTCCGTATCGTACTGGTAAATACCTCTGATTGCCGCAATATCGGTTCGGCGGCACGAGCAATGAAAACGATGGGATTAACTGATTTGGTTTTAGTTAACCCTATAGAGTTACCAAATGGTCAGGCACAAGCCTTATCAGCAGGTGCTTCTGACGTATTAAATGGCGCTAAAGTGGTTGGAACATTACAAGAAGCAATCGCTGATTGTGGTTTAGTTGTAGGTACAAGTGCTCGTTCAAGGACCTTACCTTGGCCAATGCTAGAGCCAAGAGGTTGTGGTGAAAAGCTCATTGAAGAAGCTAGTGAATATCCTGTTGCCATTATTTTTGGTCGTGAAAGTAGCGGCTTGAGTAATGATGAATTACAACTGTGCCATTTTCATGTTCAAATACCGGCAAATCCAGATTATAGTTCGCTAAATTTAGCCATGGCTGTGCAGACCTTAAGCTATGAAGTGCGTACCAGTTTCCTCTTACAAGAAAATGCACAATATGCTGATAAAGCCGATATTGATGATGAATTTCCAGTGATTGCAGAAACTGAACGTTTTTATGCGCACTTTGAAGAAGCGATGAAAAAAACAGGTTTTATTACGCCAAGTCACCCTGGCTTGATCATGACGAAATTGCGCCGACTATTCAATCGGGCGCGACCTGATACTAAAGAAATAAAAATGATGCGCGGTATTTTAGCATCGGTTGAAAGAGCTGCAAAAGTTAAAGATTAATCATTCTATATACATAAATCTATCTATCTATTATATAAGGAATAACCATGCTGAGCCGCATCAAAGAAGATATTAATAGTGTCTTTGATAGAGATCCCGCAGCCCGGACAGTCTTTGAAGTGTTAACTAATTACCCTGGTCTACATGCTATTTGGGGACATCGAGTGGCTAAATGGTTCTGGTGCCGAGGCTTAAAATGGCTAGGAAGAACTATTTCCACATTAGTTAGATGGCTAACAGGTGTTGAAATTCATCCCGGTGCAACTTTAGGCCGACGGTTTTTTATCGATCACGGCATGGGCATTGTTATTGGCGAAACGGCTGAAATTGGTGATGATTGTACCATTTACCATGGTGTTACATTAGGTGGCACCTCTTGGAGTGCTGGCAAACGCCATCCCACGTTAGGCAATAATGTCGTTATTGGTGCTGGCGCAAAGGTGCTTGGACCCTTAATGGTCAGTGATAATTCTCGTATTGGTTCGAATGCTGTTGTTGTTAAAGATGTTCCTGATGGCGCCACAGTTATTGGGATCCCGGGACGTATCGTAAAAACAAAAAATGATAATTCAGATGAAAAGCGTCAAGCGATAGCACAAAAATATGGTTTCGATGCTTATGCGGTAGCCACTGATGATCCTGTCGCTAAAGCGATTGGCCGAATGCTCGATCACATGCACCTAATGGACAGTAAAGTAGGTGATTTATGTAAAGAAATTAACCAACTTGGTGGCAATGTTTGTGTTGATGCTTTACCCGAGTTGCGTGTTGGTGAGTTTGTTGAAGATGAACAAGCAGCAGCTAAACGGCGTGCAGAGACTGTCGAGTCATTTGATCCTGAAATTTGATTTTTACTATAAGCAATAAATTTAAGATATTTATGTTTTTAAATAGTAGTAAATGTTCAATACCCGACTAAAATACTCAAGTACTTGTTGACTCATTTTATCACTAAGGTAAAATACCTGAGTAGAGTATTGGGGTATTTAATTGATCACTTTACAAGGTTATGTAAATTTTCGCCGCTAATTAGATTACTTCTGGTCTAATCGCTAGCTTAAATAAAGGTAAGATAATGAAACTCACATCGAAAGGGCGTTATGCCGTTACAGCTATGTTAGATGTTGCTATTCATGCAGCCTCTGGTCCTGTGCCACTCGCTGATATTTCTGAGCGACAAGGCATTTCATTATCTTATTTAGAACAACTATTTTCCCGTTTACGTAAACAAGAATTGGTTACCAGTGTACGTGGGCCAGGTGGTGGTTATCGTTTAGGTAGATGCTCAGCAAATATTGCAATTGCTGATGTTATTAGTGCGGTAAATGAAAGTGTTGATGCTACTCGTTGCTCAGGTGTTGGAAACTGTCAAGGTGGTGAACAATGCCTAACTCATAATTTATGGGAAGACTTGAGTAGTCGTATTGAAGATTTTTTACAAAGCATTTCTTTGGCAGAATTGGTTGAACAAAGAGAGGTTAAGTCGGTGTCATTAAGACAAGACACCGCAATTAACGTTAGTAAACAGAAAAAGAAACAAAATGTTATGCAAACCGTTATCGCAACCAAAAATATTATTCACGAATGGCAATAGCCATCGAACAGATTTTTCTTGGAGAAATTTAATAAATGAAACTTCCTATTTATTTTGATTATTCATCAACTAGTCCCGTTGATAAACGTGTGGCAGAAAAGATGATGCAGTATATGACCGCTGATGGTATATATGGTAATCCAGCGTCCAGATCTCATAAATTTGGTTGGCAGGCGGAAGAAGCGGTGGACATTGCCCGTAACCAAGTAGCCGATCTCATTAATGCAGATCCCCGTGAGATTGTTTTTACCTCAGGTGCTACTGAATCAAATAACTTAGCTATTAAAGGTGCTGCCAACTTTTATCATAAAAGAGGTAAGCACATAATAACGTTGAAAACTGAGCATAAAGCCGTTTTAGACACTTGTCGTGATTTAGAACGCAATGGTTTTGAAGTAACCTACCTTGACCCTGAAAGTAATGGTCTAGTTGATTTGAAAAAATTAGCAGCAGCAATGCGCGACGATACGGTATTAGTGAGCATTATGCACATTAATAACGAAATTGGCGTCATCCAAGACATCGGTGAAATCGGTGAAATGTGCCGCGCGCGTAAAATTATATTTCATGTTGACGCTGCACAAAGTGTCGGTAAAATCAATATTGATATGCAAGCATTAAAAGTCGACTTGATGTCTTTTTCAGCTCATAAAATTTATGGTCCAAAAGGTATGGGCGCATTATATGTTAGCCGAAAACCTCGTGTTCGCTTAGAAGCACAAACACACGGTGGTGGTCATGAACGTGGTATGCGCAGCGGTACTCTACCGACGCATCAAATTGTTGGTATGGGTGAAGCTTTCCAGTTAGCTAAACAAGAAATGGCACAAGACCTTAAACATGTAACAGCAATGCGTGACCGTTTTTGGGCAGGTATTAATGAAATGGAAGAAGTTTACATTAATGGCGATGCTGATAAACGCTACCCTGGTAATTTAAATGTTAGCTTTAACTACGTTGAAGGTGAGTCGTTAATTATGGCGCTTAAAGACTTAGCCGTATCATCAGGCTCTGCTTGTACTTCTGCATCTTTAGAACCTTCTTATGTTTTACGTGCTTTAGGTTTAAATGACGAAATGGCGCATAGTTCCATTCGTTTTAGTTTTGGTCGTTTTACTACGACCGAAGAAATAGATTTTGCTATCGACTTAATTAAAAAGTCGATTGGCCATTTACGTGATATGTCACCGCTTTGGGAAATGTTTAAAGACGGTATTGATTTAGATTCTATTGAATGGGCTGCTCATTAGAGCCCATAGGAGAGCAACATGGCTTACTCAGAAAAAGTACTTGATCATTATGAAAATCCACGCAATGTAGGTTCATTTGATAAAAATGATCCACAAGTAGCAACCGGTATGGTTGGTGCACCAGCGTGTGGCGATGTAATGAAATTACAATTAAAAATCTCAGACGATGGCATTATAGAAGATGCTAAATTTAAAACCTATGGTTGTGGTTCAGCGATAGCTTCTAGTTCATTGGTTACCGAGTGGGTTAAAGGTAAATCAATCGAAGAGGCAGGCAGTATTAAAAATACTGATATCTCTGAAGAGCTAGCTTTACCACCAGTAAAAATTCATTGCTCAATTTTAGCAGAAGACGCTATTAAAGCAGCAATCGAAGATTACAAAAGCAAACATCAAGGTTAGAGCAATGTCAGTAACTATGACCTCTGCCGCTGCAGAACGTGTTCAATCGTTTATGGTAAACCGAGGCAAAGGCTTAGGTTTACGTTTAGGCATTAAGACCACTGGCTGTTCTGGTTTTGCTTATGTGCTTGAATTTGTAGATGACTTAAATGAAGACGATGAATTATTTACCATAGAAAATGTCAAAATCATTATTGATGCTAAAAGCTTAGTTTATCTTGAGGGTATTGAATTAGATTTTGTTAAAGATGGTTTAAACGAAGGCTTTAAATTTACTAATCCTAATGCCAAAGGCGAATGTGGTTGCGGTGAAAGCTTTAACGTTTAAATTAGCTTATGTTCATCTTCATTTATGCTATTGATGGCCTAAATGTATTTATTAAAGTCGGCCACTGGGTCGACTTTTGATTTTAAAGTAATTTACATATAACGGGTTAAATTTGAATTATTTTCACCTATTTGGTTTAACAGCTAATTTTACCATCGATATTGGTCGGCTTTCAGAGCTTTATCAGGCACTACAGAAAACAGTACATCCGGATCGTTTTGCTCACGCCTCATCCCAAGATCAAATGATTGCCGTGCAAAAATCTGCAATGATTAATGATGCATACCAAACGTTAAAAAAACCACTAAAACGAGCAGAGTACTTACTGAAGCTTCGCGGTACACAAATGCCAAGTGAGCAAGCGTCTTTTAGTGACAACCAGTTTTTAATGCGCCAAATGGAATTAAGAGAAATGTTAACTGAAGTTAAATTCTCTGATGATGCAAATTCTGAAATAGATAAAATTAATCAAACCCTTGATGAAGAATTTTTAATCTTATTTAACTCAATGCAGTCAAAATTAGATCAAGATACTAACAAGGCAAATGAGTTAGCTTATGAAGAGTTACGAAAGCTTAAGTTTTATCAAAAATTACATATAGAGTTAGAACGTTTAGAAGAGCAGTTATTTGCAGATTAACGCTTTTAAACACCATTTCTGAGTTAAGTTACTCGGCAACTAACGTAAATATGAAATAAACTAATATTAGCAAAAAAAGAAGTAACTATGGCCTTATTACAAATTGCAGAGCCCGGACAAAGTACGGTTCCTCATGAACACAGATTAGCCGCAGGTATCGACTTAGGTACGACTAATTCGCTAGTCGCCAGTGTAAGAAGTGGTCAAGCACAAACAATTAATGATCAGGCGGGCAAGGATATTCTCCCATCGGTAGTCAGCTACCAAACTGATGGTATACTTGTCGGTGAACAAGCAAAGTCTTATGCTATTAGCGATGCTGAAAACACTATTGTTTCAGCTAAGCGCTTAATTGGCCGCTCCCTTAAAGATATAAAAAGTAAATATCCTTCATTGCCTTACACATTTTGTGGTGATGAAAATCATCCTGAAATTCAAACACGTCAAGGACTGATAAACCCTGTTCAAGTATCAGCAGAAATATTAAAACATTTAAATACCCTCGCAGAACAAGCGCTAGGTGGTGAACTTACCGGTGTGGTTATTACTGTTCCTGCACATTTTGATGATGCGCAACGACAAAGTACTAAAGATGCTGCAAAAATTGCGGGTCTGAATGTTTTGCGTCTGCTAAATGAGCCAACTGCAGCAGCTGTTGCCTATGGTTTAGACTCGGGTCAAGAGGGTGTTATTGCTATTTATGACTTAGGTGGCGGTACTTTTGATATTTCAATATTACGATTAAATAAGGGTGTATTTGAAGTATTAGCAACAGGTGGTGACTCAGCTCTTGGTGGTGATGACTTTGATGTTGCTATTGTTAATCACATCATTGAACAAGCACAATTAACCCGCCCACTGTCCAATGTTATCGAACGACAACTATCTCAACAGGCTTGTTTTGCTAAAGAGAGTTTATCAATTAACGACAGTGTTGAAATAACCTTGAGTCATGATAATCAACCCTGGTCAATGATCTTAACTAAAGCGACATTTAACGACTTGATTAGTGGCTTAGTTAATAAAACGCTTCGAGCTTGTCGACGGACGTTAAAGGATGCTGAAATTACGGTTGATGAAGTTATCGAAGTGGTCATGGTCGGCGGCTCAACACGTGTGCCGTTAGTTCGTACTGAAGTTGAAAAACACTTTAAAAAAGCGCCATTAACCTCAATTGATCCCGATAAGGTCGTTGCTGTTGGCGCAGCTATTCAAGCCGATATATTAGCGGGCAATAAACCTGACTCTGACATATTATTACTTGATGTTATTCCGCTTTCTTTAGGGCTTGAAACTATGGGAGGCTTGGTGGAAAAAGTGATTGCTCGCAATACCACTATCCCAGTCGCTAAAGCACAAGAATTCACTACCTTTAAAGATGGTCAAACGGCGATGGCAGTGCATGTATTGCAAGGCGAGCGCGAATTGGTTGATGATTGCCGCTCACTTGCTCGTTTTGAACTTCGTGGTATTCCACCCATGGCCGCAGGAGCTGCTCACATTAGGGTGACCTTTAAAGTAGATGCTGATGGTTTACTGGAAGTGTCCGCTATGGAGAAATCAACCGGTGTAGAGTCAAGAATAGAAGTGAAACCTTCCTTTGGCTTAGATGATAAAAAAATCACCCAAATGATAGTTGATTCAATGACCAACGCTAAAGAAGATATTCAAGCGCGTATGCTAAAAGAGCAGCAGGTTGAAGCCTCACGTGTTATTGAGTCTATTCAAGCCGCACTTACTGAAGATGGAAAACTATTATCAGAAGTAGAAATTACCGTGATTAACCATGCTATTTCATCACTAGCAAAAATCGCTCAAACAACCGTTGTAGCAGATATTGAAGCTGCTATCGAAATTTTAAATGACTCAACCGCAACTTTTGCAGAACGACGAATGGACGCATCTATTCGCACTGCACTTAGTGGTCAATCTGTAGACGAGGTCTAATTAACAATGCCAAAAATTATTTTTTTACCACACGAAGAATTATGCCCAGATGGTGCCGTAGTTGAAGCTAAAACGGGTGAGAGTGTCTTAAATATTGCCTTAGCAAATCATATCGATATCGAGCATGCTTGTGAAAAAGTATGTGCTTGCACTACTTGCCATATCATTGTTCGTGAAGGATTTGATTCTCTAGGGGAAACTGATGAGCTAGAGGATGATATGTTAGATAAAGCATGGGGTTTAGAACCAGAGTCTCGCCTTGGTTGTCAATCCATTGTTGCTGATGAAGACTTAGTTGTCGAAATTCCTAAATATACCGTTAATATGGTGTCTGAAAATCACTAACTCATTTTTTTAATTTTAAAAGGGTAATAATTGTTTATGTTATTACCCTTTGTTAAATGTTGCGTTATTGACTCTTAACAACCGTTTTAATTGCTATGTTATGACCACACACCTGGTTCTGTTTTTCCTTGTATTTTTACATCCTTTAATGAAAATGTAGGCTTGTCACTATTTTTTAGTTTTGCCTGGTAATCTTTTGTAAGGTTTACTATGGTTGGCGTTAATAGAAAGATTGCATAGATGTTAACAAGGGTCATCATGCCTAATGCCATATCGGCCAATCCCCAGACTTCTTTTAAACTAGCACTTGCTCCCCAAAACACCATCAATAAATAAATACTGGTATAAACGAGTCGACCCATTTTATTATCAAGTTTGAACAAATGTAGATTACTTTCTGCGTAGGCATAATTGGCTACTACCGAGGTAAAAGCAAATAAAGTAATTGCTGCAGCAACAAAGTAATTTCCACCGGTGCCAAAATGAGCACCCATAGCATCTTGTGTCATTCTAATGCCTTCCATTTCACCACTTATAGTAATATCAGATAATAAAATGACAACAGCTGTGCAGCTACATAACACCATAGTGTCCAAAAAAACCCCTAACATTTGCACATAACCCTGTGCAACAGGATGATTAGGCACTGGCGAAGCTCCTGCTGCGGCGTGAGGCACACTGCCGGCACCCGCTTCGTTAGAGTATAAACCTCGCTGAATACCGTTTTTAATTGCGGCACCCAAAGCGCCGGCACCTGCTTCAGTTAGACCAAAAGCAGAATTGAATATATCAATGAGCATGGCGGGTACCAGGTCTATATTCAGCAAGGTAATAATCAGAGCGGTAGCAACAAAGGCTAATCCCATAAAAGGGACGATAAGCTCGGCAAACCTGGCGATACTGCGCATACCACCAACAACGATACTGCCGGCTAAAATTGCAATGACTGCACCTGAGTATTGTGTAGGGATGGTAAAGGTATTGTTTAATGCATCAGCAATAGTGTTCGCTTGCATCGCACTAAACGTCAGGCCATAACCGAGAAAAAGACATAGTGAAAAGGCAATAGCCAGCCAAGGTTTGTTGAGTCCAGCTTTAATATAATAGGCAGGCCCGCCCCTGAATTCTTTTTTACTATCTCTTACTTTATATAATTGCCCTAATACGCTCTCAGCAAAACCTGTCGCCATACCTAAAAGCGCGATGACCCACATCCAGAAAACGGCACCACTACCGCCCAATGAAATAGCCATAGCAACACCGGCTAAGTTACCGGTACCAACACGGGCCGAAAGCCCGGTACAAAGGGCTTGAAAAGAACTAATCCCAGACTTGTTCGATTTTGTGCCTCCCTTCATTACGGTAAACATATATTTGAAATGAAACAACTGAATGAAACGCAGTCGATAGGTAAACCAACAACCAGCAAAAACGAGTAGATAAATTAATATCTGACCTTGGCCCCAGAGGACATTATTAATGGCGTTTACAATTTCGTTAATCATTTGTTGCCCTTTTTATCGACTAACTTTAATCCTAACATCATTATATTCTGCTGTGGTAAGTTTAGTCATAAGTTAAAGGCCATTTTATATAGTTTTATTAATAAGTTAAGGTACAGTCAAAGGCAACGATAGAATGCTTGAGGTGTCATTTAAAACATCACTCAAGTGTAATGATTTTTTAGGTATAACTCCTTTGCTTTTCCACTAGTATCATTGTTAGTCAAGTCTAATTTGAGTAAGTGGTAACAAGACTCAAGACACTATGCAGAAAATACTCTGCTAACACGAAATCAGTCATACTATTTGTTTAACTGTACAAGTTAAAAAAATAGTATGACTGATTACTAAATGGGACAACCAATATCAATTTAAAGTATAGATAAGTACTTAGCCCTTATAAAGCTTTCGACTTTTTTATCAGCCATTTAATACCTGTTACAGTAACCGTAATCAGTAAAAAAAATAAAACCGTATGAACGATATCATGGGCTAAACTTTGACCTAAAAAAGGGTCTTCATGAGCCTGTGCTTTTAGGCTAAAAATAAACATAAAAATGGATGTTGAAAATTTCACTATTATCTCCTGATAAGTTTTTGTTGTTGAATAAGTTTATATAGTTAACATGCCTTCACTTTCAATAAAGTCAATTATTTCAGCAAGGCCTTGTTCGGTTTTCATATTACTAAAGATAAAAGGTCTATCGCCACGCATTCTTTTAGTGTCTCTGTCCATGACTTCAAGTGAAGCACCAACCAAGTCGGCAACGTCAATTTTATTGATAATTAATAAATCAGATTTTGTAATACCAGGTCCACCTTTACGGGGGATTTTGTCACCGGCAGAAACATCAATAACATAAAGGGTTAAGTCAGACAATTCAGGGCTAAAGGTTGCACTGAGGTTATCGCCGCCACTTTCAACAAGAACAAAGTCTAAATCAGGATGACGTTCTTGTAATTCATCAATTGCTGCTAGGTTCATTGAAGCATCCTCTCTAATAGCCGTGTGTGGACAGCCACCGGTTTCAACACCAATAATACGATCTTCGGCTAACGCATTATTGCGTGTTAAAAATTCAGCATCTTCGCGAGTATAAATATCATTAGTCACTACTGCCATGTTGTATTTGTGACGAAGCGACGAGCATAAACTGCGTAATAAAGCCGTTTTACCTGAACCAACAGGTCCGCCAACACCAATACGTAATACTTGTTTTTTATTCATAAGGCTCTTTCTCTTCTCTTTTTAAAATTATTTTATTATGCGGATTATAGGCGACAGGTTAACTTCTAAATAAACGCGTATATTGTGTTTCGTGCCAAGCACTTGCCATGGCTAAGTGAGGTAGGCTGGCGCCAATTTGATCATCAGGCAATTTATTAGCAATGAGCATTGCAGTTTCAACTTGTTCGCTTAACTCAAATAATAAATTTTGTGCTTGAGTCTGCCCTAAAGGGACCAATTTAGTGGCTGCTGCAACTTGATTGTCAATATATGCCCAGCAAAAACCACTTTGGGCAAAATGTAGGTCTAATTCAAATAAGTGAGCAGCAACAGTAAATGCACTAACAAAACTGATATTTTTTTGTATTAAGACCTGTTGATATTTATTGGTATCTACTGATGTTAATAGAGTTAATAAACGAACCAATGCTTTTCCCATCGCGAGATCAGCTAAACGAAATTCATTGCTTTCTCTAGTTGCTATAAGCAATAGGTTCCATTCATTAAAATCATCAAAGTCACCACTCTTTAAGGCGCTATATAGTCTTTTCATCACAGCTAAGTCAGTAGGTGCAATGGCTTCTGTTAAGGCTACTGACACCCACTGATAAGTTTCTTCAGCATTGTTTATCCAACCATTTTCTATGGCGTACTCTAAGCCTTGTGAAAAAGAAAACCCACCAACAGGTAAATTGGCACTGCATAATTGCAATAACCGATTCAACTTTAGCGGTGAAGCTTTGGCTAATGTTAAACCAATGCCACTAGACATGTTCATGCCGATGACTATGAGCGGACGATTGACTGCCATATGCACCACTCTCAGGTTCAAATACAGCAGGGACTTTATTGATGGTTAGCCCATAATTTTCAGCGAGCTGCTCTAAAACATGATCGGGTTTAAAACGGAGCCATAATTCGCCAATTTGCATCGAGGTATGTCGATTACCTAAGTGATAACATACTTTGGCAAACGATGGCCAATCGGTCGATATTGCTGTAGCAACAGCTTCGGCCTGTCCTTTTACTTTAATAAACTGGCCACATTCACTCTTTAATATTTCATCTACCAGTAACGGGTGACCACGTTCAACAAAAATGCCAATATCAAATCCTTTATCCGTGGTGCTCTTTATCCGAGATTTTTTTCGAGTATCTTGATCTAAGGTAATCGAATCTGTTATTGGCTTATGGCAATGAGATATTCTTTCGTATACTTTTATCATTGGTTATCCTGTACTTATCTTATTTATTATCTTGATTAAAACAAGCAATAACGTTGTGCTAATGGTAATTCTGTTGCTGGTTCACAGGTTAATAAATCACCATTTGCTCTTACTTCATAGGTTTGGGCATCAACCTCAATTGTAGGTTGCCAATTATTATGAATCATGTCGTCCTTGCCAATATTTCGGGTGTTTTTACATTCGCCAACCATTCGAGTCATGCCGACCTTCTCAGGTACCTTTTTTTCAATAGAAGCCTTAGACATAAAAGTCATTGATATTTTTGCTGCAGCTTGCCCGTGAGCACCAAACATTGGCCGATAATAGACAGGTTGTGGCGTGGGTATTGAAGCATTTGCATCACCCATTGGTGCTGCAGCAATAAAACCAGATTTTAAAATCATTGATGGTTTTATACCAAAAAAAGCGGGTTTCCATAAAACCAAATCAGCTAATTTACCAACTTCAATTGAGCCCACTTCATGGCTAATGCCATGACTAATCGCGGGGTTGATCGTATATTTGGCTATATAGCGCTTGAGCCTAAAGTTATCATTTTGTTCTGTATCTGGGGCCAAAGGCCCTCGTTGCTGTTTCATTTTGTGGGCAGTTTGCCAAGTACGGGTGATCATTTCACCTACCCGTCCCATGGCTTGAGAGTCAGAAGCGATCATACTAATTGCCCCTAAGTCGTGCATAACGTCTTCTGCCGCAATACTCTCTTTTCGAATACGCGAGTCGGCAAAAGCGACATCTTCAGGAATAGAGGGGTCTAGATGATGGCAAACCATTAACATATCTAAATGCTCATCAATGGTATTGATGGTGTATGGACGTGTTGGATTTGTCGATGAGGGCAGAACATTAGGCTCACCACAAGCACGAATAATATCAGGTGAATGGCCGCCACCAGCACCTTCTGTATGGTAAGTATGGATAGTTCGGCCTTTAAAAGCACCAATGGTGTCTTCAACAAAGCCAGACTCGTTTAAGGTGTCAGTATGTATCGCAATTTGCACATCATACTTTTCAGCCACCGATAAACAGGTATCAATAGCAGCAGGGGTAGTTCCCCAGTCTTCGTGAAGTTTTAAACCACAAACACCGGCTTCAATCTGTTCCTCTAACGCTAAAGGTAAACTGGCATTTCCTTTACCTAAAAAACCGAAATTCATTGGAAAGTCGTTGGTTGCTTGCAGCATTTTATGAATATACCAAGGACCTGGCGTACAGGTGGTTGCCTTTGACCCTGTTGCAGGACCTGTTCCACCTCCGATCATGGTGGTTACACCTGACATTAGAGCTTCTTCAACTTGCTGAGGACAAATGAAATGAATATGCGCATCTATGCCACCAGCGGTCAATATTTGTCCTTCGCCGGCAATAACTTCAGTACCTGGGCCAATTTCAATATCAATATTGTCTTGAATGTCAGGATTGCCAGCTTTACCAATAATAGCGATACGCCCTTCATTGATTCCAACATCGGCTTTGACAATACCCCAATGATCAAGAATAAGCGCATTGGTTATTACTAAATCTACAGTTTTGTAGCATGATGCCTGACTTTGCCCCATACCATCACGAATAACTTTACCACCACCAAATTTGACTTCTTCACCATATTCGGTGAAATCTTTTTCTACTTCTAACCACAAATCAGTATCAGCCAAGCGAACTTTATCACCGACTGTTGGACCAAACATATGAGCGTATGCATGCTTATCGATAGTTGCCATTGCTATAAATCTCCTTGAATGTCACCGCGAAAACCAAAGACTCGGCGTTTACCGCGATAAGCAATTAAAACTACTTGGCGTTGTTGACCGGGTTCAAACCTCACGGCTGTGCCTGAGGTAATGTTTAAGCGATACCCTTTGCATTGTTCACGATCAAATTTTAATGCAGGGTTCACTTCATAAAAGTGATAATGAGAGCCAACCTGAATAGGGCGATCGCCTGAATTTGCCACGCTAACCTGTAACGTTTCACAACCAACATTGAGTTGATGAACGCCTTCAGCTGTAATTATTTCACCAGGTATCATGTTTTACTCCATTAAACGATAGGGTTATGAACAGTAACGAGTTTGGTACCGTCGGGAAATGTTGCTTCAACCTGCACGTCAGGAATTAAGGTGGCGATACCATCCATGACTTGATCACTACTGAGTAAGGTCTTGCCATAGTCCATAAGTTCAGCAACCGTCTTACCATCGCGAGCCCCTTCAATAATTTCCATTGAAATATAAGCCATCGCTTCAGGGTAATTCAATTTCAAACCTCTATTTAAGCGTCGTTCCGCTAATAGTGCTGCGGTAAAAATCAATAATTTGTCTTTTTCTCTTGGTAATAAATCCATAAATTTCTCGGTTATCGCTATGGTTACTTTCTAGTTTTAAAGCGTATGTTATGTATGTTTTATAATGTTAGGTATACCAAATACGCGGTTGAGTCGCTTTTTTATCTAAGGCTAAGGGTCTGATAATTTTCCATAATAATAGAAAGAATTTTTTACATTGTTGAGCATGTTCGCCTAAATAACGTATTACTATTAGGCCATCAATGTCGGTAATGCTAATGTGTTTTTGTCCGTTCTGGTTATCGATAATGTGACGCATTTCTTCAATGAGTTGTTTACGTTTCGATTGGATTAGTTGTTGCGGCGCATGCACTAAAAAGGTACCAAAAACACTGTTACCAGCCAACCCTGCTAAATGATGAAGTAGGTTGTTTTTTGAAGAAATAACGATATGGTCATGATATTGCAAAGCACCATCAACAAATACACGATTTAACTGGCTATACTGCCCTTCTCTAAATAGCTGTTCTGAACTAGGTAAACCCATACAGCTAATATCCCAACCTAAATAAATACTGGTATTAGTTAAATGAATGTTAACGGTATTAAAACCGTCGGCGCCATTATATACAATGGTCTCTTGAGGGAAATTCTCACACTTTGCCTTATGTTTTAAGTTGAGTGCCGTGACTTGTACTTGCTTAGATATACCAATGCTGGCATCTTTGCGTGCACGATAAAAACGGTTAGCTCCCGGTGTGGTTACTAACGTGTGTGCGTTGTCATCAATGTTAATATCGACATATAACTCGTCACCTGAAACGATTCCGGCAGGTGGGTGGAGTAAATAGATGTGAGCGCAGTCTCGTCCTTCAGGGTAAAAAGCTTTTTGTACCGATAAAGGACCATTACGCCTCGTTCGACGCAGTTGGGTGCCTAGAGCACTATAACTGAAGTCCAAGGCTAAATTGGCTATCCATTTTCTACTTTTAATCACGCCGATTGGACGAGTACCTGTTTTAATGTCCGGAGTACTGGTTGTCATCTCTATCACTGTGCTTTGTGTCATTGCTACTCTGTTACCTTAAAGTGCTGTCCAATGGGACTCATTAAACTGCTAGATATTTGCCCACTAATTCGTCAGTTAAATCAGTCATTGGCCCGGATGCGATTACTTGTCCTTTTTCCATTAAATGGAACTCTTGACCAACGGCTCTAGCAAAAGGTAATTTTTGTTCAACCAATATTATTGTCATGCCGTGCTTTTCATTTAACGTCAGTAATACATCACGGATAAGCTGAACAATATTTGGCTGAATACCTTCATTAGGTTCATCTAAAATAAGTATATTTGGATTAAGTACCAAAGCTCTGCCGATTGCAAGTTGTTGCTGCTGACCGCCTGATAGGTCGCCACCTCGCCGATGTAACATTTCTTTTAATACGGGAAATAAGTCATAAATATGTTCAGGTATTGTTTTACTTGTCTGGCGCTTACAATTGAGGCTGAGTTTTAAATTTTCTTCTACGGTCAATTGAGGGAAAATATGCCGACCTTGTGGTACATAACCTATGCCGAGTTCAGGGCGAGACTCTACTGAGGCTTTAACGCAGTCTTGTTCGTTAATCAATAAAGAACCCGCGCTAATAGGTAACATCCCCATAATTGTTTTTAATAGCGTAGTTTTACCTACACCATTACGCCCCATAATACAGGTGCGAGAGCCTTTTTTAATCATTAAATCTAAGTCCCAGAGAATTTGGGTGCCGCCATATTTTTGATTTACGTTTTTTAATTCAATCATAATTTTAATCTTACTGCCGTACTTTATTCTAATAGGTTTAATTCTGCGTTAATGCGCTTTGCGTGATTATTTATCCGTTACTGCTTTGGCTCACTATCAACGTCTTCCCCTAGGTATACTTTTATAACTTCCGGGTTTGATTGAATCTCTGTCATGGTACCTTCAGCAAGTACAGCGCCTTGATGTAATACAGTCACAGTTTTTGCAATAGAGCGAACAAATGCCATGTCGTGTTCCACCACGATAACTGAATGTTCACCAGCTAACGAGGTTAATAATTCAGCGGTACGTTCAGTTTCTTGACCTGTCATCCCTGCAACTGGCTCATCAACTAACAAGACTCTTGGCTTAGCAGCTAATAACATACCGATTTCTAACCATTGCTTTTGGCCATGAGATAAGCGACCTGCGGGGTAGTGAGCTTCTTTTACCAAGCCTATGGTATAAAGTATCTCACCGATACGGTCTATTTCTTCGCCTGATAATTTATGAAACAGCGACGCCCAAATACCCTTATTACCTGCTAAGCTCAATTCAATGTTTTCAAAGACAGATAATGCTTCAAAAACGGTTGGTTTTTGAAATTTCCGGCCAATGCCAGCCAGCGCAATTTCAGACTCATCTAATTGTAATAAATCAATCTGCTGACCAAAGTTTACTTTACCGGTATCAGGACGAATTCTTCCGGTAATAACGTCCATTAAGGTGGTTTTTCCTGCGCCGTTAGCACCAATTAAGCAACGTAATTCGCCGTCATTAATATAGAGGTTTAAATCGTTTAATGCTTTAAAACCATCGAAACTGACACTGACATTCTCGGCATATAAAATAACGCCATGACGGGTGTCGGGTTTTATATTATCTGTGGCGGTTAATGGTGACCCCATTTTATCTACTATCATGACTTCACCTCTGCGTTAGCGACTTTTCCTTTATCAGTGTCACCTTTAAATATTGAAAATTTATCAAATAAGTTAGGTAACAGGCCCGCGATACCTTTAGGTAATAACAAAGTAACCAGTACAAATAAGCCACCAAGGGCAAATAACCACGCTTCTGGCATAATGGCGGTAAAACGTGTTTTTGCATAACTGACGAGAATAGCACCAATAATTGCACCGTATAAAGTACACCGGCCACCAATAGCAACCCAAATAACCATTTCAATTGAGTTTAAGGGAGAGAACTCTCCGGGATTAATAATGCCTACTTGTGGTACATACAAGGCACCCGCCACACCGGCTAGCATCGCCGATACAACAAATATCCAAACTTTATAATACTCAGGTTTAAAACCAACAAAGCGGACTCGACTTTCTGCGTCACGTGTTGCGGTAATAACGCGGCCTAATTTTGAATTAACAATAGAATTACTAATAAAATAGCCAATCGCTAACGCAATTGCCGTGGCAATAAATAAACCTAGTTTTGTGTGAGGGTTTTGTAACGAATACCCCATTATTTCTTTAAAATCAGTTAAGCCATTGTTGCCACCAAATCCCATTTCATTTCTGAAGAATGCCAGCATTAGTGCATAAGTCATTGCTTGGGTCATAATTGATAGATAGACACCGCTCACTCGTGAACGAAATGCCATCATGCCAAATATATAGGCCAATAGACCGGGACCAATAAAGACCATAGCCACCATCCACCACACACTACTTGAACCTGCCCAAAACCAAGGAAGCTCTGTTAGGTTCAAAAACACCATAAAGTCGGGTAAGTCTGGATTACCGTATACACCACGGTCACCTATTTGACGCATTAAATACATGCCCATTGCATATCCACCTAAGGTGAAAAACGCGCCATGACCCAGGCTTAAAATGCCACAGTAACCCCAAACTAAGTCAACCGCCAAAGCAAGTAGGGCGTAACATAAATATTTACCAAACAAGCTTACGGTGTAGTTACTGACGTGAAGAATATCGCCTTCAGCAAAAAAAAGATTACATACCGTCACATATAAAGTTGCGATAAAGAGTGTGCCAACAACAACATGTAGATGGCTTAACCTAATAAAGGTTTTTTGTAAAAAAGATGATAATTGCATGATTACTACCTATTAGTCTGCCGCACGGCCTTTTTGAGGGAATAAGCCTTTAGGTCGTTTTTGAATAAATAACACTAATCCGACTAACACTATGATATTGGCTAATACAGAGCCCGTTATCGGCTCTAAAAACTTGTTAATTGTACCTAACGACATTGCTGCTACTAAGGTTCCCCATAAGTTACCAACACCTCCAAATACAACCACTAAGAAGGAGTCGATAATATAGGCCTGACCTAAGTTAGGTCCTACGTTAGTTAGTTGACTTAATACAACGCCTGCAACCCCTGCGATGCCTGAACCTAAACCAAAGGTAATGGCATCTACCCAGTCACTTTTTATACTTAACGCTCTGGCCATTTCACGGTCTTGTGATACGGCACGGACATGTAAACCCAGTGAGGATTTTTTCAAAATCATTAGTAAGGTGAAGAACACCATTAATGAAAAAATAATAATATATAAACGATTGTAGGTTAATGAAAAAACAGGATTAATAACCCAAGAGCCAGTCATCCAATCGGGTGCCTGTACCTGACGGTTAAGTGGTGAAAAAATGGTTCTTACTAATTGCTGTAAGATTAAAGAAATCCCAAAAGTGGCCAATAACGTTTCTAACGGGCGACCTTTCAAATAACGAATAACACCTCGTTCAATGATGACGCCAACAATGCCGGACACTAAAAAGGCAGCGGGAATAGCCATTAATAATGAATATTCAATTAAATGAGGGAAAGCCAATTGAATAACGTAAGTTGTATATGCACCTAACATCATCATTTCACCATGCGCCATGTTAATAACACCCATGACACCAAATGTAATTGTTAAGCCAATCGCCGCTAATAACAATACAGAGCCTAAACTTAAGCCAAAAAATATATTTTCAAGATAACCAAACATCTCACGCTTATCTTCAATGGTAATAAGTACTTTAGTTAGTTTATTGGCGAGATCTTGTTCTTCTTTAGTCTTATCTTTAGTAGGTAAATTATTCAGTACTTTTGTCATCGCATTTTTGACAACTGGTTCCAGTGAGCCTTTAAGTTGGGTAATAGCCACCAGTTTTTCAGGATATGTTCCATGCTTTAGCTGTTCAGTAAATAGTATTATATTGATTAATTTGCGCACATCTTCGTCTTGTTCAATGATTAGCGAAGATCTAAGGGCGGATAAATTACTGGCTGATGGTTTAGATAATATTTGGGTTACTGCATTAAAACGTATGTTTTTATCGGTTGAATCTAAATCTATTTTTGCAAGATAACCTCGAATGGTGCTGCGAAGCTTATTATTGGTTTTTATTTTTTTTATCTTTGATTTATTAACAGGATTAAAAATTTTATCCGCTAATATATCAGTCAGTAAGTAGGTTTTATTTTCACCGACTTCGGCGCGAACAAGGTGTTTGTTTGCTCTAATATAATAGAGTTCACCCGCTAATAAGTACTTTAAGATTTTTCGTATGGTTTGCGTATTAGTCTGGCTCGCTGTACTCGCTATTTTTTCAACTAGAGTAGGGAGTTTTTTCAGTTTTGTGTTAGGGAGCTCCTGCACTAGTCCAATTAATACTTTTGACGGTGTTTTAACCTTAGAGACTGTGTCAGTATTAATAGCTTGGCTGTTTGCTAATGTTTGCCATGATATTATAAAAATGATTAACACAGACATTAGTCGCATCATTGCGTTTACCTTCTGATTAAAAAATGAAATTGGCTTAATCATCACGATGTAAGAGCCAGTCCCATTGAAGTATTGAATAAAATAATAAAAATATAATCAAGAAATCATATCTAGTACGCATTTATGAGTACCGAGATTACTTTGACTACTTAGGAGTTAACAGCCAATAAGTCTGAGCTCCCGCATAGTATTATTAAAATAAACGGCCATTCAATAGAAAATAGAATGACCGCTTTAGGTATAACTTAGAAGTTTTGACCTGAACATTTACCTGTTTTCACATCAAAGTTTCCACAGTTAACAGGTGCAGTCCAATCTGAAATAAGGTTTTGAGAGCTAGGTAAAAAATCTGACCATGCATCGCCAATAACTGTATCTGGTGTTGCTGATACAACTTCAAATTGACCATCTTCTTGAATCTCACCAATGAGTACTGGCTTAGATAAGTGATGGTTAGCATTCATTACGGCAATACCACCAGTTAAGTTAGGTACAGCAACACCAATAAGTGCTTGTTCAACAGCATCTACATCTGCAGTACCCGCTTTCTCAACTGCTTTTACCCACATTTTAAAACCAATATAAGTCGCTTCCATTGGGTCATTTGTGACACGTTTGTCATCACCAATATACTTTTTCCATGCAGCAATAAAGGCTTCATTTTCCTCAGACTCGACACTTTGGAAGTAGTTCCAAGCAGCTAGGTGACCAACAAGTGGTTTAGTATCAAAACCAGAAAGCTCTTCTTCACCTACAGAAAATGCAATCACTGGAATATCTTCAGCAGAAACACCTTGGTTACCTAGTTCTTTGTAGAAAGGAATGTTTGCATCACCATTAATGGTAGAAACTACGGCTGTTTTCTTACCAGCAGAACCAAATTTTTTGATGTCTGACACGATACCCTGCCAATCAGAGTGACCAAATGGTGTGTAGTTAACCATTATGTCTTCATCTTTAACGCCTTTAGATTGTAAATACGCTTTTAATATTTTGTTTGTTGTACGAGGATAAACATAATCAGTACCTGCTAATACCCAACGCGTAGCACCCATATCATTCATTAAGTAGTCAACTGCTGGGATAGCTTGTTGATTTGGTGCAGCACCGGTATAAAATACGTTTTTAGACGATTCTTCACCTTCATATTGTACTGGATAGAACAATAAACCATTCAATTCTTCAAGTACGGGTAACGCAGACTTTCTTGAAACTGATGTCCAACAGCCAAAAATAACGTCTACTTTTTCTTTGGCTAGAAGCTCACGTGTTTTTTCGGCAAATAAAGGCCAGTTAGACGCAGGGTCAACGACCACTGCTTCAAGCTGTTTACCCAATACACCACCGGCTTTATTTTGTTCTTCAATCATCATCAACACAGTGTCTTTGAGCGTTGTTTCACTGATCGCCATAGTGCCTGATAAAGAATGTAACACCCCGATTTTAATGGTGTCAGCTGCCATAGCTATCTGTGTTATAAAACCACTGGCTACAATTGAGCTAGCGATTAACAATTTTTTAAATTTCATAATATTTTCCCTTATAGTGTGTGGTAGATTAGAAAGTGATTAATGCTTCTATTGCAAAAGAATTGACATCAACATCGTTGATTTCATCCAAACGGTATTCAAAAACCATTAATAGATTGTCGTTAACTGAGAAACTTGGTGAGATAGTGAAACCTGTTGCGTCTTCATAAATGTCGCCAGAGGCCTCTTTAATTTCCCAATTGTTGTAACGAAGGGTTAAAGCAAAATCTTCAAATGCGTAGTTAGCCATAACTAAATAACCACTCGCATCACTGCCAGTAAAAACACTGTCTTCTGCTGTATTATATTCAGCTGCTAGTGTTAATGCCCCTGTTGAATAACTCGCCCATGTATTGATTAACTCAACGTCCCCATCTTTTGAATAAAAACCTTTAATGGTGATATCATCTGTTGGCATTAAGGCGACCATTGTTTCAATACCCGGATGTTCAGAGTCGGTAGATTGAGGCCCCGCAAGGTCGTTAACAACAGATATTGCTAATGCATAACCTTCACCCGTGTATATACCTGAAACACCTTGTTGGTAGTAACCATAGAAATAAGGGGCATAACCAGCACCAGAATATTGAAATAAACCAGTAGGCTCTTCAGTTTCCCAGCCTGAGTAGCTTAAAAACCGACCAGCTTTAACACTAAAGTTATCGCTTACAGCGTAGGAGATAAATGCTTGTTCAAGGTCAACACCTTCTGCTGCATTTTGGTATTCAATATCAACAGATGCGGTTAGTTTATTGCCAAAGTCATAACCTAAGTTTAATTCTACTTGATCAAGACCAGAGTCGTGGGTTGATTCGCCACCGTCTACATCAATAGCTAGATATGACATATCAATAAAGCCACTGACACTTAATTTATCATCAGCTTGAGCAGAGGCCGTGCCTAAAGAAAGTAATAATGCTGTTGCTAAAGGAGTTAATTTTGCGAGTGATTTCATGTTTGATTTTCCATTAATTTAAAGTTACTAAATGTTTTAGGTTATCTTTTTAATTGATAACTCTTACAACGTGAGGTTATTTACAACTGAGTTAATTATGTCTTTTTAAGTCAATGAAAAATATTCGTAAAAGCACGCAATAGACTACGTATAACTGCGCATATAAATTGTCTTTAACTTGGGATATGATTATGTTATTTATCGTATAATTATTATTTGCTTTGATGTCTCCAAGTCTATTTTTTTGGATTGTGATAGCGACGAAGGCTAAAAATTAAATCAAATCAAATCGAAATTAATCACTCACTTTAGAGCGAGTTATCTGGTATGCAGTCTAATCAAAAAATATTACCTACTCGTCGTATTTACAACAAACTTGTTGCTAATGAGATGATGGAGGATTTTGCTTTACGTTTTACCGCAAGGCGAGCGAGACATTGGTCATTAGGAAGAATTTCCGGAACTGCACTAGGGATTGTCTCATTTTTGGTTTTAGAGGCGATTGGTGGTGCAATCACACTTAATTATGGCTTTGAAAACTCGGCTTGGGCGATTCTTACAGTCATGCTAGTGGTCTTTTTGACGGGCTTACCTATTAGTTATTATGCCGCTAAGTACGGTGTCGATATTGATTTGCTTTCTAGAGGTGCAGGGTTTGGCTATATCGGCTCAACCATCGCTTCATTAATTTATGCATCGTTTACCTTCATATTTTTTGCACTTGAAGCTGCTATTATGTCAATGGCATTACAAATTTTATTTGGTATCCCCCTGAGCGTAGGTTATGTTATTAGTGCACTCGTTGTTATTCCAATCGTGACCCATGGCATTGCTTATATCAGCCGTTTTCAAGTATGGACGCAGCCGATATGGATCATTCTTCAATGTTTACCTCTATATTTTGTTTTTACTCATAATGATAGTCAATTACAGGGCTGGTTGAGTTTTACTGGAGATTCAGGGCAAGAGGAAGGTGGTTTTAATCTACTACTGTTTGGTGGAGCATCGGCAGTCTTACTTTCTTTAGTCGCACAAATAGGTGAGCAAGTTGATTTTTTGCGTTTTTTACCTGAAAAACCTAAAAAAAATGCTTGGCGCTGGTGGTGTGCATTAATAGCTGCAGGCCCTGGTTGGATAATATTTGGTGCTTTAAAATTATTTTTAGGCTCGTTTTTAGCCTATTTAGCTTTAAAACAAGGCGTACCTGCAAATTTAGCTGACGATCCTGCACATATGTATCAACTAGCTTATAGTTATGTTTTTGATAATTCAGACTTAGTGGTGATTTTTGCCTGTGTTTTTGTGGTGATTTCGCAATTAAAAATTAATGTGGCCAATGCCTATGCGGGATCGTTGGCTTGGTCCAACTTCTTTTCCCGTGTTACTCACACTCATCCTGGAAGAGTGGTCTGGATGGTTTTTAATGTTGCTATTGCCTTGTTATTAATGGAATTAGGCATTTATCAAACCATTGAAAGTATGCTGTCGGTATATTCTGTGGTTGTTTTAGCATGGCTAAGCTCTGTTGTCGCTGATTTAGTGATTAATAAACCACTGGGTATTAGCCCTAAACATATTGAATTTAAGCGTTCCCACTTATACGACATAAACCCCGTGGGTGTTGGCTCGATGTTAATTGCATCACTGTTAGGATTTACGGCGCACTTTGGTTGGTATGGTGAAACGATCAAAGCACTAGCGTCTTTTATTGCCTGTGGCCTGCCTTTTATTACTGTGCCTCTTATTGGATGGCTCACTCAAGGAAAGTTTTATTTAATAGATGCTAATAGAGAAGACATCACTAAAATTACTCAATGTCATATATGTGAAAATAGCTTTGATCAAGAAGATATGACTTTTTGTCCCGCTTATGGCAAAGCCATTTGTTCTTTATGCTGCAGTTTAGATGTCCGTTGTGGTGACCAATGCCGAACAGAAGGTACCTTAGCTAAACAATCACATCATTTTTTTAAACGTTTCTTTAGTGACAAGTTATTAAGAAAAATAACCACACCATCAATACACTTTATGGCAGTGACTCTTTTATTAAGCTGTATTTGTGCCGGTATCCTTTTTCTCATTTATATTCAACTGCCAATGGAAAGTGAGGAAATCAGACGTGTTTTTGCCAGCACATTAGTCAAAATATTCTTTTTGTTGGTTATCATTATTGGCGTTGTCAGTTGGTTATTTATTTTAGCGCGCAATAGTAATGTGCTAGCGCTTAGAGAATTACGTTCGCAAACTAAGGCGCTTGCTAACGAGTTTAGCGCCCATGAAAAAACAGCATTGGCATTACATAATGCCAAAGAAGTCGCTGAGGCGGCTAATGAAGCAAAGAGTCGCTACCTAGCGGGGTTAAGTCATGAATTAAGAACACCACTGAATGTGTTGTTAGGTTATGCACAGTTATTAAGTCAGGATGAGGAATTACCCTTAAGGCAACGAGAGACTTTGGGTATTGTAAAGCGTAACGGTGAGCATTTAGCTGATTTAATTGAGGGGTTATTAGAAATATCTAAAATTGAGGCTGGTCGAGTTACACTGCAGCGTGACGAATTTAATTTAAAAGTTATTATGCAACAGTTAGTGGAAATGTTTCAAATGCAGGCAAACCAAAAAGGTATTAAATTTTATTACCTCACTAAAGGACGATTGCCTGATTATGTAGCGGCAGACAAGCAGCGTTTTCGTCAAATATTAATTAATTTAATTTCTAATGCTATTAAGTACACCGATCAAGGCTCAATAAATTTTGAGCTGAGTTATCGTAATCAGGTTGCGCATTTTAGTATTGCTGATACAGGTGTTGGTATCTCTCAAGAAAACCAAAAATTGATTTTTAAACCGTTTGAACAAGTACGCAACACCCATACTAAAGCGATTGGTGGCACAGGATTAGGTTTAACAATTTCACGTTCTTTAGCTGAGTTAATGGGGGGAGAGATAACATTATCAAGTGTCTTAGGACAAGGCTCAATATTTAAGTTTCGTTTAATGTTATTGGCTATAAAACGAGAGAAAAGTGAGCTTGAGTCTTTAAAAACAAAAGTAATCGGTTATGCGGGTCCTCGTCAAACCATATTGGTGGTCGATGACGATAATGATCAACGGCACTTAATGGATTATTTACTCGCACCCTTAGGCTTTATTGTCTTAAATACAACAGATGCTAAGCAAGGTTTTGCTTTGTTATCTCAACACCCTGTTGATTTAATATTACTTGATGTGTGCATGCCTGATGTTAATGGTTGGCAAATGGTTCAAACTTTACGAGAAAAAAAGTATTTAATGCCAGTAGTAATGGTCTCAGCGAATGCACGCGATGCTGAATTTAATTTACAAGCGGAGGGTTACCATAATGATTATGTTGCTAAACCAGTCAACTTTGATAGTTTGTTATGGAAAGTGGGCCGTTTATTAGAGCTCAGTTGGCAATATCAAAGCCCTCAACAAACTAATTTATTGGTACCTGATAATAATTACTTATCTAAACCATTAGCAAAAGCAACAGAATATCAAGCGTTAAAAGCATTAGCCGAAATTGGATACTTATCAGGTTTCAAAGATAAATTTACCGAGTTAAAAGCGGATTTTCATCTCCCTGCGGATATTCAATCACAATTAGTTGAACATCTTGAACTCTGTAATTTTCCAGCCATTATTCAATACCTAAATGAGATTAATCATGAACAGTAAAATGAGTGAAGTTGTCCTTGTTGTTGATGACTCCCCTGAATCTTTAGGTATGCTCAATGTTGCGTTAAATACACAAGGATATACCGCTTTAGTTGCCTTAAATGGTATTCAGGCATTAGCCATATGCGAAAAAGTTGAACCCGACGTTATTTTATTAGATGCAGTAATGCCTGAAATGGATGGTTTCGAAACTTGTAAAAGACTTAAAATACTTTTACCACAAACCCCTATTATTTTTATGACAGGCCTCACTGATGTTGAAGATGTGGTAAAAGGTTTTGAAGCAGGTGGTATTGATTATGTTACCAAACCAATATTTCCTGATGAAGTTATTGCTCGCATTAAGACTCATGTGCAAACTGCTAAACAAACATTAAGCGCGCAAAATGCATTAGATCATGCAGGTAAAAATGTTTTTTGTGTTAATAATAAAGGCCGTTTATCTTGGGCTACTCCTTATGTGCATCAGTTTATAGAGCAAATTTCAGAAAGTAATAATAGTACGTGGGCAACTTTAGCTGTTGCTATTGAAAAGTGGTTACTAAGTGAACATGAACAAAATTTAGTGATAAAGACCTTTATTGAGACGATTACTATTTTTTATGAGCGGCAACAAGGTGAAATGCATTTATTACGAATAGTTAAAACTAAGCAAGATAAGTTGCCATTCGATTTACAACAAGCGCTGCCTGTGACTAAACGAGAATCTGAAGTGCTTTATTGGGTCTCATATGGTAAAACGAGTTGGGAAATTTCTCAAATTTTAGTCATGAGTCCAAGAACTGTTAATAAACACTTAGAACAAATATACCGTAAACTTGGTGTTGATAATCGGACATCAGCGGCCTCAATTTCAATTCGCATCTTAGAAACTAACTAAATAATAGCTAGTTATCTTATAGTGCTTGATTTGTTAAAATCATATTATAGAGAACTTACAAAGTGATTACTCACGATTTTTAATTTAGGGATGAAATTAATGAGGTGTTAACTCATATAATACTTTAGACTAAATTATTTAACCTATGTCTCAGCAGACTATTACTTTTTTTTCGCTCAGAAGAGTAGATCAATGTATAACATGGAAAGATGATATTGATTGACTTAGACAATTATTTCTTATCACGAGATACGTTATAGACAAAGTGAGAAAATAAAGGCTAGTAAAAAATAATACCTTTAAAATAATAATAAAACTAGCTAGATTAACTACCCATAACATTGATTTTTGGCTAAGTAAGTCATAGATACAGTAGGACTTAAGCATGAATTTGAGGGAAAATCATTATTTGATTTTACACTTCAAACAATCTTGCCAAATCCCAATATTATAATAAAGATAGTCATAACTTTTATTATTGCCAGCACTGTGTAGGTATGATCTGAACTATTTGTTACTAACTAACTAGTTATATGGATTTAGCTAC
>CAWVSL010000021.1:0-42494 GCA_963933115.1 uncultured Colwellia sp.
AGAGCATGAAGGAGAGCATGAAGAAGAGCATGAAGAAGGTGTTTTTGCGGATATGAAGCAACAACGCATTCAACTTTTAAGTGAATTGAATTTCTCAGAACAGTTTATTAATCGCCTTCGGGTTAAACTGGCTTATACCGATTATCAACATCAAGAAATTGAAGATGGAGGGATTGGTACACAATTTGATAATAATAGTACAGAAGCTAGAGTAGATTTATACCATCGTGACGTTTACGGCTTTAAAGGTGCGTTGAGCTTTCACTATAAAGATTCAGACTTTAAAGCTATCGGTGAAGAAGCCTTCAGCCCTCCGTCGACTACAGAGACCTTAGCCTTTGCTTGGCTGGAAGAAAAACACGTATCGGAGCAGGTATTATTGCAATTTGGTTCGCGGGTTGAACAAGTATCAATCAATGTTGATAGCCCAGAGTTAGTGATGTTTTCTCAACAAGACTTTACCCCTGTGAGTGCATCACTTGGTATGGTTTGGGATTTTACTCAAGGTTATAATTTAGGATCCTCTATTGCTTATTCAGAACGCGCACCATCGGCTGCAGAGTTATTTTCTTATGGTCCACATATTAGCACCAACACTTTTGAAGTCGGCGCTTTGTATGACATTATTGAGCAAAGTAATGGTGAGTTCGAAGTCATAGCGGCTCAGCAACCTGCAATATTAGAGACCTCATTGAATCTTGATTTAACCTTGAGAAAGTTTAATGGGGATTTCGGCTTTGTTTTTAGTGGCTTTTATAATCAAATTGATAACTTTTATTATCAGCAAGATACTGGTTTAACTGCTGCTGAAGGGGAAGAAGAGCTCCCTGTTCTAGTTTTTCGTAAAGATGATTTAGAGATGTATGGCATAGAAGCTGAGTTTATCTATCAAGTGTCAGACTCACTAAAAACAACCGTTTTTACTGATGTTATCCATACAAAACTAGCTAATGGAGGGTACTTACCTAGGATCCCACCGATGCGACTTGGTCTAGTAGTTAATTATCAAGCCGATGCTTTTGCTGGGGAATTAAGCATCAGTCATTATTTTGATCAAACCGATGTAGGTGAATTAGAAACCGCTACCGATGGTTATACTATGCTTGATGCTAATTTTAATTATTACCTTGATAGCGATATGGTGTTGTTTCTAAAAGGTCAAAACCTGACTAATGAAGATGCTAGAGTACATTCATCATTTTTGAAAAATGTCTCGCCATTACCAGGACGAGGACTAACCTTAGGAATTAGAGGTTACTTTTAATTCAATTTAATTCTATAACCGTATTTTGCTAAAAAATACGGTTATAGAACAGGTACCAATCACTAAATTATAATTATCAATGTAATATGGGGATCTTAAATAGTTGTAATTTTATTTGAACACTATAACAAAGGATGTTCCATGACTTATCGTTTAAGTTTTGCCAATCTCAACCTGCTTAGTGAAAATATAGTTGAGATTATTGTTAATGCCGGTATTGAATTTTCATTGGAAATGATGGAATAATATGAGCGATTTTTAGCTTGTCATTTTAATAATGAATTTTGTGTACTCGTTAATCGCGTCCATGAATAAAGTTATAGTTATGAGGTACAATTAAGTATCGCTTCAAATGAAAAGCTAAAAGCAATAGCGGTGGTTAATTATAGTGACAAAAGTAAAGAATCAACAAATAAAAACAAGTTACGCTCAATTGATGGTTGGAATCTAAGCACTTTTTCTGGGGGAGATTTGGGTTGTAAAAATGCACTCGCTTGGTTAGAGAAAGAGCTTGAAAACTGCACAGCTTGAGAATCGCTTAAATTGTTATATTAATAAGACTGATTAATTAACTAATCAGCCTTATTAATTTCTACGGTTTGTTAAGTTTTTTACAATTGAGCAAAACACTTATTGGCAGCAACTAAAGTTTTTTCAATAATATCATCTGTATGGGCCATCGATATAAAGCCAGCCTCAAAAACGGAGGGGGCTAAGTAAACTCCTTCAGCTAACATTAAATTAAAGAATTTTTTGAATTTCTCTGCATCACAAGCTGTTGCTTGTTCATAAGTGGTTACTTTATCATCAGGGTTAAAACCTTCAGGAGTAAAGAAGAAACCAAACATACCACCGACATAATTGGTACTCAGTGATACACCATTTCTTTCTGCCGCGGCTTGTAAGCCCATAGCTAATTTTTCTGTGGCTTTGGCAAGTTGCTCATGCTTGTCACCTTTGGCAAGTTCAGTTAATGCGGCAAATCCCGCGGCCATCGCTAGTGGATTACCTGATAATGTACCTGCTTGGTAAACTGGGCCAACAGGCGCAATATAATCCATGATCTCTCTTTTTCCGCCAAATGCACCAACAGGCATTCCACCACCCAGTATTTTACCTAAGGTAGTTAAGTCTGGTTTGATATTATAATGGGCCTGAGCACCACCTAAGGCAATACGAAAGCCTGTCATCACTTCATCAAAAATCAACACACTTTTATATTGATCACAAATGGTTCGTAAACCTTGAAGGAAGCCATCAACTGGAGGAATACAGTTCATATTACCAGCAACAGGTTCAACAATAATGCAAGATATCTCTTCGCCAAACTCTTTAAAGATCTCTTTTACTTGTTCAAGATTGTTAAAGCTTACGGTAAGTGTATGCTTAGCAATATCAGCAGGTATTCCAGGAGAGCTCGGCACACCTAAAGTTAAGGCGCCAGACCCCGCTTTTACTAATAGTGAGTCAGCGTGGCCATGATAACAGCCTTCAAACTTTAAGATTTTATCACGGCCAGTATATCCACGGGCTAGACGAATGGCGCTCATGGTCGCCTCAGTACCTGAACTGACCATGCGTAATGATTCCATCGACGGTACCAATTCACGCACTTTTTCTGCCATTGTGATTTCAATTTCAGTTGGAGCACCAAAACTCAAGCCACTTTGCGCTGTTTCGATGACAGCTTCGAGGATTGCTGGGTGATTATGTCCTAAAATCATTGGGCCCCAAGAGCCAATATAATCAATATAGGCATTATCGTCCTCATCATAAATATAGGCGCCCGCTGCACGTTTTATAAAACAAGGTGTGCCGCCAACACTATTAAAAGCACGAACAGGTGAATTGACGCCACCGGGGATAACATTTTTAGCATGGTCAAATAACTGTTGAGATTTGTTCATCATAATATAGTCACTTCTTATCTATTGAATGCAAAATTTTATTACTGGCACTGAAATTTTCTGTTTGAGTTGAGGTTATTTGTTGGAAAACCAAGCTACAGGTTTTTCATATTGGCTGAGCTCTTCCTCAACACCTAAGGTCAGAGCAAATAATGCCATACGTACTAAAATACCGTTTTGTGCTTGTCTAAAAATAGCTAAGTTTTCTAAGTTATTTAAATCAGTATCAAGCTCATTTGCTTCTGGTCGAGAATCTCGAGGGAGTGGATGCATAATGACGGTATGTTCTTTACAAAACTCACGGTAAATCTTTTTGTTTAAACTAAAATGTCCACGGTATAAATCAGCTTCACCTGAACTGGCAAAACGTTCTTGTTGAATGCGGGTTTGATAAATAACATCACAAGCTAAATTACCGGCAACTTTATCCGTGATAATCACTTGATGGCCAGCATTAGTCAAAGCACTAACAACGTTATCTGGCATTTGTAATGCGGCGGGCGAAACTAAAGTGATCTTTATATTGTTATACAAACTTAATAATTTGGATAATGAATGGACCGTGCGGCCATGTTTTAAATCACCCATCAAAACAATATTTAAACCATCTAAGCTTTTACCAAAACGTTTCATTTCTGACTCGATGGTAAATAAATCTAATAGTGCTTGGGTAGGGTGCTCGTTTGCACCATCACCCCCATTAATAACAGGCACTGTACTACCTTTAGCAAATTTTGCTACTGAGTGCATGGTTGGATGTCGCATGGCAATAACGTCGGAATAGCCACTTATGACTTGAGCAGTGTCAAATAACGACTCACCTTTGCTTAATGAAGAGTTTTCAACCCCAACGGTCTCTCGAACATAACCGCCGAGTAGATTAAAAGCCGCGCCAAAGCTTACCCGAGTTCGAGTACTTGGTTCAAAAAACAAGTTATTTAAAATAGCGCCTTCGAGCACATGACAACGTTTTTTTCGTTCCGCGTATGGCGCCATTACAGCTGAAATTTTGAGTATTCTAGAGATAGACTCTCGGTCAAACTGTGAAACAGACAGAATATGACTGCCTTGAAATGTCATCATAAAGATTACCTATTTGTCGTGCACAGGGTAAATTTCCGCGAAAATATAGCATAATTTACCAGCTTTTAGAATGGATAATATGGTTATAGATTAACTTTTGTTGGCTTAACTAACCCGCTTTTTAAAATCAGGCCAACACTGAGTGATTCAGTAACCAAAGTTTGTCACTGAATCTTCATGAAATACGCTCAATTCATTTGCTATGTTACATAGGTTTTAGATAAGCCAAAATAACAATGGCCAATAAAATTAATACGGGTATTTCGTTAAATACCCGATAAAACTTTCCAGAACGGGTGTTTTTATCTTGTTGAAAAGTCTTAACTAGTTTAAAGCAGTAACCATGATAAACAAGCAGAAATATCACTAACGTTATTTTTATCTGCAGCCACTTTGCGGCTATAAACCACGGATAACCATAGTGGTAAATAATAGCAATACCTAGGGCGACAGTTAGTAAGGCAAATGGCGAAACAAAATACAGTAAACGCTTTTCCATACCTTTAAGATGTTCACTGACATCCTTTGATTTTGTTTCTGCATGATTGACAAATAACCGCGGCAAATAAAATATCCCAGCAAACCAAGCGACCATAAAAAAAACATGAAAGGCTTTTAGCCAAAGTATGGTTGTCATTATACTAATTTTCCTTTTACTAAATAAAGTCTGATTTGCTCAAAAGTAATAAAACCCATAATATCATTTGGGTTTTTGTCAAAAATATAGATTCCGCCACAACGTTTATCAACCAAGGAATCATAGGCTTGATCAAGTGTTGTTTGGCTGCTCATTGCGATGAGTTTGTGCTGAATAATTAAACCGTCATTGCTGTTGAGTTCTTGCCAATAAAATTCAGCAGTGACGCTCTGTTGTTTATTAATAATAACAGGGACGTCTGTTGATAAACTTGATTCGTCATTAGCAGTTACTGCTTGATTTACACTGAATACTTGTAGATCAAACTTGTCCTGCATTATGCCAATTACCCCTACTTGTTGTAAAGAGCGCTCAATAGGTGGCTTTCGATAAGTGAGTTTTTGACTATCTAACTGCATAGTAATAATAGAGCGATTGTTAAGTAATTGTCCAGAAACCAAGCTAGCTGAAGTAATGACAATCATTGCGGGGACAATAATTTCTATCTGATTCGATAACTCCATAACCGTTAACAAAGCGGTTAACGGTGCATTTAGCGTTGCAGCTAAAAAACCTGCCATACCCATCAAAGCAAAATCACTACTTAAATGCTCACCAGGAATAATACCTATCGCTATGCTAGAGGCACAAACGCCTGCTATGGCACCAATGCTTAGTATGGGACCAATAATTCCGCCAGGGATACCTAAACCTAAAGCAAAAATTGTCATTAAAAGTTTGGCTATGAGGAGAGCCAGTAATAAATCAAACTCTAAATTATGAGCCAGTGAAAAATCTAAGCTGGCTAATCCAGCCCCCATAGCATGAGGCACAGCGTAACCTAAAGTACCAGTGATTAATGCGGCTATTATCAAGCGAACCGTTATATGAAGTTTTGCTGAAGACTTAATCACTAGGATTAAGTAACGATTAAATAAAAAGGCCAAAACGCCTAATACCACACCGAGTAAAACCAGCGAAAGATAATATTCTTGGCTAAGGGCTATTTCTTGTAAAAATTCATATTCACGTGCGTGACCAAATACACTGCTAGTGATTAAAGAGCCAACAATGGCGGCAAGCATCACAGGAATGAAAGTATGAACCTTATAATCACGTAAGATAACCTCCATCACAAAAATAACTGCAGCGACAGGCGTATTAAATGTTGCCGCAATACCCGCTGCAATTCCACATGCACATAATGTTCTGATGCTGTTGTAGGGTAATCGTAAAACACCACCAATATAACTACTACAAGCTGCACCTAAATGAATTGCAGGTCCTTCTTTTCCTACAGAAAAGCCGGTTGAAAGCGCAACAACACCGCCCCAAAATTGATTTAAGGTATTTCTCATTGGAATAATACCATGGGCTATTTTTAAGCGGTTTAAAACAAAAGGTATACCTGTTTGCAGATATTTGTAGCCGGTGAACCAAGCAAACAATATTATGACTAATGCACCGATAATGGGTAAATCAAAACGACTTACTATAGCTAAGCTGTTATAGTTGTCGGGTTCAGATAAATACAGTTGTTGGATGGTTCTAATACTAAAAATAAATAAAACGATAAGTGATGCTGAGACGCTGCCACCAATTACAGCAAGTAAGCATAACTGCCAAGAGGTTTTAGGTAGTGCTAAACGTTTTTTTAGTGAAACTAATGACGGCATAGTTAGTCAAATATAGTTAGTTGGCATTTTAATAATATCATACACAGTGGATATCATAATACCTTACAAATGAAGTGGTTAGCAAAAATTAATCTTACCGTCGTTATACAACGTTTTGGTCCTTATCGTTCAGCATTATTGTTAATTGCTGTTATAGCTATTTGTCTCTATAGCGGTTATCGCGTGGGCAACTATTATCATGGTCACCAAATAAAGACATTAAATGAACAAAAGCAAAGGTTGGACCATTTATATCAACAGCAAAATATTCAAAACCGTCGTATTAATACCTTAGAAGTAGAGTTAGAAGTAGAGCGATTAGCCAATCTAAAATCACAAACCACCTTAAAAGACATGTCAGTTGTTCACTACAATGTTAAGAAAGAGTTAGCTTTTTACGAAAAGGTGATGGCGCCAGAAAAACAAGCAGATGGTTTGGTTATTGATGATATTATTGTTGAAGCGAGTGAAAGCCCTGAACATTATCGTTTTCGAGTGACATTGGTTCAACAGCGTTTAAAGAAAAGGTATGCTAAGGGATATATTGAATTAAGTTTTATTGGTAGCTTAAACAATAAGCCTAAAATAATTAAACTTAATGACATTTCAACTTTGACTAAAAAAGAGCTGGCTTTTAGCTTTCAATATTTTCAATTAATCAATGGTGAATTTACATTGCCGAAAGGTTTTATTGTTGAAAAAATCAAAGTAACAGCCCTTTTACCTAAGGGGAAATGGCAAAAATATCACCGACTAGATAAAAGTTATCCTTGGCCACTTGCCCAAGACAAGAAAAACTTAATCCCACAAAATTTAATGATACAACCAGCAAGTAAACCACAGAACAACTAATACTTGATTAATTTAGTCAAGTTTAAGATAATCCACTCCATAAATAATATTTATTTAAGAAGATAATATGTCAAATCCTGAGTTACCTATTCAATTTACTGATGCAGCGGCTAATAAAGTACTGTCATTGGTCACTGAAGAAGAAAATCCCAAATTAAAATTACGTGTATATGTTACAGGTGGAGGGTGTTCTGGTTTCCAGTATGGCTTTACCTTTGACGAAAAGGTAAATGAAGGTGATATGACGATTGTTAAACAAGGCGTTACTATGGTTGTTGACCCTATGAGCTTACAATATTTAGTAGGCGGCGAAGTTGATTACAGCGAAGGTTTAGAGGGAAGTCGTTTTTTAGTTACCAATCCTAATGCAACAGCTACTTGTGGTTGTGGTTCATCTTTTTCTATTTAGTTAATTGAGTTTCAAATTTTTAAAAGTCGATTAACGTCGACTTTTTTTATTTGGATTATCTACAACTGTAATGCCAACTTTAATCACCATAACTATTCTATAACTGAATACTGTTTTTTTATAAATATTTGCCAAGGTTAAATTAATCTCAATTTAATACCAAATTCATGCATCCAGTCTTTTTTTTTATTTTAGAATATTAACAATAGCTAAACTTTTGATCGGCTTTACTTGTGACATCGGCTGACTTAAAGCTCACATAGTGTTTTCTTCAATCATGAATTCCCTTTAATCTAGTTTTATCTATTAATATAATCACTATAAAGATTTTTATTTTGACAATAGGCTCCATTTTCATCGATAAAATGGTTTTATATTCATCTTTTATAATATTAGTTTATTAGCATTAATATTTTAGTGCTTTATGCCGATAGTATAGTATTAACACTTATTTTTTCTTTTATTACTTCTATGGGTTTATTAGGATTTTTTATGAATAAATTTTTATTAATGTTACTTTTAATTACCTGTGCTTCACCGGCTGTAAATGCACAAAACTTGCGCGTAGTACAAATTTATACTGACAATCAATTACTCGAGTTGATAAAAGAAAATAAACATTTAAGCCAAGTGATGATGGATGAGTGTCAATTAACAAAGGATATTGAAGTCCGTGCAATTAAAGCCAAAATGCCCTCCTATCAATTCTTATGGGGTGACATGTTAGCTTATGGAGTTTGTGTTAAAAAAGACGTGCTACTGGGTTTATATTATATGCGATTGGCTGCGAATCAAGGATTACCTGAAGGCCTAGAACAATTAGGGCGTTATTATCATATCGGTAAATTCATGCAAGTAGATACCGAACAAGCCATAATATTCCTAAAGGCGGCGGCCAATAGTAATAACTTAGCGGCTCAGATGCGCTTGGCAGATATTTATCAGCAAGGTCTTGGCAGCCCATTAGATTACCCTATGCTATATTCGCAACTGCACCATATTGTCACTGATAATAAAGTTATTCATAAAAAAATCACAAAACTTTTAGTCGCCCTTGGTGAAAAAATGCCAGAAAGAGCGGTTCATGAAGCTAAAAGAGTCAACTATTAAGTCTACCCCTCATAATTGTCAGTCGAGCCATTAGCATTTATTTAGGCATTCGTTTATATATTTGTAGGATATAATTCATCGTCGTACAACCAAATTTATAAAAGATTAATCATTAGTGAAAAACACTAATTTTAAGTTTTTTTTCAGAAATCTTTGGTTTTACTTACGATTTTATTTTTTATTGTTTTTTATTGTTTTTGTGAATTTATTGTTAATCCATTGTAAATTATGCTTTTTATTTTTTTTGCTGCGTTGATTTAAATTTGGTATGTATTTTGTAATAGACGGTTACAACTTTATTTATTGTGCTCACCTAAAGTTAGGTATTATTAATGACATAAGTAACATCCAAGGATTGAACCGTGATGGGTAAAAAACAAGTTATTATTCCTTTAGTCATACTGACTATCGGTATTGGATCATATTTCTTTTTTTCTAGTTTAAATAAGCCACCAGAAGAAAAAACTGAAGTTGATAATACTCCCATTGTTACAGTTGAAAAAATTTCAGTTGAAACTATGACCATGAATGTCGATTCTTATGGGGTTGTTAAACCAAAATATGAAACGGAGCTTGTTGCTCAGGTCAATGGTCAGATTGTTGAACTTTCAGAAGTGTTTGTTCGAGGGAGTTTCGTTAAAAAAGGCCAGTTACTTGCCCGTATAGACCCTAACGATTACCGAGCCGCATTAATTGAAGCACAATCAAGTATGGCTTCTGCTAAAGCGGCTTTAAAAACTGAGGTTGCCCAAGGTAAAGTGGCAGAGCAAGAATGGAAACAAATAACCAGTAGCTCGCCGACAGAGCTAAGTTTACGTAAGCCTCAACTTGCTCAAGAGCTTGCTCGGGTTAAATCAGCTCAAGCATCAATATTGCGTGCAGAGCGAAATCTTGAACGTACAAAAATAGTAGCGCCTTATGATGCAATGATTGACTCAAGAAATATTGGTTTAGGCTCCTTTGTTGGTGTGGGCAGTAATATAGGCAAATTATTTAATACAGATTTAGCCGAAATACGTTTACCTGTCGCTGACAATCAACTGCAATTCCTAATCGATAGAGGTATAAATGCAGTAGTTAAGTTACAAGGTATTTATGCTAGTGAAAATGTAGAATGGCCTGCTAATATCGTCCGCAGCGAAGGGGTCATAGACGATAAAAGTCGTATGAGTTATTTAGTTGCCGAAGTTAAAGACCCATATAATTTGAATGCGAAAAGTGATATCCCCCCCCTACGTTATGGCAGTTATATAACTGCAAGTATTGCTGGTATTACAATCGATGGGGCAACCACTGTTCCACGTTATTTAGTCGATAATGGTCGCGTCGCTATTTTAGATAAGTCGTCTAAACTACATTTCGCCAATATTGAAATCGTTCGTCAAAATGGTAAAAATGTTATTGTTGGTAATGGTCTGCTAGAGGGTGATCAACTTATTGTTTCTGCACTTGATTACCCAATTGAGGGCATGAAATTGGCGCTTGTCGGTGATAAATTTGAACTCAATAATGCTGATGAGTTAGGTAAAGGTAACCAAGTGACTCAAGTTGAACATAACAGTAATGGTCTGAGGAGTAATTGATGACCGATCCCTCATTACCTAAAAAGTCAGAAATAGACCAAACCATTGATACGAATAAAGGCATTATTGCTTGGTTTGCTCGTAATTCTATTGCGGCTAACTTATTGATGGTGTTTATTTTAGTCGGTGGTTTCTTAACAATTCAAACGATTAATAAACAAATGTTTCCTCAGGTTAAAATCAATTGGATTTCTTACTCAGCTTCTTATCCTGGCGCTGCCCCTCAAGAGGTTGAAGAAGGTATAACCATTAAGGTTGAAGAAGCTCTTGATACAGTTCAAGGGCTTAAAAGAATGATTACCTATTCAAATAGGGGGTTTTCAAATGGCTGGTTTGAGGTTGAACTCGACTATGACCCTCAAGTCGTTTTAGATGAAGTGAAATCGGCAATTGATGCTATCCCAAGCTTCCCTGAGGGGATGGAACGGATCAAAGTTGTGCGAGAAAAATTTCGTCAAGAAGTGATGTACCTTAGTTTATATGGTGATTTAACCAGTGGTGAACTTAAAGAATTAGGCCTTAAAATACATGACGAGATTCAGCAATTACCTTACATTAATATTTCTGAATTACAAAGTGGTCTTGGTTATGAAATATCCATCGAAGTCAGTAAAGATAAGCTAAGAGAATATGATTTAAGCTTTAATGATATCGCCAAATCAGTCCGCAGCTTTTCACGTAATATGTCAGCAGGACAAATTCGAGCAGAAAATGGTTATATTAATCTACGTGTTGAAAACCAAGCCTATCTGGGTTTTGAATTTGAGCAAATCCCAATAGTAACTCTTAAAGATGGCACTAAAATTCTTTTAGGTGAAATAGCAACTATCATTGATGGTTTTGAAGAAGGTTTGCAGTATTCGAAATTCAATGGTGAAAATTCAGTGACCATTTTTATTGGTGCCGCTGATAACCAGAGTATTACCGACATTGCCAAAATCATGAATAAGTATGTTGATGAAAAAGCTAAAGTGCTGCCCCAAGGCGTAAAACTAGAACCTTGGGTTGACATGACATATTATCTTGAGGGCCGTTTAACTATGATGGTCGACAATATGAAAAGTGGTGCGGTGTTAGTCTTTTTAATGCTAGCGCTATTTTTACGGGTGCGCTTAGCTTTCTGGGTCATGATGGGCTTACCTGTTTGTTTTTTAGGGACCTTGTTAGTGATGCCAATGGAGTTTGTTAACGTCACTATTAACGTGATTAGTTTATTTGCCTTTATTTTAGTACTCGGTATTGTGGTCGATGATGCCATTGTAATGGGTGAAAGTGCTCATGATGAAATTGAAGAGCATGGTCATAGTACTGATAATGTTATTCGCGGTATTAAGCGGGTTGCTATGCCAGCCACCTTTGGTGTTTTGACAACGATTGCGGTGTTTTTACCCTTTTTATTTGGTGAGGGACCCTCATCAGCCTTTGGTAAAGCTATCGGTTCTGTGGTTATCTTGTGCTTGATCTTCTCGTTAATTGAATCAAAACTTATTTTACCTGCACATTTGGTAAAAATGAAAATTAAAGTGTTTAACCCCAAAAATCCAATTGATAGAGTTCGTCGTGCGGTCGATAATCAATTAAAGCGTTTTATTGAAAATAGTTACCGTCCGACTTTATCCGTTTGTGTTGAATATCGTTATGCTGTCTTAATGTTCTTTGTCAGTTTAATGTTATTAAGTGCCGGCTTGTTTGGTGGCGGTTTTGTTCGTTATGTGGGGCAACCTAAAATCCCTCAAGACTTTCCTCGAATTAATGTTGAAATGAATATCGATGCCTCCGAAAAATCGACGCTAGATACATTGTTAAAAATTCAAAAAATCATTTATAACATTGACGAAGACATTGAGGAAAAATATGGCGGCTCAATGATTTCTGATATGCAAGTACAGCTGCAAAGCCGTATAAATGGTCAAGTAATGGTTAAGCTAGTCGTTCCTGAACTCAGAGTGATGAATACCTTTGAATTGGCGGATATTTGGCGTTCAGCAATCCCTGATTATCCTGGGGTAAAGTCGCTAACTATCAGTGATAACTTATTCGGTGGTGGCCGTGATGATGGTGATATAGCCTTTAGATTAGAAAGTCAAAATGATGCACAGTTAGTTGAAGCAGCTAAAGAATTAAAAGATAAGCTTAATTCCTTAAAAGGTATTGGCGATGTCAATGATAGTCGTCAAACAAGTGCAAAGGAAGTACAGTTTGAATTAAAACCTCTGGCTTATAGTCTGGGTTTAACCCTTGCAGATGTTGCGTCACAAGTAAGTTACAGTTTTTATGGTTTAGAAGCACAACGAATTTTACGTGATACTGAAGAGGTAAAAGTCATGGTGCGTTATCCATTAGAACAACGAAGTTCAGTAGGTCATGTTGATAATGTATTGATTAAGGCACCCAATGGAGCTGAATTGCCCTTATCTGAATTAGCCGTCATAAATTTGCAAGATGGTGTTACTCGAATTAGGCGCGAAAATGGTAACCGTACGATTAATGTATGGGGCAGTGTTGATGCAGAACAGGTTGAACCCTTTAAAGTGGCAAAAGATATTAGTGATAATTTTATTCCTGAGTTGTTAAAAAAGTTTCCTCAAGTGAAAAGTCAAGTTTCTGGACGTATTCAAGAAGAGATGGATGGTGCAGACGATCAGCTTCGTGATTTTGTAATTTCATTAATGGTGATTTTTTCACTACTCGCTATTCCGTTGAAATCATACGCTCAAGCAGTGATGATCATGGTGGTGATCCCCTTTGGAGTTATTGGTGGGATATTCGGTCACTTTATACTGGGTATGGACTTGAGTGTATTGTCGATAATGGGTGTTTTGGCGGCTTCTGGTGTCGTAGTCAACGACTCACTAGTTATGGTCGATTACGTCAATAGAGCCAGGCAACGCGGAGAGCGTTTAAAAGATGCGGTAATGCATGCAGGTACTAAGCGTTTTAGAGCGATAATGTTAACCTCGATAACCACTTTTATTGGTTTAGTGCCCATCATTTTCTTTGAAACAAGTACTCAAGCCGAAATCGTAATTCCTATGGCGGTATCTTTAGCTTTTGGCGTCTTGTTTGCCACCATTGTTACTTTAGTGCTTATTCCGTGCTTGTACATCATTATTGAGGATTTAAGAAAGCTATTTAGCCGTAAAAAAAAGCATGAACACCTGTTATCAAGTAACTTAGATGATGCAGTAAAAGAGATAACTTTTTAACGTCATGTCACATTTTATCTTTTAATATAGCTATCAATTTGATGGCTATTTTTTTGCACAACGAGCTGCTGGTCCAGCCATGGCGATGGGTAGAGTTTTCTTAAAAGGAATTTGTCTTTTAAGTTTCTGTTGTAAATTTCTTTGGTGTCCCCCTTATTTTACGAGTGTTATAAAAAGTGATTTTTTTATAACATATAATTGCAAAAAACTGCATTTTATCGATTGATTTCTTGTTGATTTAGGCAGATTATGAAATAGAAGATAACAACAGAGGTAAGGTTATGAAAATAAAAGTTTCAGGACATCATGTAGAAATTACTGAAGGTATTAAACAGGCAATAAATAATAAATTTGCTAAACTTTCTAAGCATTATCCCAGTCTGATGACACTTAATTCAACAATTACTGTAGAGCCGCATCAACAAAAATTTGAAGTCACCACCAATTATGAAGGGGTAAGTGTTACCGTAAATGCGGCTGATAAAAAACTTTACAGTGCGATTGCCCGTGCGGCAAAGAAACTAGAGGTATCCTTAGCTCGACGTAAAGGTGTTTTAGCTGCCAAGATTCATGAAAAATATGTGGTTCGACAATCTGACCCTTTCAAATTAGCTTCTTAATTTTTATTGACTCTTTATTTAAAGGCTGCATTTGTAGCCTTTAGCAACATCTCTTCTTTCATATTGCTCAACTCAATCAAGTAATTCACCTGCAAGGGTTGCCTCCAGCCAAAAAATTAATTTCTTTTCTTTAAGTGACTCTTTAATATCTTTTTTATGATATCCCTTAGCCGTAATAGATATTTCAGTTGCAAAGTAAATGTCTTGATTTTTTTGAGCAACAACATCTGTAATAAAAAACTACCGTCATTGAATATCGCTGAATATAATATTTTTAGATAATCACTTTATTATCTAAAACTGACTCTTAATTTATAAAAAGCGAATAATAACAATGCAAAAATTAATTTTTATCGCACTACTTACCATTATCATTTTAAGCGGTTGTGTATCATCTGATGATGTTTGTGAAGATATTACTTTAGCATCCGAGCAAGTGCACACATGCCAGACATTACAACACCAAATTACTCTCGCTAAAGTACAACCGATAGTGCGTACTGAATTAGAACGACGATATCAACAAGACTGTATTGATATTCGTTATTACCGCGACAGTCAACAAAATGCTATTTGTGGTAATAAGCATAAACTAAGTGAAATTAGGAAAGAAAGAGCCAATGAAGCTAATTAATCAAAGATCAGTTAGGTCTTTCACTAGCGTTTAAGCGCACAGGCCTTAAAAATAGTTGTCTAACAAATTATAAAAGCCCTTGCTATGGGCAAAGACTTAACCTAATCAATTTGGCCAACAATTGTTCTTATTAGAAATTTTTTTACGAACGCCTAAAGAAATTGACGGGCAAGTTTTTGGAGTTTTACTCCCTACCATCGGCATATTAATAACGATCAATTGTTTGGTTAATATATTTGTTAAATATATTATTCAGGCTCTACAAAAAACTTATTATTCATTAAAAATTCATCTTCAAGTGAATCAAGCATTTCTTCTGTTAGCGGAGTAGCGCCTTGTGGTGACTGAGATATCTTATGATTTTCTTCAGCCCAATCTCCGAGATCAATTAACCGACAACGTTCGCTACAAAAGGGACGGAAGGCACTTTCTGTTTGCCAAACAACTTCTGTTTGGCATTGTGGACATGAAACTTTTAAAGGCATAGAGAAATTTAATCAAGGGTGTATGATATTTAGTAAATAATAACAGCGAATTGTTGTTGTTAACAGCGTGCTAGTTGAAATTTTGTCGCTTGATTTGAATATCGTCGACCATTTTCTTCATAAGGTAGCATAAAGCGAATAGAGTACCTGAAGCGATTACCACTAACGCTGGGATAATATTGAGCACTATCGGCAATTTTGATGCGTAATAATAATATACCTTCACCACTATCTTGATAGAAACCACTGTCTGTTTCAATTTTTTTAAAATCAGCACGTTGACGAATAAACTTTAAAATTAAAAACAAAGCATCACGAATTTGGTCTAACAAAGCACGCCACTTATCCATATCATAACTCACTTTTTGTGTGCTTTGATGAAGCCAAAAGTGTAATTGAGGTAAATCGAAGCTGGCATTACCTGCTTGAATAGCAAAACGCTGTTTCAAACTCGATAACAATTTATCTTCTTTGAGTTGCCACCATGTTGGGCTATTACCCCTCAGTTGGCAGGAAAGTTTAATGGTCTGTTGTAAATTACTGTCTATCGCACTGCTGTCAGTTTCTGGAGATTGAGACCATAAAACTAGGTTTCTCTCCAGCTTTTCAAGATCTTTAATTAAATCGCCACGAATATCATTTTTTTCAAGACAATCAACAATTAGAAATAAAGTATTAAAAAACACTTGTTGAAAATCCATTATTTTTTCCGGTAAACAACTATCCACTTGAGTAAATAATTGCTCAAGTTTTAGATAATTGCGAATCCGTTCGTTAAGTGGATGCTCGTATAAAATTGTTGCCATAATGCCTAAAGTAATGTGGTCAAAGGTGAAATTTCATCACTCGAGATTATCTATAAATGCACCCTATACTAACCATACTTAATTAAAATGGCTAACCTTTATTTGTAATCACTTTAATTTATTCTATGGCTCTAATTGACTGTCTCTAAAATAACCATCAAGGTTAATAACTTGTTGCCGGACTGAGAGAAGATCGGTATTGCTATTATCAATAATGTAATCGGCAGCTGCTATTCTTTCCGCTCTTGATATTTGGCTATTGATAATAGCTTGTACCTCTTCCTTTGAGCTCTTATCCCGAGATAGAGTCCGACTAACTTGTAAAGCTTCACTCGTGTCTATCACTAAAACAGTATTCACTAACTTATCAAGACGATTTTCTAATAATAATGGAGCGACTAATAGACAATAAGCTGAATGACTTGCTGCTAACGCGGACAATATATTTTGCCGAATAAGCGGGTGTAATAGATTAGTTAGCCATAATTTTTCATCGTTATGACGAAATATGGTCGTGCGTAATAATGTTCGGTTAAGCTCACCATTTTGCGTAATATAATCGTTACCAAAATGCTGAGCTATAGCCACTAAGGCTTTACTATCGGGTTGAACCACTTCTCGAGCAATAAGGTCTGCATCAATAATATCGATGCCTAGGTCGGCAAACATATTAGCAATCGTGGTTTTTCCACTGCTAATACCACCGGTTAAGCCAACAATAAATTTAGCCATATTTTCTTAAGTCGCCATTGTTTATAAAATAGTTGAAAGATACCAAGCCCAAATACCTTCACCCCATACCATGGTGATCCAACCTGCAACCGCAAGATAAGGACCAAAAGGTATAGCTTGCTCACGTTTATGACCTTTAAATACTATTAATGATATACCAACAACAGCCGCTACTCCTGAGGCCATCAATATTAATAAAGGTAAAAGTTGCCAACCAATCCAAGCACCGAAAAGTGCAAATAGTTTAAAATCGCCATAGCCCATGCCATCTTTGCCAGTAACTAACTTAAATAGCCAAAAGATAGTATATAAACTGGTGTAACCTACTACCGCGCCAATAATGGCTTCATTTAAGGGCACGAACCCGCCATTTATATTAAAAAGCAGGCCTAGCCAAAGTAAAGGCATAACAATTTGATCTGGCAGCAGCATGTGATCTAAGTCGATTAAAGTGAGGGCAACAAGGCCCCAAGTTAAAATCAACATGAAAACAGTAAAGGTTGACACCCCATAAACACCCGCAATAACGAGTCCTAATCCACAGGTAATAAGCTCAACTAGCGGATACCTTTTTGAAATGGCGTTATCGCATTGACTGCATTTTCCGCGCAATACTAACCAGCTTAAAACAGGGATGTTCTCATAAAAGCGAATTTTATGATCACATTTAGGGCAAGTGGAATCGGGTTTTGAAAGTGTCATTTCAGGTAAGTGTTTTGCCGGAATATCACAGACTTCTTCAGCTAAAAACTCACGGCATTCACCATACCACTCGCGTTCTAACATTTTAGGTAACCGATAAACGACAACGTTTAAAAAACTACCGACGCTAAGTGATAATAAACCAATGCAAATAAAAAAGAATATCGGCATGATCTCAAATACAGTAACTACTTGTGTTAACAAAATAAATCCTTAAAGAAAATGGTATTGAATAAACTGAGCTTAGATGATTTTACCAATTTCAAAAATAGGTAAATACATCGCAATGATTAAACCACCAATAACAACACCTAATACTGCCATAATTAATGGTTCTAACAAAGCGGTTAAACCATCTACTGCGTCATCAACTTGTTGTTCATAAACATTAGCGACTTTAGCTAACATGTCATCGACAGCGCCAGACTCCTCACCAATGGCGACCATTTGAATAACCATGTCAGGGAAAATTTGACAATTCCTCATCGCTAGGTTCATTTGCATGCCTGAGACAACTTCGTCACGAACCTCTAAAATAGCATCACGATAAACGGCATTGCCTGAGGCACCTGCCGCAGAGTTTAGTGCATCAGGCAATGGAACACCAGCGGCAAAGGTTGTCGACAATGTTCGTGCATAACGGGCAACGGCCGCTTTATTCAATAATTCGCCAATCACTGGGATTTTTAATATCAATACGTCGACTTTATCCCTGAGGCGTAAGCTTTTGCGGTGAGCCCGTTTAAACAAAAATAGCGCAGCAAATATTCCCGCAAGCCCCAGATGCCAATAGGCTTGCATAAACTCAGAAATTGACAAGACAAATAATGTAAAAGCGGGTAATTGTTCACCAAAGCTGGCAAATATTTCTTTAAAAACGGGTACAACAAAAATAAGCAGTATAGAAGTGACAATCGCGGCGATAACAAGCACGGCTATTGGGTAAGTCATCGCTTTTTTAATTTTAGATTTTAGCGCTTCTGATTTTTCTTTATAAGTAGCGATACGATGATAAATTGTCGCTAAAGCCGCAGACTGTTCTCCTGAGGCGACTAAGTCACAATATAAGTCATCAAAATATAACGGATGTTCCCGTAAACAATCAGAAAGAGGAATACCTGATTGTAACTGGTTGCCGACTTCTGTCAGCAGCTTTTGAATTTTAGCCTTGTTATGGCCCTTACCAATCATTTCAATGGTCTGTACTAAAGGGACACCTGCTCCAAGCATAGTAGCCATTTGCCTTGTTATAACGGCAATGTCAGCGGGTGTTATGGCTTTGTCACCCCCTAAACCGAATAATGCAGTGGCTTTTTTCTTAACCTTACTTGGCGTAATACCTTGGCTTCTCAATTGTGCTTTTAATTCAATAATACTCTTAGCGGCCAATTCGCCATTAATTTTTTACCTTTACGATTTACGCCTGACCAGCTATAAACATCTAGTGCCTTTAGGGGCGCTTTTTTACTAACGGCCATATATACCTCTATCGTATCCATATTGACTTAGGGTTTTAATCGTTGCTCGTTCAGTTTTTAAAATAACTCGTCCCCGTCTATTACTAGAAAGTTGTAATTCTGTTTATTTCTTCTAAACTCGTCACACCATGGGTGGCTTTAATTAAGCCGGATTGCCTTAAACTATTAAAACCTTCTGTTTGGAATTGTTGGTTAATATCTAATGCACTGCCACCCTCCATGATAATACGTGCAGCTTCAGCACTTATTTTAATCACCTCATAAACACCGACTCGGCCTTTGTAGCCTTTAATACAATGTTCACAGCCAACCGCTTTAAATAATTTTATATCCGTAATTTGCTGGGCTAAGAAGCCTTGTTGTTCTAACTGGGCTTTTGTTAATACTTCTTCTTCTTTACATTTTAGGCATAAACGTCGGGCAAGTCGTTGGGCAATAATAATACTGACGGAACTTGCTACGTTATAGGCAGGAACCCCCATATTAGATAATCGAGTTAGCGTTTCTGCAGCTGAGTTAGTATGCAAAGTGGATAATACCAAGTGACCGGTTTGTGAGGCTTTTATAGCAATTTCTGCGGTTTCTAAGTCTCGAATTTCGCCCGCCATGACAATGTCGGGGTCTTGACGTAAAAAAGAGCGAAGCGCACTGGGGAAGGTTAAACCGGCTTTATTATGAATTTGAACTTGGTTAATACCGGCTAAGTTTATTTCTACCGGGTCTTCAGCGGTAGAGATATTTCGCTCTTGGGTATTAAGAATGTTTAAGCCGGTATACAAGGAGACTTTTTTCCTGAGCCTGTTGGCCCTGTCACTAATATCATTCCTTGGGGTTGAGCTAAGGCGTCCATATAGATTTTTTGTCTTCCACTAAATAGCGGATAAAAGGCTTGGATTGCCTGATAAAACCGGCATTAATGGCATCCACCTCGTTTGGCAGCACTAAATGTTGCTGGGTCAAAGCCGATAACAGACTCGATTGCTGATGACTTCCCTTCATAAATTTCAATGATAACCTTTTGGAATCTATACAGTACAGAACGGTAAAAAGTAACTTATTTGAGTGTAACTTACTTTGAGAAAAAAATGAAAAGAGTGCCAGTTAAAGCCACGTATTGCTTGTTAGCTACTTAAATAAAAGTTGAGTTTATGTGTCGGTTTACTGCCCATTTTACTTATTTATTTAACTGATGAGCCGCTAGTTATTGGTAATAAAGAGAGCAAATAAATATAGATAATAAAAAAGCCCCTAAGGAGCTTTACAATGAGTGCCATTAAAAACTTGAATATGTTCTGATCCTATTGTGATTTATCTTTGGCTACATTAATCACAAGCTCCAGCGGCGCTACAAGTACCTGTTCCTGTGACTACAGGAGCAGCAAGAGTACCTGAAATTACTACACTAGCTAGATTTTCAGTTGCCGTTGGGGCAGCTGGAATACCGTTTGAATCTGCGGTAACACAAGCTATTTCGCCTGTTTGAACACAAACCTCTATAGCTGTAACCACAGCACCTACTGCGGTTGTTACTTCACTAAAGCGCGCTTTTTTGGTGTAATCTTGATAGGCCGGTAAGGCAATAGCCGCTAAAATACCGATAATCGCGACAACAATCATTAATTCAATGAGGGTAAAACCTTTTTGGCCACTCCTTTCCATAGCTTGCAGGTTATTCATAGTAAATCATCCATTTTATTTACGGGGGTACTATAGATAGTCGGATATATTTCACTAAATGCAAGTTTTTGGAAAAGTTTTTATAAGATTTACCTCCGGTGTTTTGACCTCAAGCGTTATGAAAAACGCATCGACAGATCTATCGCTTTCACATGTTTGGTCAATGCACCGGACGAAATATAATCAACCCCTGCTTGGGTATACTCTTTTAAAGTCTCTATGGTCATATTGCCTGACACTTCCAATTTCGCTTGGCCATTAGTTATTCCCACCGCTTGTTCAATCATCTCTGTGGTGAAATTATCTAACATGATGATGTCCGCCCCAGCTTTAATGGCTTGGCTTAATTCATCAAGGCTTTCGACTTCTACTTCTACCGTTATATCGGTATGGTTTATTTTAGCGGTAGCAATCGCTTGGGCGATGCCACCGCAGGCAGCAATATGGTTTTCTTTAATTAAGAAAGCATCAAATAAGCCGACACGATGATTTTTACCACCACCACAGGTCACTGCATATTTTTGGGCGCTACGCAGGCCAGGGACAGTTTTTCGGGTGTCGAGCAATTGTGTTTTTGAACCGGCTAATTCTTTGACATAGTGGCTGGTTAATGTGGCGGTAGCTGACAGGGTTTGTAAAAAGTTTAATGCCACTCGCTCACCCGTTAGCAGCGCTCGAGCATTACCTGATATTTCGCATAATATGGTATTAGCTTTGGCCATTTGACCATCATTAACAAACCAGGTGACTTTGGTTTGATTTTCTGAATTTTTGTCATTGTAGCCTAAAGCAGAGTCTAGCTGTTTAAACACCTCATTTACCCAAGCAACCCCACAAACAATGCAGTCATCGCGGTTAATAATAGTTGCTACGGCTTTATTTGAGGCTGGGATCAATGCTGCAGTGATGTCTAATTCACTCGCTTGTGCTTTTGTTGTGTTGGCTAAGTCTTGACCTAAGTCTTCATTAAGCGCCCAAGCCACTGTTTTGGCAATATCGTGTAAAAGTGCATCTGAAAGCATTTTTTTCTCTTTGGTTATCGTAAGTAATCTAATTGACCCCATCATTTTGCTAATTTAATTAATGGGGGTAGTCGCTAAAACCAGGTAAAACTTTATAAAAAATTAACGTTCATCGTTAGTTCATTATAAATTAAAGGGGGGTTAATAGGTTTTTAACGTGAGCTGTTTGCCTTTTTGACTAAATTCTACTCTTTTTAGGGCACTCATACCTAATAGAATTTCGTTACTTTTCATCCCTGGGTTAATATGAGCCGCGACATTATTGAGTAAAATATTACCAATCGTTAGTTGCTCTATTTTTGTTTCAATAACATTAACCGTGCCGTTAGCCGTTTGTACCCGGTAAGTACCATAACGTGGTAAATTAAATACCTGAGCTAAATGTTGAGGAATAGATACTTGGGTTGCGCCGGTATCAAGTAAAAAAGTGACACTATGGCCATTAATTGTCCCTTGGGCTAAGTAATGACCTTGACGGTTTTGTTGAAGATGAACTTCGGTTTTACCCTTGCCATTGATACTTGAAGCAAGATTGGTATTGGGGTTGTACTGCTTGTCTAAAACCCCTTGAAAAATGTAAACTAATATTGCTAATGCTAATATCCAAGCAAGCCAAACAAAGCTTTTTCCAATTTTATTTGTTGCATCTTGCTCAGTCATCTTGATAATAGCTCTTATGGATTGTTGTGCTTGATTGTACATTTACCGTAACTTTTTTTAAATAGTGATCACAAATGAAAATTCAGTCTACTGTTATCAAACCCTTGAAAGTCATTAATAAGGGCTGGTTAACGGGTATTGAACACCAAGTTTCGCCCCATTTTAGTTTGCGTGCCCCTGATACAGTGGTTGAGCTGTTAGTGGTCCATAATATTTCTTTGCCACCCGCACAATTTGGTGGCCCTTATATTACAGACTTATTTTTGGGGCGTTTAGATGCCAGTGCTGATAAATATTTTCAAGCGATTAGTCACTTAAAGGTGTCGGCTCATTGTTTAATACGCCGCGATGGCCAAATTATTCAGTATGTGTCATTTGATCATAACGCCTGGCATGCTGGGATATCTTCCTTTAACGGCCGTGAGCAGTGTAATGAGTTTTCAATTGGTATCGAACTCGAAGGCACTGATGATATCCCTTATACCGATGTCCAATATTTACAACTTGCTGCTTTAGTGACAAAATTACAAGCAAGCTACTCATTTATTAGTCATAATAATATAGTGGGCCATTGCGATATTGCACCAGGGCGAAAAACTGATCCTGGAGAGACGTTTGATTGGCGACATTTTGAGCAGTGTTTACGCTTGAATAAATAAATGTAACGCCAACGATATATAATTTACTTTTTTAATTTTAATAGCACCATAAAGATAATCAGGAACAATGATGAGTTTAATCAGTTTATTAATTGCGTTAGCTGCAGAGCGCTATTTATCGTCACCTTTTTGGCAGTTCAAAACTTATTATCAACAGTACTTGATGCTATTGAGCAATTTTAAGATGTTGGATAAGTCATGGAAAAATGGCGTAGCGACCTCAGTGCTTTTATTGGCTCCGGTTTTGGCGGTTTATTTTATACTGATGTTAATTGATGACAGTTTTTTACATTTTGTCTTCTCTACCGTTGTTCTGATTATTTGTTTTGGTAGTTTTGCCACGAGAGATACTTATAAAAAGTATTTAATGGCTGCCTTTCGAGGTGAGTTAACAACTTGTGAATTATATCACTCGCAACTTATCCAAGATAAAAACCTTTCAAAGATGGACTTTGGCCAAACACTTATTTGGCTAAATTATCGTTATTATATTGCCATTATGTTGTTCTTTTTACTTTTTGGTGCATCAGGGGCGGTATTTTACCGCTTGTTGACGACCTTGCTTGAAAAACAAGCTGTTGATGAAAGCACTGAAGCGCTTTCTGAAAAGGGTAGCGAGGTCAATGAAGCCGTTAATGAAAAAGAAATAGAAGCAGATACGTTACCGACACGAATGACACCCGATGTTTATTCGTATTTTAATCAGTTATTATTTTGGCTTGATTGGTTACCGGTTCGGTTAACATCTTTTGGTTATATAATGGTTGGCCATTTTTCAAAAGCCTTACCTGTGTGGTTAGAAAGTTTCTTTAATATTAATAAATCAGCGGACCAAGTATTAGGTGATGTTGCCAAAAAATCTGAAGATACCATGATTGATATTCAAGACTGTACTGCTGAGCCTTGTTTATTGGTGCGTTTAGCGAAGAGAAATTTATTACTGTTGTTGGCTGTTGTTGCAGTGCTGACTTTATCAGGTGTTATTTCATAAGGTCGTCTTGAGTTTTTGAGTTGAACAACTGAGAATAGCTAACTTATTGAGGTAAATTAACGCAACTTTCATGCTTTAAATAGAATTCGGGGCTGATAAGTACCATGACTTAATCTATAGTTACAAACAAAACGACATTGGTCTTACCAATGTCGTTTTTTTCTTATTAGCGGAAATGAAAAACATATTCTAGACTTTGATTTGATTTTGTTTGTTGTCGATTCAACTAAGAACCACTGAAATCTATTTACAAAACCGAATTATTTTGTTAGTTTTAACAGCGGTGATTCATTGGTAATACCAATTTACCAATGGTGATTGTGAATTTATTAGTTAACATCACTACTTTTTTATCGTGAGACGCTATTCCTTAACGGCGGGTGTTTAGGCTTGACGGTATTACTTTATGAATAAAAGTAATACATAAGATAATGGGCTGACAATGAAGCCTGTAATTAATATGAATAGTTTGTAAGTCAATAAAATGAGTAAGCAACCAATGAATGAACCAAGTTCGGCAAACGCTTTGAAGCCTAAAAAACTTTCTGATGTGATTTTAGCTCAACTTGAAAAAATGATATTGGAAGGCAGCTTACAGCCGGGTGAAAAATTATTACCTGAGCGTGAGTTGGCCAAACAGTTTGCGGTATCGCGTCCTTCATTAAGAGAGGCGGTACAAAAATTGGAAGCCAAAGGTCTTATTACCCGTAAACAAGGGGGAGGGACATTTGTCAGTAAAAATATATTAGCCGGTTTAGAAGACCCACTGTTTGCATTAATGGCGCAAAGTAATGAGTCACAGTTTGACTTATTAGAGTTTCGTCATGGTATTGAAGGTATGTCGGCCTACTATGCGGCAATGCGTGGCACCGATGCTGACTTTTTAGAAATCAAAGCCAAACATGACGACATTGGTAATGCGCAATTAGAGAATGATTATCGCCAAGAGGCGCAAGCGATTTTTGACTTTTACCTCGCTATTTGTGGGGCATCACATAATATTATTATTTTACATTTAGCACGTAGCATGTCGTCTTTATTAATAGAAAACATTGAACGTAATTTGACGATATTAGCCAAGCGGCCAGATATATTTTCGCAAATGGCGGACTACCGAAAGCGATTGTTAAATGCCATTGTTAGCGGACAACCACAAAAAGCTTGGGGGGCAAGTCATCGCCATCTGGCTTTTATTGAAGAGGTTTTATTAAAAACTTCTCAAGAGAATTCTCGCATGCAACGCTCAATGAGACGGATGCAGCGAAGTGAATATTAATTTTTATTTTCAAAGAAAATAAAAAGTAAACAAAGCATAGGGTCGGTTTAATGCCGTCCTACAATTTTTAACCATTTAATTTTAATTTTAATAGCAACAGCTGGAGAAGAGTAATTACTATGTCTGAACTCCCTATACTAGATATTGATTCATTAGAAACCCAAGAATGGATAGAGTCAATGGAATCTGTCTTGGAAAATGAAGGTCCTGAACGTGCCCATTTTCTACTTGAAAAACTCATTGATCAAGCGCGCCGCAGTGGTACACATTTACCTTTTGATGCCAACACAGCATATGTAAACACTATTCCTCCAGGGCAAGAGCCTAATATGCCTGGCGATCAAACCTTAGAGTCACGTATTCGTGCGGCTATTCGCTGGAATGCTTTAGTTTTGGTGTTGAGAGCCTCTAAAAAAGATTTAGATTTGGGTGGCCATATTGGTAGCTTCGCTTCTTCTGCTATGCTTTATGATGTTGGTTTTAACCATTTCTTTAAAGCTGCGTCAGAAACTGACGGTGGCGATTTTATTTTCGCTCAAGGTCACATCTCTCCGGGTATATATTCTCGTGCCTTTATGGAAGGTCGTTTAACTGAAGATCAAATGAATAACTTCCGTCAAGAGTGTGATGGCAAAGGTTTATCTTCATATCCGCATCCACATTTAATGAAAGATTTCTGGCAGTTCCCTACTGTTTCTATGGGCTTAGGTCCATTACAAGCTATCTATACTGCACGTTTCTTAAAATACTTAACTGACCGTGGTATTAAAGACTGTTCAGGCCAACGGGTATACTGTTTCCTCGGTGATGGTGAAACAGATGAGCCAGAATCATTAGGGGCTATTGGTTTAGCTACTCGTGAAGGTTTAGATAACTTAACGTTTATTATTAACTGTAACTTACAGCGTTTAGATGGACCTGTACGTGGTAATGGCAAAATTATTCAAGAGCTTGAAGGTACTTTCCGTGGCGCAGGCTGGGAAGTAGTTAAAGTGATTTGGGGCTCTTACTGGGATGCTTTGATTGCCCGTGATACTTCGGGTAAATTACTTCAGTTAATGGAAGAAACCGTTGATGGTGAGTACCAAAACTGTAAAGCAAAAGGCGGTAAGTATACTCGCGAGAATTTCTTTAATAAATACCCTGAAACGGCGGCGTTAGTGGCCAATATGTCTGATGAAGATATTTATCGTTTAAACCGTGGTGGCCATGACCCAGTAAAAGTTTATTCAGCTTATAAAAAAGCAATGGAAACTAAGGGTCGCCCAACCGTTATTTTAGCTAAAACGGTAAAAGGTTTTGGTTTAGGCGCATCAGGCGAAGCGTTAAACATTGCACATAACGTTAAGAAAATGGACGTTGATGCGATAAAACATTACAGAGATCGTTTTAATATTCCGATTAATGATGACGAAATTGCTGACTTGCCTTTCTATAAATTCCCAGAAGATAGTCCAGAATTTAAATACATGAAAGCACGTCGTGAAGAGTTAGGTGGTTCATTACCTGCCCGTCGTGTTCAGGCTGAAGAAAGTTTAGAGATACCCCCGCTTAAAATATTTGATGCTATTTTAAAAGGGAGTGGTGAACGTGAAGTATCATCAACCATGACTTTTGTCCGAGTATTAAATGCCTTATTAAAAGATAAGAAAATTGGTAAGCGTATTGTTCCTATTATTCCTGATGAAGCGCGTACCTTTGGTATGGAAGGTTTGTTCCGTCAAGTGGGTATTTATGCTAATGAGGGACAAAAATATATTCCTCAAGATGCGGACCAAGTCGCTTATTATCGTGAAGATAAAAAAGGGCAAGTCTTACAAGAAGGCATTAATGAATTAGGTGCTATGGCATCTTGGGTTGCTGCAGGTACGTCTTATTCAACATGTAATGCGACCACCATTCCGTTCTATATCTATTACTCAATGTTTGGTTTCCAACGTGTCGGTGACTTAGCATGGGCAGCAGGCGACAGCCAAGCGCGTGGTTTCTTACTAGGCGCAACAGCGGGTCGTACCACACTTAATGGTGAAGGTTTACAACATCAAGATGGTCATTCACATGTGCAAGCGGGTCTAATACCTAACTGTGTGACGTATGATCCAACCTATGGTTATGAAGTTGCGGTTATCGTTCGTGATGGCTTACGCCGCATGTATGAAGAGAATGAAAGTATTTTTTACTACATGACCTTAATGAATGAAAACTATCAGCATCCAGCGTTACCTGAAGGTAATGATGTTACCGATCAAATCATTAAAGGTATTTATAAGCTTGAAACCGTAACACCAAAGAAAAAAGCTAAAGCCAATGTTCAATTGATGGGTTCAGGTACTATTTTACAAAAAGTACGTGAAGCAGCTCAAATTTTAAGTGCCGATTATGGTATTTCAAGTGATGTCTATTCAGTGACGTCATTTAATGAATTAGCGCGAGATGGCCAAGATGTTACTCGTTGGAATATGCTTCACCCAGAGAGTAAACAAAAACAAGCTTATATCACTGGCGTTATTACTAGAGAAAACGGTCCTGCGATTGCGGCGACAGATTATATTAAATCATATTCAGATCAAGTTCGTGGCTTTATCGATACTGAATACCGCTGCTTAGGTACTGATGGATTTGGTCGTAGTGATAGTCGTGCAAATTTACGTACGCATTTTGAAGTGAATGCAGCTTATGTTGTTGTTGCCGCATTATTTGAATTAGCTAATCGTGGTGATATAAAACGTTCGGTCGTAAGTGATGCAATTAAGCACTTTAATATCGATACTGAAAAACTTAACCCACTTTACGCATAACAGGGCGGAAAATTAATATGTCTGATAGTCAAAAAATTCTGGTCCCAGATGTTGGTGGCGAAGAAGTTGAAATTATTGAAATATGTTTTGCAGTGGGCGACTCTTTAGACGCTGACGACGGTATTATCACTGTTGAAACAGATAAAGCTTCTATGGATATTCCAGCACCATTTGCTGGAAAATTAACTGCGTTATTAGTTAATGTTGGCGATAAAATTAAAGAGGGTGATGTTATTGCAGAAATGTCATCGTCGGCTGGTGAAGTAACATCAGCGCCAGTGGAAGTCGCAGAACAAGTAAAAGCAGAACCTACTCCCGTTGCCGAAGAAGTGCCCGTTGCTGAAACACCAGCGACTACGGTAGTCAATGACATCATTGAGGTTACTGTTCCTGACATCGGTGAAGATGGCGAAGTTGATGTTATCGAAATTTTGGTGAGTGTTGGCGATGTTATTGAAGCGGAAGATGGTTTAATTACCCTAGAAACTGATAAAGCTACGATGGATGTGCCTTCACCTAATGCGGGCATAGTCAAAGAAGTTTATATCGCCGTAGGTGATAAAGTTAAGCAAGGTTCAGTGGTTATTAAGCTTGAAACTAGCGATGGCGCACCCGTGGCGGTTGAAGCACCTGTTGCTGCTCCGGTTGCTGAGCCTACGCCTTCTCCAGTTGTAGAACCTGTGAGTAAAGCGGTAGCACCAAAAGCACCCAAAAGCGCACCCGTACCACATCACCCGCAAGCGGGTAATATTCCTTCAAAAGGCAGTATTTACACTTCACCATCGATTAGACGTTTAGCGCGTGAATTTGGTGTTGACCTAACAGTTGTAAAAGGCAGTGGTAATAAAAACCGTATTTTAAAAGAAGATGTTCAGTCCTATGTTAAATATGAATTGTCCCGTCCTAAAGCAAATGCCGGTAGTTCGGTTGCTGCAGGTGAGGGTGGTCTTCAAGTGGTTAGTGCTAAACCCATTGACTTTGCTAAGTTTGGCGAAGTAGAAACTAAGCCACTTACTCGTATTCAGAAGATTTCAGGTCCATTTTTACATCGTAACTGGGTGACTATTCCTCATGTCACTCAATTTGATGAAGCTGATATCACCAATGTTGAAGCCTTCCGCAAAGAGCAAAACGTTATTTGTGAAAAGCAAAAGTTAGGCTTTAAAATTACGCCTTTAGTCTTCATACTAAAAGCTGCAGCTAATGCTTTACGTGCCTTCCCAGTGTTTAACTCTAGCTTGAGTGAAGATGGTGAAAGCTTGATTATGAAGCAGTATATTCATATTGGTGTTGCTGTTGATACGCCTAATGGTTTAGTTGTTCCCGTAGTACGTGACGTTGATCAAAAAGGTATTCATCAATTATCGCGTGAATTACTCGAAATTAGCTTGAAAGCACGTGATGGCAAGTTAAAAGCTTCAGATATGCAAGGCGGTTGTTTTACTATCTCTAGTTTAGGTGGTATTGGTGGTACGGCTTTCACGCCGATTGTTAATGCTCCTGAGGTTGCTATTTTAGGTGTGTCAAAATCAGAAATGAAACCTAAATGGAATGGTAAGGACTTTGAACCAAAATTAATGCTCCCATTATCAATGTCATACGATCATCGTGTTATTGATGGCGCCATTGCGGCTAGATTTACGGTACATTTAGCTGGCGTTATGTCAGATATTCGTAAATTAGTTCTGTAAGGTTATTCAAAATAAATAAAAGTCGACTTTAGTCGGCTATTATTAATTAACGTTGGCGATTTTGTAATACACAGCGTAAAATCGCCAGCAAAATAAACAGTAAGTATATTAGTAATGGTTTTAATAATAAAAACCATTATATTTTAAACAAAAATCAATTTTGAGGTCAGCATGAGTAACGAGATTAAAACTCAAGTAGTAATTTTAGGCGCAGGACCTGGTGGCTATTCAGCCGCGTTTCGTGCAGCAGATTTAGGTTTAGACGTAGTATTAGTAGAAAGTCGTAAAACCTTAGGTGGTGTTTGTTTAAATGTAGGTTGTATTCCTTCAAAAGCATTACTTCATGTTGCTAAAGTTATTGATGATGCGGCAGCGATGGCCTCTCACGGTGTTACTTTTGGTAAGCCTCAAATTGATTTAGATAAAATTCGTGGTTGGAAAGACAGTGTTGTTGCTCAACTTACCGGTGGTTTAAACGGTATGTCTAAAGCGCGTAAAGTGACCACAGTCTATGGTTACGGTAAATTCACTTCAGATAAAACAGTTGAAGTTGAAGGTAACGATGGCGTAAAAACAACGATTACTTTTGATAATGCTGTTATTGCAGCGGGTTCTTCAGTGATTGATTTACCTTTTATTCCTAAAAATGATCCGCGTATTATTGACTCAACGGGTGCCTTAGAGCTTAAAGACATTCCAGAAGAGATGTTAGTACTCGGTGGCGGTATTATCGGCCTAGAAATGGGTACAGTTTATGCTGCTTTAGGTTCAAAAGTGAGCGTTGTTGAATTTGCTGACCAATTAGTTCCAGCTGCTGATAAAGATATTGTTAAGCTTTATACTAATTACAATAAGAAAAAATTCAATATCATGCTGTCTACTAAAGTGGTTGCTGTTGAAGCTAAAGACGATGGTTTGTATGTAACGTTTGAGGGTAAAAAAGCACCAGCAGAACCGATTCGTTATGACAAAATATTAGTTGCTGTAGGTCGTAGACCTAACGGTCACTTAGTTGAAGCCGATAAAGCGGGCGTTAATGTTGATGAACGTGGTTTTATCAATGTATCTAATGAACTTCGTACTAATGTTAATCATATATTCGCGATTGGTGATGTTATTGGTCAACCAATGCTTGCTCATAAAGCGGTTCATGAAGCACATGTTGCGGCTGAAATTATTTCAGGTAAAAAGCATACTTTTGAACCTCGTTGTATTCCTTCTGTTGCTTATACTGATCCAGAAATGGCTTGGGCAGGAGTCACTGAGACTGAAGCTAAAGAGCAAGGTTTAAATATTGAAGTGGCTAACTTCCCATGGGCAGCATCTGGTCGTGCTATTGCTTCAGCACGTACTGAAGGTAAAACTAAACTTATTTTTGAAAAAGAAACGGGTCGAATTTTAGGTGGTGCTATTGTCGGTATTAATGCGGGTGAAATGCTTGGTGAAATCTGTTTAGCAATTGAAATGGGTGCTGATGCTGAAGATATTGCTTTAACTATTCATGCTCATCCAACGTTAAACGAGTCAATCGGCTTAGCGGCTGAAATATTTGAAGGTTCAATTACTGATTTACCCAATGCTAAAGCGGTAAAGAAAAAGAAATAATCATTCTTTTTTAATAAACTCTAAAACCAGCATTTATGCTGGTTTTTTTGTTTTATAATGTACATAACTATTTGAAAAAAGGATTTACTATGCGCTTACTCGCTGTGATTATTGTCAGTGTTGCTTTATCGGCTTGTAGCAATATTGAAACTGCAAAAGGTCACTCGCAATGGGACTTTGATCATAATATTCAATTTCAGCAAACAAAAACATCTGAAAATAAATATTATTTACAGGTGATACCTAAATCAGATACACATTTTAGTAAATTAGCGACTTTTATGATGAGGCGATCTTATGAAATTTGTGGCACTTATGGTTTTACTATCGAAGTGCTCAAGGGGATTGAAAAATTTACCGACAGGCAGTCTTTCCCAAATCTAATTATGCCATCACTATCGGCTAACATTGAATGCCCTAGCCAGTAATAAATATTATCTTTAATGAATAACGTATCCTAGTTGATCCCCTAGTTCTCTCATTTGGATTGTTAAGAATAAGTTAAAGGGGTTAGATCTCTTCCAATATTCAAATAAAAAGGGTTAATTATTTTGGCTAATAATAAGTTTTACCTCACACAACCAAAATAAATAACCCTAATTTTTACTCTAATGACCGATTTAAATAGAGTCCCTCGCTCATAAGCTTGCGGAACTACATCATTTTAATGGGTACAGCTTTACCCGAATATTTAGTGCTCATCTCTTCAGTCGGAGGAATGAAGTCAGTAAGGGTAATACCTTCTACTGCACTTTTGTATTCTTCGATGGTAGGAAAGCGACCGAGTACGGATGAAAGAACAACTAAAGGCGTAGAGCCAAGAAGTGATTCACCTTTCTTCTCTGCAGCATCTGCCACGACCCGACCTTGGAACAAACGCGTTGACGTAGCAATAACGGTGTCACCTGGTTCAGCTTTCTCTTGGTTACCCATACATAAGTTACAGCCTGGACGTTCAAGGTACATAATGTTTTCGTACTTAGTACGCGCAGCACCTTTTGGGTTGGCATCGTCAAATTCGAAACCTGAGTATTTTTGTAAAATTTCCCAGTCACCCTCAGCTTTAAGCTCATCAACAATATTGTATGTGGGTGGTGCAATAACTAATGGTGCTTTAAAGGTTACGCCACCCTTTTGCTTTTCAATATTACGTAACATTTGCGCGATAATTTGCATGTCACCTTTATGAACCATACAAGAACCAACAAAAGCTAAATCAACAGATTTATCTTTGTAAAATGATACTGGACGAATAACATCATGGGTATAACGTTTAGAAACATCTTCATTGTTTACGTCTGGATCAGCAATCATGGGTTCGTCGATAGCGTCTAGATCTACGACCACTTCTTCATAGTACTTAGCATTTTCATCTGGTGATAATGCAGGTGTAGTACCTGACTTGATTCCTTCGATACGCTTATCAGCTAATGCGATTAAGCCGGTAAGGGTTTGCGTTTCATTTTCCATACCCTTGTTAATCATAATTTGGATACGGCTCTTAGCAATTTCCAGTGATTCAATTAACGTATTATCTTCTGAAATACAGATAGACGCTTTTGCTTTCATCTCTGCTGACCAATCAGTAAAGGTGAATGCCTGATCCGCTAATAAAGTACCGATGTGTACTTCAATGATGCGACCTTGGAATACATTCTCGCCACCAAATTGCTTAAGCATTTGCGCTTGAGTAGCGTGAACAACATCACGAAAGTCCATGTGACTTTTCATATGGCCTTTGAACGTTACTTTGACAGACTCTGGAATTGGCATTGCCGCTTCACCTGTCGCCAGTGCTAATGCAACAGTACCTGAGTCGGCACCGAACGCTACACCCTTTGACATACGAGTATGCGAGTCACCACCAATGATGATAGCGCGGTCGTCCACGGTAATATCATTCAATACTTTGTGAATAACATCGGTCATTGGCAGGTATTCGCCTTTAGGATCACGGGCGGTGATAAGACCAAACTTATTCATGAAGCTCATCAATTTAGGAATGTTAGCTTTTGCTTTACTGTCCCATACTGACGCTGTGTGACAACCCGACTGATAAGCACCATCAACTATCGGCGAAATAGTAGAAGCAGCCATCGCTTCTAACTCTTGGCACGTCATGGGACCTGTAGTATCTTGAGAACCCACAATATTCACTTGAACGCGAACATCCGAACCCGCATGCAATGGTGTTTCAGAAGTGACACCAACCGCGTTGTTATTAAAGATTTTTTCAACAGCGGTTAACCCTTGACCTTCATGAGATATTTCTTGTGAAAGTGCAAAGACTTGTGTCGCTTCTACACCTAAAGTTTCAGCGGCGAAAGTTTGTAGTTTTTTACCAAAGACAACAGCGTAAGAACCACCAGCTTTCATGAATTCGACTTTCTGTGGTGTAAAGGCTGACGATATGTCAGCGAGTTCATTGTCGCCGTTGTATAATTTCTTCGCTTTCGTATCGATAGTTAACACAGTTCCGGTTGCCACTGAGTAGGCTTGTTCGAGAACGGCATCACCATTTTTGTCTACAACGGTGTTGCCGTTTGCATCAGTTTTCTTCACCCAGTTTTTAAGATCAAGACCAATACCGCCAGTTACATCGACTGTCGTTAAAAATATTGGAGAAATACCATTTGTACCGGCAACTACGGGGGCAATGTTAATAAAAGGTACGTATGGACTGCCTTTTTTACCCGCCCAAAGTGCAACGTTGTTGACACCTGACATACGAGAAGAACCAACACCCATCGTGCCTTTTTCGGCGATAAGCATTACTTTAGCGCTAGGGTGCTTTGCTTGTAATGCTTGTATTTCTTCTTGAGCTTCTGGAGAAATTAAGCATTTGCCATGCAATTCACGATCTGCACGAGAGTGAGCTTGATGACCTGGCGATAATAAATCAGTTGATATATCACCTTCACCGGCAATATAAGTAACCACGTCAATTTTTTCTGCAATATCGGGTAACTTAGTAAAAAACTCGGCTTGTGCGTAACTTTCTAAAATATCTTTAGCAATCGCATTACCGGCTTTAAATGCTGTTTCAAGTCGGTTGGTATCTGTTTCATACAAATACACTTGAGTTTTTAATACTTCTGCCGCTGGTTTTGCTACCGCTGCGTTATCAGATAAGGCTAAATCAAGAAGAACATGAACTGAAGGTCCACCCTTCATATGAGATAACAATTCAAAAGCAAACGTTGGTGAAATCTCTTCTACGACTGATTCAGCTAAAATAATTTCTTTTAAAAAGGCAGTCTTTACTCCTGCAGCACTTGTCGTTCCTGGCAAAGTGTTATAAATGAAAAAATTAAGTGAGTCTGCTCTGTGCTCATTTCCTGAATCTTTAATTTGAGTAATAATCTCAGATAATAACTCAGCGCCATCAATTGGCAGAGGCGCTAATTCTAGATCATTCTTACGACTTTCAATTTCTGCTATATATTTTAAATACAAGCTCATTCGATATTCTCTCTATCTATAATATGCTAATAAGATTTTAATTAGCTGGGAAAAATTTTGTGGGTAGTTTATCAGATTTTGGGCCTACTAAGAATCATTAGACTCAATAAGCGTTATTCATATTACTTATAGTTGATAGAAGATATCGTTATACTGGTTATGTTTTTATTTGCGAAGAAGACTTGCTTGACAATAAGATGTTAATTATCAATTCACTTGATAGCTGTTCAGATTAACTATGCCTATCGCTAATTATATAATCATCAATAATAACAGCCGGTTGCTCATCAACTTTAAATGAGTACCTAGCGTATGGTATCGATAATCTTAATGTTGGATTGTTAAGTGCTTGACCATCATAATTGATATGAAAATAATCGAAGCTAATTTTAAGACAGATTAAGTATCAGCTAACATAAGTGGCCACCTTAAGACTGTTTACCGGTGGTGAAAAATAGCACTACCCATAAATAGTAGGAATTGCTTGTCGCTTATGTTGAGTCTTTGTATATATATTAATAATGTGTTCACTCACTTTTTTGCTAACAGCTCTGCCTTCCAAAAAATCATCTAATTCATCGTAGCTAATGCCTAGGGCATCTTCATCAGTTTTTCCTGGGTCGAGGTCTTCTAAATCAGCGGTAGGGGCTTTTTTTACTAAAAAATCAGGAGCGCCTAATTGACTCGCTAGCTGTCTAACTTGTCTTTTAGATAGGCCAAACAAGGGGGCTAAATCACAAGCGCCATCACCCCATTTAGTAAAAAATCCCGTGATGTTTTCTGCTGAATGATCGGTTCCTAAGACTAAAGCGCCCACAATTCCAGCAATGTGATATTGCGTTACCATTCGAGTTCGAGCTTTAACATTACCTTTAGAAAAATCAATTTGTGCATCACTTTTGTCAAGCATATCGGCTGAGCTTAATGCTTCTATGACTTCTTCATTTATGCTATTGGCGCCATGTTGAATATTGGTGACTAAACATTTATCGGGTTTAATAAAGTTTAAAGCTAATTGGGCGTCATCTTCATCAGCTTGAATGCCGAAGGGAAGTCTTACCGCAATAAATTGATAAGTGTTATTTTTATTTTCTTCATTAAGTTCATTGATAGCCATTTGCGCTAAACGGCCGCATGTTGAAGAGTCAACGCCACCACTAATACCTAAGACTAAATTATTTAAGCCTGAATTAGATAACTGTTTTTTAATGAAACTAATACGCCGTAATATTTCAAATTGAACATCAATAACGGGTAAAACTTTCATTTCTTCAATAATGAATTGCTGGTTCATGGTGAGCCTTTAGTCTATCTAATGGTATTTTTCTTAGTGTATCAAATGCAGAAAACTTTGGTGATAACTATTAACTTCTATTAATATTTTTTCCTTATATGGAAAAAATACCTACAAACATTCAATTATTTTATATATCCTTGTTAATATAAATTTTAGTGGAAATGGTAACTTCTTATGAAAAAAATTGAAGCAATAATTAAACCTTTTAAAATGGATGATGTAAGGGAAGCTTTGGGTGAAATTGGTATTACTGGGATGACTGTTTCTGAGGTCAAGGGTTTTGGTCGACAAAAAGGCCATACTGAATTATACCGCGGTGCTGAATATATGGTCGATTTTTTACCTAAAGTGAAACTAGAGATCGTTGTCCCTGCTGCAGACGTTGAGCGCTGTGTGAATGCTATTTTGGAAACAGCACAAACAGGTAAAATTGGTGACGGGAAAGTATTTATTACCAATGTTGAGCGTATTATTCGTATTCGTACCGGTGAAGAAAACGAGTCAGCGATTTAAACAGATAAAAATTTGAAGCCAATAAAACATTAAATGTTGTTATTGGCTTCATTGTAAATTCAAGAAAAACTTTCTACCTGATTATTTATCACGATGCTAATTTATTAATGAGTTATCAGGATAATTAGCTGCTAGTACCTGCATTGCATTTCGCTTTAAATCTTCTAGACCTAATTCTTTATAGCTTTTGATCATAATTTCTAAGGCTTCTTCAACCTCATGACTAGGTGAGAAATACTCGACAATATATCTGCCTCGGTTTGCTGCTGAGGCAAAAGCTTCACGTTTGATGTAATACCTTGCTACTGACAATTCATACTTAGCAAGGCGTGATTTTATTTTGATCATACGTTTGCGAGAATCGGCAGCATATTTACTATTAGGGTACTTATCATTAATTTTTTTAAAATCATTGAAAGCTTCACGAGCTGAAGTTGGATCTCTGTCAGAACGATCTATACCAGCTAAGTCTTGAAATAAATGTGTTTCCATTGAATCATTAATTAATGCTCTCATATAATAAACATAATCAATATTTTGATTGTTAGGATTTAATTTTAAAAAGCGGTTAGTCAGTGCTATACCTTGATCACTATTACCACTTTTATAATAAGCATAAATCAAATCAAGCTGGACTTGATGTGAAATAGGCCCAAAAGGAAATCTTGAGTCAATAGCAGATAAGATTTGAATCGATTTTTGGTATAAACCATTATCTAAGGCTTCTCTCGCATCTACAAATAATGCTTGTGCTGATCGATCAGGTACCTTGTCTATTTCTTCGTCAGAAGAAGAACAGCCAACTAAGCTAAGTGATAACACTAGAAATATAAATTTTATTGTGAATTTTTCCATATACTTGGGATCGCTACATTGTTTTAGTTAAAATAAATATCAAACACCCAGATAAACGGGTAAAATGATCATTGGCATTCTACCTCAGCAAACTTTCATTGCACAGCGCTAATGCCAATTTGATTAACGAAACAAAGCTAAAGAGAGTTAAAGAGAGTTTAATGGCCGAAATAATACAACATAAAGATACAGTTCCAGAGTCATGTTTAGGGAAAAGATTAGACCAATCTTTGGCAGAAATGTTCCCTGATTATTCACGTTCTAGATTAAAAGAGTGGATCTTAGCGGGCCATGTGCAAGTTAATGGTGACGTTTTAACCCGAGCAAGAGAAAAAATGTTCGGTGGAGAACACATTGCAATTAATGCAGAAGTTGAGGCTGAAGTTCGCTTCGAAGCACAAAATATTCCATTGAATATTGTTTATGAAGATGATGATATTTTGGTCATTAATAAACCAGCAGGTCTTGTTGTCCATCCTGGTGCGGGTAATCCTGACGGCACAGTATTGAATGCATTATTACATTATTGCCCTCAGGTAGATATTGTCCCTCGTGCTGGTATTGTCCATAGATTAGATAAAGACACTACGGGTTTAATGGTTGTAGCGAAAACTATCGCAGCACAAACAAACCTAGTTGATGCTCTTCAAGAACGTGAAATCACTCGTGAATATGAAGCCATTGCTAATGGAATTATGACCGCAGGTGGTCTTGTCGACCAACCCATTGGTCGTCATCCAACTAAACGAACTAATATGGCGGTTACCATCAGTGGTCGTCCATCGGTTACTCATTATCGTGTATTAGAAAAATATCGTTTACATACTCGTTTGCGTTTACGTTTAGAAACAGGACGTACTCATCAAATTCGTGTTCACATGGCACATATTACTCATCCTTTAGTTGGTGATCCAAATTATGGTGGTCGTCCAAGACCGCCTAAAAATGCATCGCCTGAATTATTAACCTTAATTAGAGGTTTTAAGCGTCAAGCATTACACGCTGCAATGTTATCGTTATTTCATCCTATTACCGGTGAAGAAATGACTTGGTATGCTGATATTCCAGATGACTTTGAGACATTAGCGAAAGTATTAAGGGAAGATACTAAGTTAAATGCTATCGAAGAATATTAATCGCCATATACATTATGTTGATTGGCCAGCACAGCATGTGCTGGCTTTAACCACTACTCGCCAACATCCTTATTTACCCTTCGTCAATAAATCTAAGTTATCGAAATTTTCAACATTTAACTTAGGTGATCATGTTGGTGATAATCCCGATAATATTATTAGTAATCGTCAATTTTTATTGTCTTTATTACCTAAAAATACCGCTATTCAATGGTTTGAGCAAGTTCATGGCAGTGATGTTTCTATCATTGAATCTGTCACTACTAAGGCAATAGTCGCTGATGCTGCTATTACTAGAGAAAAAAATATCGCTTTAGCAATTATGACCGCTGATTGTTTACCCATATTGTTATCAACAAAACAAGGACATGAAATTGCCGCTATTCACGGAGGGTGGCGGTCTTTAGTTGGTCAGGTTATTTTTAATACACTAACTAAGATGAACGCATCACCCAGTGATGTAGTTGCATGGTTAGGTCCCTGTATCGGTGCTGATGTCTTTGAGGTGGGAGAGGAGGTTAGGCAACAATTTATTGAGTTATCGCCACTATTTAATCCCGCTTTTATCAAGAAAAAAACGCCATTGACCGGGAGTGAAAAAAATCAACGTAACAAGTACTCAGCTAATTTAGTCATGATCGCAACATTACAACTTAATCAATTGGGTATAAACAATATCAGTCTTTTACCTGATTGTACTTTTAGTAATAAAGATGAATATTTCTCTTACCGAAGAGATGGTCAAACAGGAAGGATGGCTAGTATTATTTGTCGTACTTGATAAATAAGTAAATGGTAAAGCATTACTTTAAATCAAACATCATTGTTAATCCCCTTGCAAACCTAAGTTATCACCCCTATAAATAACACTATAAAGTGAATTTAAAGATTAAATAACAGTAGGAGCTATGTATGCGTTTAGAACGTTTCACTCAACCTTTTCAAGAAGCTATTTCTGATGCTAATTCAATTGCTTTGGGTCGAGACCATCAATTTATTGAGCCATCACATCTTATGTTGGCTTTGCTCAACCAAAATGCAAATACCATTATTTCTTTATTTAAAAGTGCAGGTATAGATATCCGTGCATTACGCAGTAAAACTAAATCGGCAGTAAATAAATTTGCCCAAGTAGAAGGTACTGCTGGTGATGTACAGCTTTCCACCTCTCTAGGTAATTTATTGAATTTATGTGATAAATATGCACAAAAGTTGGGGGATAAATTTATCTCATCAGAAGTTTTTGTTCTTGCCGCCTTAGAAGACAAAGGTGCACTCGGTCAAATACTCAAGTCATTAGGGGCAAACGAGCAAAGAATAAAAGATGCCATTACTCATATTCGAGGGGGGGAAAGTGTTGATGACCCAAATGCAGAAAATAACCGCCAGGCATTAACTAAATATACTATCGACTTAACAGAACTTGCCGAACAAGGGAAATTAGATCCTGTGATTGGCCGCGACGATGAAATTAGACGTACCCTACAAGTTTTACAACGCCGAACAAAAAATAATCCGGTATTAATTGGCCATCCGGGTGTTGGTAAAACCGCTATTGTTGAAGGTTTAGCCCAAAGAATTATTAACCATGAAGTTCCAGAAGGTCTGAAAAATAAAAAAGTGTTATCACTTGATATGGCTGCATTAGTGGCAGGTGCAAAATATCGAGGTGAATTTGAAGAAAGATTAAAAGCAGTCTTAAATGAATTAGCCAAAGAGGAAGGTCAAGTTATCCTCTTTATCGATGAGTTACATACTATGGTCGGCGCAGGTAAATCTGATGGGGCAATGGATGCGGGTAATATGCTCAAACCCGCACTTGCCCGTGGTGACTTACATTGTGTCGGCGCAACAACGTTAGATGAATATCGACAGTACATAGAAAAAGATGCTGCACTTGAACGTCGCTTTCAAAAAGTTTTAGTGGATGAACCCAGTGTGGAAGACACTATAGCAATTTTACGAGGGCTAAAAGAGCGCTATGAATTACATCATAATGTCGATATCACTGATCCTGCCATTGTTGCGGCTGCAACTTTATCTCATCGCTATATTAGTGACCGTCAATTACCAGATAAAGCCATAGACCTTATAGATGAAGCTGCTTCGAGTATTCGTTTACAGATGGACTCTAAGCCTGAAGATCTTGACCGTATCGAACGTCGTCTAATTCAACTTAAACTTGAAGCAAAATCACTAGAAAAAGAAAGTGATGAAGCGTCGAAAAAACGTCTATCGCTTATCGCTAAGGAAATAAATTCATCACAAAAAAGCTATGATGAATTAGATGAGGTCTGGAACACCGAAAAAGCGGCGTTACATGGAACTCAAGCAATTAAAGAAGATTTAGAACAAGTGAGAATTGATTTAGAAGCTGCAAGACGTGCTGGTGATCTTAATTTAATGGCAGAGATACAATATGGGAGACTTCCAGAATTAGAAACGCAGTTAGATTTAGCTAGCCAGGCAGAAATGTTAGAAATGACATTACTTACCAATAAAGTTACTGAGGTTGAAATTGCGGATGTGCTCAGTAGAGCAACCGGTATTCCTATTGCAAAAATGCTAGAGGAAGAATGTGACAAGCTATTAAATATGGAGTCGGCCTTACATAAGCGAGTTATTGGACAGTCTGAGGCAGTTATTTCAGTTTCAAATGCTATTCGACGTTCACGTGCCGGATTAGCAGATCCAAACCAACCCATTGGCTCATTTTTGTTTCTTGGACCTACAGGTGTAGGTAAGACCGAACTTACGAAGGCATTAGCACACTTTATGTTTGACAATGATGATGCATTAATACGTGTTGATATGTCAGAATTTATGGAAAAACATTCGGTAGCGCGTTTAGTTGGTGCACCGCCAGGTTATGTTGGTTATGAGGAAGGAGGTTATCTCACTGAGGCGGTAAGACGTAAACCTTACTCTGTAATTTTACTCGATGAAGTTGAAAAAGCACATCCAGATGTTTTTAATATTTTATTGCAAGTACTTGATGATGGTCGATTAACTGATGGACAAGGTCGAACAGTCGACTTTAAAAACACAGTAATTATTATGACTTCAAATATTGGCTCTGACATTATCCAACGTTTTGGTGATGATAGTCGATATGAAGAAATGAAAACGAGTGTAATGCATGAGGTAGGGATGAACTTTAAGCCAGAGTTTATTAATCGAATAGATGAGTCTGTAGTCTTCCACCCCTTACTGTCAGAACAAATAGAACAAATTGCCATTATTCAGATTGACTTATTGAAACAAAGGTTAGCGACTCGTGATATAGAATTGACAGTCTCAAAGGAGGCACTAGCAATAATATCGGCAGTTGGTTTTGATCCACTGTTTGGGGCTAGACCATTAAAAAGAGCAATTCAACAAGGTCTTGAGAATCCATTAGCACAAAAAATATTAGCAGGTAATTATTCTGCTGGAACAATAATAAAAGTAGATACCGCGAATGGTGAATTAATGTTTAATTAATAACTTAGTCATGAGTAATACATCTAAGGACAAAACAACATCAAAAAACGCATCTAAAAAATAACAGATTGAATCAATTATGGACTAAATTAAGTCTGAAATTGTCCAGCGACCTGAACAAGTGCTTTATTTTTATTCACTTTGTATTAATTCCAAGCTGTTAAAAGATTAATTGAAGTTATTAT
>CAWVSL010000022.1:0-42239 GCA_963933115.1 uncultured Colwellia sp.
ACTTGTCTAACTGACTTGTATAACTAACTTGTCTAATAAAACCCGCCAAAATGGCGGGTTTTTTTTCCCCACAACAATGTCTGAAGTCAGTAAAAATCAAACTATTATTTCACCTAATAATATTAAGTTATATGCCCAGAGCGAACTTCATCTTACCTAGCATTTTTATACTCCAGGTTATACTGGCGAGTTTATTGATCAAAATAGTGGTATTTAGCTAAAATAAAACATAAAAAGACAGAAAATTATTATTTTTCTTAATTCGACAGTCGACTAATTATCGCTTTAGGTTATACTGCCGCGCTTAAACCCAGTATTTAATTAGCGGAGTATATTATGCACGATCTTTATTACAAAGGACGTATCCATACCAGAGTAAACCATGTAAAGACGGGCTATAATTCTAAGCGTAACGTTAAGCTTGGTACAGAAAAAAATCCATTAACGCTAAATGTTAACAATGATAAAAGAAAACTCGAAGTCGAGACGTTAGTTGCTGATAATCAACTCTTTGCTGATATTACCTTAGATAGCACGCTTGATGAAAATATCAATGAGCTCAACGTTATACTAAATAAGCCAAGTACAACAACGTTTGACAAAACTCCAAATCGAAATGATCCTTGTTCATGCGGCAGTGAAAGAAAATATAAAAAGTGCTGTGGCTAAACACCTTCTAGTTTTCCTATGATTTAATCAAACTGAAACGGCTTTATTTTTTATTAAGTAATGTCTGTTAACAAAGAGCTATATCTCCGCGCAATATTGTCCCTAGATACAATAGTGAACTCTTTAACCGAGCACTTATTTAATCATCTGACAGCCAATGAGAAATTCATCTCCTGCCGTGTACTTTATACTTATGATGGAGAGTAAACGGCCAAGTCCACTTCACTTATTTCTAAAAAACTCCCTAAATTGAGATGTTAGTTATACATTTTTTTCAATACTATCCGATTGTGCCTCAACGGCTTCTTGTAATTGTTGTTCTACTAGGTCTTGTATTGGCTTATCATCAATAGACGTACTTAACTCGCTATCTTCTATAACATCTGAGCCTTGCAAAATTTCGAGCATATCAGAGGCAACTTCAGGAAAAGAGTCAACGAAGGTGCTCGCAACATCCACTGCGTGTTCAGGAATTTTTTCAATCATATGATTAATGTAACTATTGGCTGCATTTTCAATATTTTCTAAGGTATCTTCTGCTAAGCCTTGTTCACTTTCACTGTCAATTAAGTGCTGAACATAGGCCTCGGCAACATCGTGTGACGACTCAGGTAGTGATTCCGATACCGTAAAGGCAAGTTCTTCTGACTGCTCAGGAGAAACATCAGTCAATCGATTATAAAGTTCAGTTGCCGTATTTTCAGAGGCCGCGGCAGCTCTATCGACTGGCCGCATTGCCTCTAAAGAATCCGAAAGATTGGTCATGTATTCTTCGGTCATTTCAATGAGCTCACTCGGGTATTCTTCAACCATGTTTTCAGCAGCTAATTCCATTAAGTCAATACCGTTATCAGGCATTGCATTAGCGATGGCAACAACAATGTTAGTAAATTGATCGGGATATTCAGAAGTAAGCCAGTCAACCAGTTGATCGGCTTTTTCAGGTGAAGCATTGGTTAATGCTTGAGCAATGTGAATACTCATTTGTGGCGCTGCTGAAGTTATCGCGGCATATAATTTACCAATATCTATCGACTCAATCGTACTGAGTGCCGCAGCTAAGTTTGAAGCGTTTTTTGGGTCTCTCAGCACTAGCGCTTTAACCATATTAACCGCAGCTGAAGGGTTTTTATTTGCTAAGTTAATAGCGACTTCGACTTCAGGGGTAGCTTCAAATTGTGCTTCTGCATATTGTGTCCGAGGATCGAGTTCAGAAACTACACCACTTGGTGTTTGCATAATAAAGCTTTCTTGTTCATCAAGGGGTAAAGCTTGTTGCAGTTTCATACGAATACTGATGAAAAGTAACAAAGTTAATGCGACAACATTCATAAAACTAAACAGAGCGCTGCTACCAAAAGCATCCATCACCAAAGAGGCAAGGTAAGGGCCTAAAATACTGCCCAATGCATAGATCAACAATAACGAACTCATTGCTGCCAAAATTTGATCTTTTAGTACCGTATCAAAAGTTTCAGACATACTCATAGGGTAAAGACAGGCAACTAATCCCGTTATGAGTGCAATAGCTAATAAGGTCAGCTTGAACATATCGGTAGACATGAGAAACGGCACAGATATTGATAGTAATATCAGCGTTACCACCATAAATAACATTACTTTTCGACGGTCAAAATGGTCTGATAAATAGGCAATTGGGAACTGTAAAATAATCGCCCCAGAGATAGCTGAACCCATAAATATTGATAAGTCTAAATCAGTTATTCCATTTTTACTGGCAAATATAGGCAGCATGTTCATTAAACCTGCATACAGAATTCCACAATAAAAACTACTAACAACTCCTAAGGGGGATAATTTGAAAATAGTCATTAAAGACATCGAGTGGCTATCTTCAATTTGCGGGCCTTTTTGTCTGCTAATAACAATGGGGGTGATGGATAAGCTAAATAAAATACCGCAGATAACAAATAGGGTAATATCATCAATTGGCGCAACATTTAATAAAAATTGGCCAGAGAATAGTGCCGTCATTATCATCATTTGATTAATAGACAGTATTCTGCCTCTGTTTTTTTCAGTAGCACTGTGACTCAACCAACTATCAAGTGTGGCATTAGTGCAAGCAATACAAAACCCTGTGATCACCCTCATCGCGCCAAGAATTAGAGGTTCTGGGTAAAGACCTGAAAGTAAAATAGCAACAGAGGTTAAACTACCACACATGGCAAATATTCTTATGTGGCCAACCCGCTGTAATAAGGTCCTGCTATAATAGGCACCTAATAAAAAGCCGACGGACAACATAGACAGTACTAAACCCATATTATTCAGACTTACTCCATCGTTTTGCATACGTACAGGCAACAGGATATTGCTTAATCCATAACCTAACATTAGTAAAAAACCACTCGTTAATAGCAGTATGAAGGGTTTAAGGGTCATTAACACAAGTAAGTATCTTCTTTATATTGGTCAAACGGTTATTAGTTTAGTGAATAACATTCTCATTAGAAATAATGTAACGAGTCACTTAGGAGAATTTTTTGATGGTAATGTCATGTAATTTATACAGTGTTAGCATAACAACAGAATGTTAGAGATCACAGTAAAACGGTAATAAATATCTCATATTATTAAATTTACAGCACTTATCAGTAATCCAGTTTTTAAATGATGCTGTTTTATGAACTTATATTGGAAAACTGATAATGGTTAGGGCCGTGGTACAGAAAGTCCTTGTTTTTTAACATAATTAATGTTTTTCGCGCCTTATAAAAAAGTTATCATCACCTCTAGGTTTACTGGTAAACCTCAAGCCAAATATTGCGTTTAGAGAGCTAAGTCCTGCAGCTAACTTCATGGTAATAATACTGTTTAATTTTTCTGTAAGAGTATTATTACTGATAATATATTGGGCATCTATTAATGATAAACTAATAAAAAGTAAAATTTACAATCTTGAATAATCAATTAGTCGAATATCATTCGATAAAATGCGGGCTTCTTCCGCTTAACGTGTTTGGTTAGACACCATAGGGGGTTAACATGATTATTAGAAAAATCTTAAATAAAGATATTGACACGATTCTCAAGTTAAACGAAAAGTCAGTGAAAGTATTAAGTCCAATGGATAAAAGTAAGTTACTCAGCTTAATTGATGTATCTTCATTATCGATTGTCATTGAAGAAAAAAATGAAGTTGCGGGATTTTTACTGGCTTTAACTAATGATGCTCAATACGACAGTATCAATTATCAATGGTTTAACGATAATTATCCTGAGTTTTTGTATATTGATAGAATCGTAATTTCAGAAAACTTTAGAGGTAAAGGTATTGGCACTACCTTCTATAAATATGTATTAAATTGGGTAGTTAAAAATTCATTACCTCGTATTTTTGCTGAAATTGATGTGTTGCCTCCCAATAAACCCTCACTGTTATTCCATCAGAAATTTGGTTTTAGTGAACTCGAACGATTAAAACACAATGAACATAAAATAGTTTCTCTTCAAGAGTTAAATATAGATGAGATCACTTAACTGAACATCATTCAATTTTAGCCAACCATTATTTTCTTCATAGTGCGGTGTTAGCTTTTTATCGAGTTGTAGATTATGAAAATATTTTTAGTGGCTATTTTCATATTTTTAGGTAGTTGCACAGTAATATCAAACAAAATAGGTTTATATAAAGTTGAAAGTGATTCATTTACAACGGAAGTAGATGAAGACTCTTTGTAGGTAGAGTTAACCTACCACGGAGCTGAAAATGACTCTTTAGAAGTGGTCGTATTAAAATGGAAAGAAGCATCGATTAATACATGCGGGCATTCTTTTTACCAAATACCAACAGCTCCTGTGGTCTCTTTTATATCATTTGTTAAACACAACAGCTTTGAAAAACTGGTGATTGGTTATCCCGAACAAGATAATAAAAAATGGCCTCAAGTTATGGCTCAAATACAATGTTAGTGTTAAAAAAAAGCTAACAAGGCTATAAAGCAAGACAAAAACAGTTAGCTTGGTACAGAGAAATATCATAAAGCAGATGAAGTAACTGAGAGTGAATAGCAAAGGTTTATTTTTATTGAGTCAAAATTGTATTTAAAACGCTTTGCGGCAAGTGCATCAATTGCTGTAGAATTAGTTTTAATAGTGTACTTAAATAACATTTTATAGGCGTTAGAGTAGTGAAGGAATTCGCCTAAAGTCATTTAAATAATATGATATCAAAAACTATACTAGATTCACTTAATTTACAGCTGGTTTGAACTGAGTTGAAGCAACAAGAAATACATAATAAAATAGCATAGCCTTTTATCTAAAGAGGCTTAAAGAAGATAAAGAGATTAAGAACTAGTATGAATCCGACTTTAAAAGAAACTGATCTTTCATCTCACACCCCTATGATGCGTCAATATCTAACAATCAAAGCAGAATTCCCTAATATCCTAATTTTCTATCGGATGGGTGATTTTTATGAGTTATTCTTTGATGATGCTAAAAAAGCGGCTGAATTACTCGACATATCATTAACTGCTCGCGGTAAAACCGGCGGCAATGCTATTCCAATGGCAGGTGTCCCTTATCATTCGATTGATACTTATTTATCTAAGTTAGTTAAACTGGGCGAGTCTGTCGCAATATGTGAGCAAATAGGCGATCCAGCAACAAGTAAGGGGCCAGTTGAGCGAAAAGTGGTGCGTGTGGTAACACCCGGAACCATAAGCGACGAAGCATTATTAGTTGATAGGCAAGATAATTTAATTGTGGCTATTTTTTCAGCCCCTGCTAACCATAATATCAAAGGATTTGGCTTAGCGTATTTAGACATGACCAGTGGCCGGTTTGTTTTGACCGAACCACAAACTGAAGAACAGCTATTAGCTGAGTTACAGCGGTTAGCACCTGCAGAATTATTATACCCAGAGTCATTTGCACACTTTGATTTAATTGATGGCTCTAAAGGCTTACGACGCAGGTCTGACTGGGAATTTGATTTAGATACAGCAAAAAAATTACTTAATCAACAATTTGGCACTAAAGAATTATCAGGGTTTGGAGTTAATAATAAATCTTTAGGTTTAGCTTCAGCGGGTTGTTTATTTCAATACGTCAAAGAATGCCAACGAAGTGCATTACCACATATTAGAAGTATACTTTATGAGTCATCAGCTACTGGGGTTATTTTAGATGCAGCTACCCGAAGAAATTTGGAATTAACAGTAAACTTACATGGCAGCGCTGAAAATACACTATCGGCAATATTAGATAAGTCAGCTACGCCCATGGGTTCACGGTTATTAAAGCGCTGGATTCACTTTCCACTGAGGGATATCTCTGTTTTAGCCAATAGACAAAATGCTATTAGTGATATCTTAGCAGCCGATATTCATGTGGATTTATTTTCATTACTCAGAAATTTAGGTGATATTGAACGCATAATATCCCGTATTGCTCTTAGATCAGCTCGGCCCAGAGATTTTGCTAGATTACGTAATGCTCTTCAACAACTTCCTGAATTACAAGATCTTTTAGAACGTTATACCTCTGGCCATTTACATGCACTAGCAAGTCTTAGCAAACCCGTTCCTAGTATTCAGTTAATATTGGAAAACGCCATTGTTGACAACCCACCAGTACTCATTCGTGATGGCGGTGTTATTGCGCCAGGTTATCATCAGGAATTAGATGTACTTCGAGATTTAAGTGATGGTGCTACCGACTTTTTAGCCCAACTTGAAGAGAAGGAAAAAAAACGTACCGGTATTCACTCATTAAAAGTTGGTTATAACAAAGTACACGGTTTTTTCATTGAAATTAGCCGCGGCGCGGCTAACAATGTTCCTGATGATTATATTCGCCGTCAAACGTTAAAGAACAACGAACGTTTTATCACTGAAGAATTAAAACAGCATGAAATAACAGTATTAAGCGCTCAAAGTAAATTTTTAGCCTTAGAAAAGCGTCTTTACGATCAACTCTTTGATCAAGTTTTACCTGAATTAGAATGTTTGCAACAACTATCTCAAGCAATTTCAGAGCTAGACGTGCTTAATACCTTTGCAGAACGAAGCGAAACACTCAATTATACTAAACCTTCCTTGTTTGATGAGCCAGGTATAAATATTGAAGCAGGCCGGCACCCTGTGGTTGAAAAAATGACCGCTGACACTTTTATAGCAAATCCTGTGGTTTTAAATGCTCAACGAAAAATGTTGATCATTACAGGACCAAATATGGGCGGTAAATCAACCTATATGCGCCAAACAGCACTCATTGTTTTATTGGCTCATATTGGCTGTTTTGTTCCAGCAAGTAATGCCAGCATTGGCATGGTAGACCGTATTTTTACTCGTATTGGCGCCTCAGATGATCTTGCTAGTGGCCGTTCTACTTTTATGGTGGAGATGACAGAAACGGCTAACATATTGCACAATTCAACAGACAAAAGCTTGGTGCTACTTGATGAAATTGGTAGGGGTACTAGTACCTATGACGGTTTATCTTTGGCCTGGGCATGTGCAGAAATGTTAGCCATGCAAACCAAAGCTTTTACTTTATTTGCTAGTCACTATTTTGAATTAACGACGTTAGCAGAGCAAATTGATCTGGTTGCTAATATACACTTAGATGCAGTTGAGCATAACGATAAAATTATTTTTATGCATGCGGTGAAAGATGGCCCGGCAAGTAAGAGTTTTGGTTTACAAGTTGCGCAGTTAGCTGGTGTACCTAAAATGGTTATTCACCGAGCTAAACAGCGGTTAACTGAGTTAGAAAATAATCAATTACCATCAATTTTACCAAGTAATATTAATGCTTTTGAGCAATTGTCATTAATTGAACAAAACCATCCCGTTCTTGATATTTTAAAAGTCACAGATGTTAACGACTTGAGTCCTAGAGAAGCATTAGCACTACTATTTCAGCTCAAAGAAAAATTAGAATAAACTGACGATATTTTTTGACGACAATTCTTTTTATATTAACGCTCATAAATAATAAACCAGCATTAAATGCTGGTTTTTATTAAGTAAACGAGTTCACTAAGCTTATAAATAAAAAGGTAAAATAATTTATTTAGGCTTGAAATATCGTATCAATCGACAAGTTTTGTTGACTTAAAATATCCCTTAAACGCTTCAAAGCCTCGACTTGAATTTGGCGAACACGTTCACGTGTTAAACCAATTTCATTACCAACACCTTCTAATGTTGCCGCCTCATATCCCATTAAACCAAAACGTCTAGCTAAAACTTCTCTTTGCTTAACATTAAGTTCATTTAACCAATGAATAATATTACAACTCATCTCTGACGATTGTAAATCACCTTCAGGTCCATTACTTTTTTCATCTGGGATAACATCAAGTAATACCTTATCAGAATCACCGCCAAATGGTTTATCAAGTGAGGTAATCCGCTCATTCAATTTAAGAACTTTTGTTACATCAGTAACAGGTTTATCTAAGGCTTCAGCAATATCTTCAGCGGTAGGTTCATGATCTAACTTATGTACTAACGACTTTAATGTCCGCAAATAGATATTAAGTTCTTTAACCACATGTATAGGAAGACGAATTGTTCGTGTATGGTTCATAATAGCACGCTCAATAGTCTGACGAATCCACCATGTTGCATAAGTTGAAAATCTAAAACCTCGTTCGGGATCAAATTTTTCAACAGCTCTAATTAAACCTAAGTTACCCTCTTCGATTAAGTCTAATAGGGGTAAGCCTCTATTATTATAACGACGGGCCATTTTGACAACTAAACGTAAGTTACTTTCAATCATACGCTTTCGAGAGGGTTCATCACCTTTAAGCGAAAGGCGAGAAAAATAGACTTCTTCTTCTGCGGTTAATAGCAGAGAAGAACCAATTTCAGACAAATATAATTGTGTTGGGTCTATACTTGACGACGAAACCTTAACCTTACCTTTTCTGATTACTTCCTTTACTGCTATTTTCAATTTTGGTGACACTGTGACATTTTCTTTTTTTTCTTTTTTTTCTTTAGTGATTACATCCATTTTATATCTCCCTATAGCCAAGCCATAAAGTATTGGTTGTATTAAAGTATACTGAGCTACATAGTAGTACCTATAAGTTTTATTGTTTCGGTAAATACTTCATCGGGTTAACAGATTTACCACGAAAGCGAACTTCAAAATGAAGCATCACTCTTTGTTCACCTGTATCGCCCATTTTAGCAATGACATCGCCAGCATTAACTAACTGCTTTTCTTTGACTAATATTTTATCGTTATGTGCATAAGCGCTAAGATAATCATCATTGTGTTTAACAATAACTAATTGTCCATAACCTCTTAATGCATTTCCCGCATAAACTACTTTGCCCTTCGCTGCAGCTTTAACTTTATCGCCACGGCGACCTGCTATATTAATACCTTTATTGCCTTGCTGTGCCGTAGAAAATCTAGCAATTACTTTTCCACTAGCTGGCCACTGCCATTCTCTAATTTTCTTTGAGAAAGGAGAACCTTGTAAAGTAACTTTCTTACTTACTTTAATATCTCTTACATTTTTACCATACTCCTGCTTTTTATTTGGCGCAACAATTTTTTTAATCGGCGGTTGAGTCTTACTGCTAGAGCTTTTATTCGAATTTTTAGTGACGCTTTTATTTCCAATTGCTGGGGAGGAGTTAGTGTTTTTTTTCTTTGATACAATTAATTTTTGTCCCGGTAATATTTTATAGGGTCTGGAGAGTTTATTTAGCTTAGCTATACTTCTGACATCTGAGTTTGCTCGCCAAGAGATTGAATAGAGAGTTTCACCTTTTTTAACCGTGTAATAAGAAGAGTCTATGTTATTTTTAACCCTGTCTTTAAGTGCGATAGAACCATAAGAATTTGCCACAGGAGCAGGGGTGTCCCTACTTGAGCAACTCTGCATAAGCATTACTACGATAACAAAGGACAACCAATTAAAGCTGGATTTTTTGATGCTAACTTCTTTCATTACAATTGCTGAGTAACCTTTATGTTGAATTTTAGTTAAATAGTGACGTATCAGGTTTCTAATTATAAAGAACCTTAACAGGCAATATCACCTAAACTTGATCATCGAATTTTGTCAATGATATTAACTATTAATTAAGTAAACTATGAGTATAAGTCCAACTATACACCAACCTAAAATATCTATGTATTGCCTTAATTTTGTCTCCATCGGCGCTCCACCCCACTTAATAATTCCTGCAACTAAAAAAAACCTCATCCCTCTACCTATTGCTGAAACAAATAAAAAGGGTAAAAATGCCATGTGTAAAAAACCAGCGCTGACCGTAAATAACTTATAAGGAATTGGTGAGAACCCCGCAAGAAAAACTACCCAAACCCCCCATTCGGCAAACCATAACATAATCTTATCGAATCTTGCTTGGTAACCAAAATCAATAATAATAGGGAGTATCCATGGATCAAACATTAAATAACCTAATGAATAACCAACAACACCACCAATAACAGACGCTACAGTAGTTAAACTCGCCAATTTCCATGCATTTTCGGGTTTAGCTAACACCATAGGAGCTAGTAAAACATCAGGAGGAATAGGAAAAAAAATCGACTCAGCAAAAGTTAACATTGCTAAAATTCGAGGCGCAAATTTATGTTCGGCCCATCGAAGTGTCCATTGATACAGTGCTGAAAATATTTTCACAGAGGTTACTCAAAAAAGTTAGATTAGGTATAAAAGTGACTAGCGGATGAATCTCATAATAATTCTCCAGGCACAAGTGGAACAAAACGAACAGCTTCAATCTGTTGTTCATGAAAACTGTTACCTTGACGGGTGATCACTTTCAATATTTGCTTGTCATCACCTACGGGAATTATTAAACGACCACCATCTACTAATTGCTCTAATAGTGCTTGTGGGACACTTGAAGGTGCTGCGGTGACTATAATAGCGTCAAATGGGGCTTTACTCGCCCACCCCTGCCAACCGTCACCATGTTTCATTGAAACACTATGTAAGTCCATCAATTTTAATCGACGTTTTGCTTGCCATTGAAGGGCTTTAATACGCTCAACAGAAAATACTGCTGAGGTTAGCTGTGCTAATATAGCAGTTTGATAACCAGAGCCAGTACCAATCTCTAAAATATTATTAGGAATGCCTTCCGATAATAATAATTCAGACATTTTAGCTACAATATAAGGCTGAGAAATAGTTTGCCCTTGGCCAATAGGTAACGCGGTATTATCATAGGCTTTGTGCGCAAGTATTTCAGGTACAAAAATATGCCTTGGTGTTGAAGCTATCGCTCGCAGCACTTGCTGATTACTTATACCCTGAGCATGAAGTTTTTGTGCTAGAATCTCACCACTGCGGGTAGACTTCCCTCCAATACTCTTAGCTATTTTAACGTTCATATACTGCTCTTTTTTACTTTAGTTAGTCGTTATTTTTTTAATGATAAATTTTATAATAAAAGATCTGCTAACCAATCTGACATTGTTGATAAGCTTTTATGGGCAGTCATATCGACGGTTAATGGCGTAATAGAAACAAAACCATTAGCAACAGCATGAAAATCAGTACCTTCACCACCGTCTAGCTCTAATCCTAATGTACCATACCAATAAATATCACGATTCCATGGATCTTTCATCTTTTTCATGGTTTCTGCTTTATGGCGGTGTCCTAACCGTGTCACTTTAACACCTTTTAACTGACCTAAAGGAATATCAGGTACATTTATATTTAAAATTTGATCCGCAGCTAAAGGATGTTCTTTTAGTCTTGATATTATCTTTGCGGCTACCACAGCAGCCGTTCGATAATACTGTTCATTTTTTCCAACTAAAGATACGGCTACTGCAGGCATACCCATATGACGGCCTTCGGTTGCGGCCGCTATTGTGCCTGAATACAAAGTATCGTCACCAAGGTTAGCACCGTTATTAATACCCGCCACCACCAAATCAGGTAAAGGGTCCATTAATTGACTAATACCTAAATGAACTGCATCAGTAGGTGTACCATTGACAGAAATATAACCATTGTCCAAGGTTTGAGCACGCAAAGGATTTAATAAGGTAAGAGAATTACTTGCGCCACTACAATTTCGATCAGGAGCGACAACCGTCACTTTACCTATTTTCATTAGCTCTTGGTGTAATATTTTTATGCCTAAAGCATGCACACCGTCATCATTACTGAGTAATATATTCATATTGTGATTTATTTCTAGGTCTTAGTTGTTAGTATGAGTTGTATAATATTAATTGTTGATTTAGCTGCGTAAATTTAAGTCTTTATAATCAATTAACTCTCTTAATATTGTCGTTGCGTAGCAACCTGCAGGTAAAAAGAACTTCAAAGTAACCGTGTTTTTGTTATCTCCAGTTTCATTAATAATAAGAGAAGGTGTTGATAAATTCAAACGTATACGACGGCGTTCTTGTTTTAAACCAAACTTAGGTAAACCACTTGATATTTCACTGTAATTAGCAGCAATTTGTTGCTCAAAGTGCAATGTTTGTCCTTGAGTCATTAATTCGCCGGCACCCCACATTGGCGCAGTAATATCGATGTCTTTGTCTATTAAACGATTAAGTAATACTTGGTCAAGATCCTCAGCTATAAATACTGACTGTGTACCTGCTAACATGCATACATCACCAATAGATAAAGTATCAAAGTAGTCGAGTTCGATACGTTTACTAACGATATCATTAAACAAGTGTGATCTGGCTGCGGATAAATAAAAGCCCCGTTTCTTCTTATCTTTTACTTTCAGTTTTCCGGCAAATAGCTTTATCGCTTTATCAATATTACCGCCATCAATACCAAAGCGTTGTTCACCAAAATAGTTTGGTACTCCGTTGGCTATTATTTTTAGCCAAGCTTGTTGCAACGCATCGATATCCGATACTTCACGAAGCGTTAATTCAAAATTATTGCCCGTTAATGCACCAATTCTTAATTTTTTATTATGTCTAGCATAAGATAACACTTCAACACCGTCGATATTGATATCACTAAGGTCGTATTCATCCTTACCTGGCAAGTGAACCCCAAACCATTGCTCAGTTATCGCAAAACGGTCTTTCAGGCCGGCATAAGAGACAAACTTATCTTTAACTTTAAAGTATTTAGCCAAAGCGTGGACAATGTCTAAAGTATTTTGTCCTGTTTTTCTTATGTGTATCAGTAGATGTTCACCTTCTGAACAAGGCTCAAAAGGCAGTTGTTCAAAAACTTTAAAATCTGACATACTAGACCGTAATAGCCCAGTAGATTTTGGTTTGCCATATAAATAAGCAAGTGTTGGTAGCATTGTTTATTAACCTTCGGGTGTAAATGGAATTGATTAAAATAGGGGGGTAGAGGGTATTAACAAAGCGACACAATGCACTGCCACACCTTCTTTTCTGCCAGTATAGCCTAGTTTTTCTGTTGTAGTTGCTTTGACATTAACTTGGTCAACCTCACAAACTAAGTCTTGTGCTAGACAAGTTCGCATAGCTAATAAGTGTGGTGCAATTTTTGGTGCTTGAGCCACTATCGTTATATCTACATTGCCAATTTCATAGTCTTTGGCTGCCATTAAGCTAACCACATGCTGCAATAATACTCGACTAGAAATATTTTCATAGTTAGCATCAGTATCTGGGAAGTGATTACCAATATCACCTAACGCTAATGCTCCTAAAATAGCATCACATAAAGCATGAATAGCAACATCACCATCAGAATGGGCAATAAAGCCAAACTCGTAGGGTACTTTTATCCCGGCTAAAAATAATGGTCCTTGACCACCAAATTTATGAACATCAAAACCATGACCTATACGCACAAATTATCCTTATTGTTTTTGCCTAAATAAAACATCGCCAACGCTAAATCTTCAGGGCGAGTTATTTTTATATTTTCACTACTACCTTCGACTAATAAACTAGGCAATCCTAAATATTCGATTGCTGATGACTCGTCGGTAATAATAATTTCATCAACTAAAGCTTGCTCAATGGCATTTATTAATATTTTTGTTTCAAACATTTGTGGTGTAAGTGCATGCCATAGGTTAGAGCGCTCAACAGTCGCTGTTATTTGTGACTTTGAATCTGACGATTTCATTGTATCGCGCGCAAGAGAAGCCAATATCCCACCATAATTAGTTTGTCGACAGCTAGCTATTAGCGCATCAATATCTTTATGTTCAATACAAGGACGAGCGGCATCATGGACCAATACCCACTGGTGTTTTGTCTCGTCAATAGCTTTCAACCCTGCGAGCACAGAGTTAACTCGCTCTTTACCGCCAATAACTGAGACAACATCTGGATGGTTTACTAATGATGACTCATTAAAGTATTCATCCTCAGCACTAATAACAAGTATAACTTGAGTGATATCAGGGTGAGATAAAAGGTTTAAAACGGTATGTTCTAGAATGGTTAAACTATTAATCTTTAAGTACTGCTTAGGACAATTTGCTTCCATGCGTTTACCAATACCAGCAGCAGGAACAACAGCAATTAGCGAGCTAAATAATTTTACACTTGCCATTAGTTAAAATTCATCTTAAGTTTTTCTGCCGTAGTCAGTGATCGATCTCGTTGATTATTTTGAGATGAATGGCTGGGAACTATGCGAAAAAAAGTTTCACCTTTTTTAATCATACCTAATTCATTTCTGGCTCGCTCTTCTATTGCCTCTACACCTAACTTTAAATCATCGGTGTCAGCATAAAGCAATTTATTACGTTGTTTAAGTTTTTCGTTATCAACTTTTTGCCTAACTACTTCATTTTGTAATGAAATATAATCAGGCACACTATTTTTACCAAACCAAAGACGGTATTGTAATAGTAGTAAAAAAATAACAAGACCTGAGGTTATAAAGCGCATAAGAGATTAAAGTCCAAACGAGTAACACTAAAAAATCAGATAATAACACTATTATAAATAGTTGCTAGTCACTGTAAATAAAATTGAGCAGTTAAATGCTTAAAGGGGCTTTAAAGTTATTCCAGTTAATAGTACATGAAAGTAATAGCCCCCTTAGCGTTAGGGTAATAGGACGAGCCTTCTTACCTCCTTGCCAACAGTGCCCAGAGCAAGCAGCAAGCATAACTTTTTTATTCGGTATAAGTAATTTTACCTTTTTAAGCTTTTGCTTTTCAACATTAGAGATATAAAACCAACCGGAAGTATTAGTTCTAATACGTTGTTGATCATTATCAACTCTATCAATACAGTCGAGAAAAACATGACCGTTGGCCAATACAGGAACAATAAGGCCAAGGGACAAATTTGTCGATAGATACCAAGTATTAATATTGTCAGTTTCTTGACCAATAAGCGGTATTTTACTACTTTGTTTGACTTGCCATGCCGCATTTTGAATGTCTAACTCGAGGGGGGAGTTTGTTTGTGTCATCAAAAGTGCTGTACGGTTTATATAATAAGAGAGACTTTTAAGCCGGTTTTGCAGGGCTTGAGGTGTGGTAAATTCAATATTAGCAAGTAAGCGTAATTCGCGCTCATAGAGTGCATTGCATAATTCAGCGTAGTTTACTGATTGTTGTGGCTCTTGCCAAAGTGAAGCTTGGGTCATGGTAGTTATAAATCAATAATTTACTGCTTATCTTTTAAGCATACTTGATTATTGCCAAAAGATAAAATTTCCCAGAACAAATCCAATACAAACATATCAGATTTATTCTAAGGACTAATAACTAACTATTGGCCTTTAACTTCACTTAAGCCATTAAAGATTGCTTTGTCTCCTAAAAACTCTTCAATACGTAACAACTGATTGTATTTAGAAACACGGTCAGAGCGACACAAAGATCCTGTTTTGATTTGACCTGCCGCCGTACCAACCGCTAAGTCAGCGATGGTTGCATCTTCAGTTTCACCACTGCGGTGTGAAATGACAGCGGTAAAACCAGCGCTTTTAGCCATTCTAATTGCCGCTAAGGTTTCGGTAAGCGTACCAATTTGGTTAAATTTGATGAGTATCGAATTACCAATACCTTGCTCAATACCACGAGCTAAAATTTTAGTGTTTGTTACAAATAAGTCATCACCAACGATTTGCACTTTATCGCCAAGTAATTTAGTTTGGTAAGCAAAACCATCCCAGTCTGACTCATCTAAACCATCTTCAATAGAAACAATAGGGTATTGCTCACAGAGTGTAGCTAAAAAGTCAGAGAATTCATTAGCCGTAAATTTTTTGCCTTCACCCTTTAAATCGTAAATATTTTTTTCTGCATCATAAAATTCTGATGCCGCGCAATCCATAGCTAAGGTTATATCTTTACCTAACTCATAACCTGCAGCAGCAACGGCTTCTTTAATAACGGCTAATGCATCAGCATTTGACTCAAGGTTAGGGGCAAACCCGCCTTCATCACCTACCGCAGTGTTCATTCCTTTTGAAGAAAGTACTTTTTTCAAAGCATGAAAGATTTCCGCTCCCATACGTAAAGCTTCACTAAAGCTTTTAGCGCCTACTGGCTGAATCATAAACTCTTGAATATCAACGTTATTATCAGCATGTTCACCGCCATTAATAATATTCATCATAGGTAAAGGTAAAGAATATTGACCTGGAGTACCATTTAAGTCGGCAATATGTTCAAATAATTGCACTTTCTTATCCATGGCGGCAGCCTTCGCTACAGCTAAAGAAACCGCTAGAATAGCATTAGCGCCAAATTTTTCTTTATTTTCAGTACCATCTAAATCAATCATGACTTGATCAATAACAGCTTGTTCTAATGCATTCTTACCAATAAGTTCTTTTTGAATATCTTCGTTAATAGCTGCAACAGCTTTTAAGACACCCTTACCTAGGTAACGTGCTTGATCACCGTCGCGTAATTCTAAAGCCTCACGAGAACCTGTTGAAGCACCAGACGGCGCAGCAGCTCTGCCCCATGCACCTGATTCAAGATAAACGTCAGCTTCAACGGTTGGGTTACCACGAGAGTCCATAATCTCACGGGCAATAATTTTACTAATATTTGACATTGTCATTCCTACTCATAAAGGGGACTGTTCTATAATTGAACAATAAAATTAAAAACTAAAATTTTTCTCTACTTAAAAAGTAAAACCGTAGCATAAGGCTACGGTTTAAATTCATTGGTTGGTTAACTTGATTGCAGCTTTTGATGCTCAAAGGATGCCGCAATAAAGCTTTTAAATAATGGGTGTCCATCACGTGGAGTTGAATTAAACTCTGGATGGAACTGCCCTGCAATAAACCAAGGGTGATCAGGTATTTCAATCACCTCAACTAATGTTTTATCCGTAGATAATCCCGAGAACACTAAACCAGCTTTACTTAATTGTTCGCGGTAGTTATTATTTACCTCATAACGGTGACGGTGTCTTTCATAAATTGTTTCACTACCATATACGTTATAAGCATTGGTACCTTTCACAAGATGACACAATTGAGAGCCTAAACGCATAGTTCCTCCCAAATCAGAACCTTCATGACGATACTCAATCTTGCCTTCTTCGTCTAACCATTCATTGATTAAGCCGACAACAGCATAGGGTGTTTCTTTATTAAATTCAGTACTGTGAGCGCCCGGCAAACCGGCAACATTACGGGCAAAATCTATTAATGCCACTTGCATACCTAAACAAATACCTAAATAAGGTACTTTGTTTTCACGGGCATATTGGGCCGTTAAAATTTTCCCTTCCACACCACGCTCACCAAAGCCACCGGGGACGAGTATTGCGTCCAAATTATCTAATACCTCGGTTCCCTTCGCTTCAATATCTTGTGAGTCTATGTGTTGAATTTTTACTTTTACCTGGTTTTTGATGCCTGCATGTTTTAACGCTTCGTTAACTGACTTATAAGCATCTGGTAATTCAGTGTATTTACCAACCATACCAATAGTGACTTCACCTACCGGATTAGCTTCTTGATATAATACTTGCTCCCATTCACTTAAATCAGCTTCAGGAACATCTAAGCCAAAACGCTTGACCACTAATTCATCCGTGCCTTGAGATTTTAATATCGCAGGTACTTTATAAATACTGTCAACATCTCGTAAAGCAATAACCGCTTTTTCTTCAACATTAGTAAATAATGAAATTTTAGCGCGTTCGTTAGCTGGAATAGAACGTTCACTCCGGCAAACTAAAATATCAGGAAAAATACCAATAGAGCGTAACTCTTTTACTGAATGTTGAGTTGGTTTAGTTTTAATTTCGCCGGCAGCAGCTATGTAAGGTACCAGTGTTAAATGCATGAACATTGCACGTTCACGACCTAATTCAACGCCCAGTTGACGGATAGCTTCTAAAAAAGGTTGAGACTCTATATCCCCAACTGTGCCTCCGATTTCAACCATGGCAACATCGTAACCTTCAGCGCCTTCGATTACTCGACGTTTTATATCATTGGTGATGTGAGGAATAACTTGGATAGTTGCCCCTAAAAATTCACCTTTACGTTCGCGAGCAAGAATGTCTTGATAAATACGACCAGTGGTAAAGTTATTTCGCTTAGTCATTTTGGTACGAATGAATCGTTCGTAATGACCTAAATCAAGATCGGTTTCAGCACCATCTTCGGTGACAAACACCTCACCGTGTTGAATCGGGCTCATGGTCCCAGGATCAACGTTAATATAAGGGTCAAGCTTAAGCATGGTGACTTGTAAGCCCCGCGCTTCAAGGATAGCCGCAAGTGAGGCGGCTGCAATACCTTTACCAAGAGACGAAACAACGCCACCAGTTACAAAAATATATCGAGTTGTCATGTGATACCAAAAAGTCAGAATGATCGGATTATATTCAAATAGCTGTAAACTATTACTATTGCTAAAATGGTATAAATCAACTGTACCTTCAACCTAAAAGAAAGAAAGTGTGAAGTGATTACTATTGATAAATAAATTTAGCAGGACGGGAAAACATTATACTTAAAACCTGAGCTAACAACAATATGAACAATCAATCTAATGATAAAAATAATAGTTTAATCACTCCAATAGTTAACAATAACGTTAAAAATGGTATTGTTAACTATCTTAAAATTTTTTGTTAATTAACATCTATGAATAATGAACGCTTAAATGGAATTTTATCTAGCATTGATCAGGTCAATAATCAGGACCCTAATCAAATAACTTTTGACAATGTAACTTACCCCAAAGAATATATTTACGGCCATCAAATGACCAATATGCTCGATGAACATTGGCCTCAGGCAAATGAATTACTAAAAATAGCGGTGAGAGCTCAGCATATTAAACGCTGGCACCTTAAGCGCGCTGAATTTGACCTAGGGAAAAAAGGTTATTTTAAATGGCGCATAGGTTTAGGTAAATTCCATGCTGAACTAACAGAACAGTTAATGCTAGAAAATGGCTACAGCGAAGATGAAGCGAAGCAAACCGCAAAAATCATTCGTAAAGAACAATTAAAATCAAATATTGATAGTCAAACATTAGAAGATGTTGCCTGTTTAGTATTTTTACAGTTTTATTTTGATGATTTTGCCGCTAAGCATAATGAAGAAAAAATAGTAGGGGTACTGCAAAAAACTTGGAGTAAAATGTCTGAACAAGGCCATGCTATTGCTCTAACCTTTACGTTACCAAATCATTTAGCTGCTTTAGTTGCTAAAGCGCTGGCATAATAATATGACTAATAGTAACAAAGCTATCGCAATTAGCTTTGTTACTTGCTACTGCGGTTATTAACCATTATTTGTTAACCCTACTAAATAATCAAAAACTCACTATAACTTATCAGTAAACTAGTTCTAACCTTTAACAAATCAAAAATCCAACCGATGGTTTTATTAACTCTCAACGGAAATCTTTTGACAGGATAAGAAGTCAGATCTAAATATCGGTTACATTGAGGTTTTACTAATTTTCATTTGTCGATTTTTCCGCCTCTTTAACCTGTTGCCAATATTTTTCTAGCTCCTCAAGATCATGTTGTTCAAAAGTTTGCATTGATTGTTCAACTCTTTGTTCAACACCATAAAAACGCTTAGTAAACTTTTTATTAGCTTGCCTAAGTAACGTTTCAGGATCTTGTTTAGCGTGGCGGCATAAGTTCACAACAGCAAACATGAGATCACCCAACTCTTCAGCTAAAGCGTGTGGTTTTCCATTATGTAAATAGTCAATTTCCGCTTTAACTTCGGTGACTTCTTCCACCACTTTGTCAAAAACATCATTAATATTATGCCAGTCAAATCCTACATGAGCACAGCGTTTTTGTATTTTAACCGCTAATGAAAGTGCGGGTAAATTTTTAGGGATATCTGTTAATATACTGATTTTATTATTTTTATTTCTATGTTGTCGTTCCTTGGCTTTTTCATTTTCCCAGTTCGCTTTAATATCTTCGTCAGAAGTAAGCTTGGTATTGCCAAAAACATGAGGATGACGACGGATCAGTTTTTCACAAATAGCACCAACAACTGAGTCAAAGTCAAAACGTTTTTGCTCTTGTCCTAATTGACTATAAAAAATCACCTGAAAAAGTAAGTCACCTAATTCTTTTTCTAATTCAACAAAGTCTTGTTGTTCAATAGCATCTGCCACTTCATAAGCTTCCTCAATAGTACACTTAACTATTGAGGCAAAGTCTTGTTTAATATCCCAAGGGCAGCCTGTTTGCGGGTCACGTAACTCAGACATTATCCAACGAAGTTTACTGATTGATGGCTCATCGTTTAACATTTAACACTACCCTCTTTAATTATAATTAATAATCATCTCATTCTACATCAAGTATTTAACCATCTGTACTGTGAATTTTATTAAAGAGATTCACAGACCATTAATGCTTATTATTTGGATATAATTACCACATCCCATTTAATCCAGTTTACCCATTAATAGGCACCAAACAGAAATCATATAGCTAAAAGTGGAGGTTTATCTAAAAGCTGGCAATGTAAATTTATGACTATGTTGTTGTAATGGTTACATTACAGTTAAAATACAATGTAATTAAAAGGAATTTAAAATGATAAAAATACTGTTGATTTTAACTTTATTGTTCACTCATTCGTTACGTGCTGCTGAAATTAATCATGCGACGGGGTTTGGTTTACAATACGCTGGAGTGCTGGGCTATCAAATATCAACCAAGAATAACGACCATCGTTTTCGTGGCGCTTTAGGTCTTATTGGTGTAAGTGTCGGGTATGATTATTTTTTGTCGCCTCAATGGTCATTAGGTGCAACTTATACCGAAACAGTTCGAACAGTCTATTCAGTAAACATCAACTACACGCTCCCTCAAAATGAATGTATAACTTTTGGCGTAGACTTTGGACATATACCGAGTGATAAAGCGTCTGGAAGTGGATTTACCTATATTAAAGGTAATAGTAAAAATATTATGTTTTTTAGTGTTGGCTATGAATTTTAGTTATCGCCTTTTAATAACCTTACTATTTTTTATATCTCGCTATAGTAGGGTAGTTTTTTAACGACCCTGGCAAATAATTCCCCTCAGTCACTTATCTTACGATTGGTATTCAATGCTAATATAAGGATTAATACCTTACTCTTTAATACTTGTGTTTACGTTTACTTAGAGGCGCCTAACTTCTCCAACATCTTCAAGTTGTAGAAGCTTACCAATTACCTTTGATAACGTATCGCTGTTTGGCGTTTCCATAGTGATTGACATCACCATTGTTTGTTTACTTGAATCAGAGTAACTTTCTACACCAACAATACTGACTCTTTCATTGGAAATAATAGTAGATACATCTCTAAGCAGCCCTTGCCTGTCCATCGCAATAACTTGTACTTTTACTTGGTAAAACTGTTGATTGTTGTCGTTTTTTAACCCCCATTGCACTTCGACTTCCCGCTCGGGCTGTTGAATTAGTGCATTAGAAAGCTGTTCACAATCAAGACGGTGAACTGATATACCGCGACCTTGAGTAATAAAGCCCATAATTTCATCACCAGGCACTGGACAACAACATTTTGCAATATGAGTTAATAAGTTTCCAACACCTGAGACGGTAATACCGTTACTGTCCGATGAAAATTTTTGTGTTGAAGTTTGCTTGACTAAACTTTGTGGGTCTATTTCTTCAATGGGTTTAAATTTATCATTTTGTTGTTGTAAAAAATTAGTCACTTGCTGCAAACGCGCATTTCCAGAACCAATAGCGGCATATAAATCATCAACCGTTTTCACATTAAAACGTGAAATAGTTGAACCAAGGTCTGGTTTATCTAATTTTATTTTACTTAGCTCGTTTTCTAGTAATTGTTTACCTTGGCTAATATGTTTGTCTCGGTCGAGCAATTTGAAAAAATGCTGAACTTTTGCCCTTGCCCTTGGCGTATGAAGATAATTCAAGCTTGGGTTGAGCCAATCCCTGCTTGGATTAGGCGTTTTAGTTGTTAATACCTCCACTTGGTCGCCTGTCTGTAATTGATAGATAAAGGGGACGATTTTGCCAAATATTTTAGCACCAATACAACAATGCCCAACATTTGAATGAATATAATAAGCAAAGTCTAAAGGAGTTGAACCGGCAGGCAAGTCGATAACATCGCCATTGGGGGTAAAAACATAAATTCTATCTTCAAATACTTGACTGCGTAACTCATCAATTAAGTCACCGCTTTCACTGACATCTTCTTGCCATTGAAGAATTTTTTTCAACCAACTAATTTTTTCATCAAAACCTGATTTCTTATCACTACCTTTGGTTGCCGTACTCCCCTCTTTATAGCGCCAATGTGCAGCAACACCCATTTCAGCATCATCGTGCATTTGCTGAGTGCGTATTTGAATTTCGACAGATTTGCCTTCTGGGCCAAGAACAACAGTATGAATAGATTGATAACCATTAGGTTTGGGGGTTGCGACATAGTCATCAAACTCATTATGTAAGTGTTGCCAACTCGTATGAACTATACCTAAAGCGCTATAACAATCTTGTAGTTCATCAACAATAATCCGAACCGCTCTGACATCAAATAATTGCTCAAAATCGAGTGATTTTTGCTGCATTTTTTTCCAAATACTATAAATATGTTTGGGCCGGCCATAAACTTTACCACTAATTTTTAAGGATTTGAGCTGTCCAGATAAACTTCCAACAAAGTCAATCATATAATCTTCACGAGCTAAACGTGTTTCATCGAGTAGTTGGGCTATTTTTTTATAAATGTTGGGATGAAGGTAACGAAAAGCTATATCTTCAAGTTCCCATTTTAACTGTCCAATACCTAAGCGATTAGCCAGAGGGGCATAAATATTTGCACACTCTTTGGCCGTTAAAACACGGGTCTCTTCATCAATATTTTTAACTAAACGAAGATTACAAAGACGCTCTGCTAATTTAATCACAACAGCTCTAACATCATCGACCATTGCCAGTAGCATTTTGCGCATGTTATCAACTTGATTGGCTGAAACATTAGAAACTAGATTTTTTTTCGAAGGATTATGTTGGAGAGTTTTAATCACTTCCATCTGCTCAACGCCTTGGCAAAGCATTAAAATTTGTTTATCAAAGTTCTCTTCAATATAGATCATGTCTACACATTTATATTGAAGCAAAGGGGTTAAAAATGCGGCGCATAATGAGTCTCGGTCAAGGTTTAATGGTGCAAGGATTTCTACCATTTCTAACGCTTTAGTTTGACACTCAAACTGGTTATCAAATAAATGCCTTACTTTTGCCCACATAGACTCTAAAGACTGACATTTACTGTTAGATATGTCTAAAGACACTAACCATTGTTCAAAACTAGTGACTGACATTTGATGTGACTTACGAACCGAAACCATCTTTCATCCCTATAATTACTTAACTAATCGCGAAAACAATACCATAGTTTCTATATGCTTTGTTTGAGAAAACATATCAATTAATGCAATTTTTTCTAGTTTATAACCATGATCAATTAAGTATTTTGTATCTCTTGCAAGTGTCGCAGGATCACAGCTGACATATAATATTTCTGGTATGGAGAGTTTAACCAATTGCTCTACTGCTTCGAATGCACCAGCCCTGGCAGGGTCTAATAATACTTTATTAAAACCAATTTTCGCCCAGTTATTTGATAACCAATTAGCATTTAGATCTGCTTGATAAAACTGACAGTTAGTTAACTGATTATTACTGGCGTTTTTTGTTGCTCGGTCAACCATAGTCTGAACGCCCTCTATGCCAACCACTTGCTCAACTAGTTGAGCTATAGACAAACTAAAATTACCTAAGCCGCAGAACAAGTCGAGCACAACATCGTTTGCTGTTAAGGATAACCACTCTATTGATTGCCTTACCATATCAATATTAACCTGATGATTAATTTGAATGAAATCTTGAGGCTCAAAAGTCAATTCGAGGTTATTTAATAAAGTGTAGGTCAATGGTTTTATATCGGTTAGTGGCGTAACCATCTGACCATCATCTATAAATATCTGCCACTGATTAATGTCCGAGGCATTCTTCCAGAGCGTAATATCCTCTATATTAAGGTTTTTAAGCTGCCTTATGACAATATTGATTTGATTGGTTACAACTACTTCAATATGGCCAACAGAACGGCTAATAGATAAGTCACTAATGACCTTTTTTAATGGTGTAAATATTGAAGAAATTTTTTCATCTAAAACAGGGCAATCTTTAATCGCAATTAATTGATTAGTCGCTTTTTTCCTGAAACCTAAAGTGACATGACCTTTTTTGTCATATTGCACTCCAATTCGAGCTTTCCGCCGATAATGCCAAGGGCTACTGACAATAGAGTCTTGCCAAGGTAAATATTGGTTAATCTGATTGCGCTCAAAGATCTCTGATACTTTTTTCTTTTTAAAAGCTAAATGTTCAGAAAAAATTAAATGTTGTAAATTACAGCCTCCACATAAATGATAATGCCGGCAACTAGGCTCCACTCTATTCGCACTTCCCTGAATTATTTCAAGAATATTGGCCCGAGCGTATTTACTCTTTTGCTCAATAATTTGAACTTTCACCCATTCTACTGGCAATGTTTTTTCAATAAATAACGGCTTATTTTTGAAACGAGTCACACCGCAACCATTAAGGTCTAGTCTTTCTATTTTCACATCAACAATTTGACCTAAGCTTTGATTCTTTGTACTTTTTTGAAAAATATTCGCCATCTTTATGATTACCAATGATTATATGGATAGTTTTGTGAGGGTATGACATTATATATTCAATCTAGTTGGCTATATAAATCATAAAAATCAATTTTAACCTGATTCAAATGGCTAGCAAACAAATTTCAACATATTTACCAACTAAAGTTCAGTAATTAATGAATAAAATAAGCCTAAAAGATTGGGTCATATTACTGACCATAGTGCCAACCACTTTAATCAGTTTCACAATAGCTGGTTATTTTTCTTATGCTCGTTATGTAGAACTTAATCAGTTCTTAACTATTCGTTCTCAAAGTATTATTGAACCAATAGCGATTGCCAGTGTAGAGTCTATTATTAAAAAAGACCGTGGTAAATTAAGACAACTCATTGGCTTTGCTCATAAAAACAATTCCAACATAGTGAAAGGTATTACAATATTCACTACTGACAATCAAGTATTAGTTACCAGCTCTTACCTCAGAGACACCTTTGTTATGAGTTTAAAAGCGGGAGATAAGATTCCTCAGCATACGTCAACTGATTCTTTAGCTGACGACTTTATTTTTAGAACACCTATCATCAATGAAAACCACCTAGATAATAAGCCAATAATAGTAGGCTACGTCGCAATGCAAATCGATAAAACCACTATTAACTATAGCCAACAAAGCCAAGTACTTGTCGCATTAACTATTGCCTTTTTGGGCTCTTTAATGAGTGCTTTATTTTCAATTATACTTATCAAAAATATTACACGCCCCCTAGGGACTATGGTGCAAGCTGTCGACCGAATCCGAGAGGGTAAATTAGACAGTCGTATAAGTGGTCAACTAATTGGTGAATTAAACTTCTTGAAAAATGGGATTAATGCCATGGCTCAATCTATTGGTGATTATCATAATGAAATGCAGCGCAGTATCGATGATGCGACCATTGATTTAAGAGAGAGTATGGAGCAATTTGAAATTCAAAATGTTGAACTTGATATTTCAAAGCGAAAAGCTGAGGATGCTAGCCGAGTAAAATCCGAATTTTTAGCCAATATGAGCCATGAATTAAGAACACCATTAAATGGTATTATTGGTTTTACTCGCCAAGTGTTAAAAACACCGTTAAGTGAAACGCAGCGCGATTATTTACAAATCATCGAACGTTCATCAAACAATTTACTGGCCATTATTAATGATATTTTAGACTTCTCTAAACTCGATGCGGGTAAAATTATTATTGAGAGTATCCCTTTCACTCTCCGTGAATCGATAGAAGAAGTACTGATTTTACTCAGCCCTAGCTGCCAAAAAAGAAACATTGAATTATCACTTCGTATGCCTGACCAAGTCCCTGATTTATTAATTGGCGATGCCATGCGAATTAAACAAGTAATGGTCAATTTAGTTAATAATGCAATAAAATTTACCGACAAAGGTTTAGTGACTATAGATATTGAAGGCGATAATATTGATGAATATACCGCTTCATTTAAAATAAAAATCACAGATACTGGTATAGGTATGAGCAAAGAGCAGCAAAGATCTATTTTTGAGGCATTTGGCCAAGCAGATAAAAGTGTTACGCGTTTATACGGAGGTTCAGGTTTAGGTTTAGTTATTTGTCAACGTTTAGCCAATGAAATGAAAGGTGATATTGGTTTTGACTCGGCAGAGGGTAGAGGCTCTACTTTTTGGTTCAACTTCCAATGTGAACTTAACCCTATCCCCATTAAAACAATCTTAAATACTAAAGCATTGGTTGATAAAAGCATCCTTTACTATGAACCTATATCTCATTCACGTATCGCTACAAACGAAATAATGACGGGTTGGAAAATGCAAGTAACTCCTGTTCATAGCCTAGAGAAACTCAGTAATGCACTAATCAATAATCAAAATTTTGACTTTGCTTTAATTGGTCATTCAGTTACTCCAACTCAAATTAATGATTTGAAGGAATTAATAAGCTCGATTAAACCTCAGATTCCAGCAATTCACTTAGCAATAAACTCAAATGCACCAAACCTACAAGAAGCATTATTAGCTAGTGGTGCATTAAGTTGCCTGAGTAAACCTATTATCCCCTCGAAACTTAGTAGGGCATTACAAAATGGAACCCCACAAGTTTTATATGATCAACCGCCATTAAGAGTGCCAATTAAAGTCCTCGTTGTTGATGATAACGAAACAAATTTAAAACTTATTGAGGCACTGTTACTTGAACAAGTGATGGAAGTCACCGCAGCAACAAATGGTAAAGAAGCGGTTAAATGTTGTGAAAATGAAATGTTTGCTCTAATTTTCATGGACATTCAAATGCCTATTATGGATGGCGTAACGGCATTAAAAATAATTAAGGCTAATACATTTAATGATAAAACGCCGATAGTAGCGGTGACGGCTCTTGCCCTGAAAGGTGAAAAGGAAAAATTATTAATGGAAGGTTTTAATGGTTATATTGCAAAGCCTATCGATGAAAACATGTTACGACATAATATTTATGAATATTGTGACTTAGAATTATTTACCTCTAGCATTGCCAGCTCTTCTGACGATGGCCAAAAAGATAAAGAGTTTTTAATTGATGACTCAATAACTATCAATGTTCCGTTAAATAGCATAATCGACTGGCCTTTAGCAATGAAACTTACAGGTAATAGAGCCGACTTAGCAAAGGACATGTTAAAGGGATTAGTCAAAAGTTTACCGTATGTAAAGCAAGGAATTTCTGACGGATTAACTTGCCAAGATGTAGTGCAAATTAAAACACTTATTCACAAACTTAATGGGGCTTGTTGTTACACCGGGGTTCCTAGCCTGAGTCAAATAAGTAAGCATATTGAAATCCAATTAAATATCAATTGCTCACTGGATGACCTTGAGCCCGATTTTTGTGACTTTTTTGAACAATTAGACAATGTCTTATTAGAAGCGCCAAAATTTTTAAAGACGCTCAATCTTTAGATAATGGATAGAGAAAGCTACCGGAGGGTAATCTTTGGTGTGCTATTTATTTCGCCGTCTTCGTTAACTGTAGCAATATCAGTATTGCAAGTTAACACCGCTAAACTACGGCCCTTTTCTTTACGAATGAATTGTAATTGGCAGCCGAATTTTCCAAGAGTGTTTACAGAAAACTTTTGCGCAAGAGAAAGCTGAAGCCACCAGATAGATTGGTCTAGCGTCTCAACTCTTTTATCCATTAGTTTATCTTTCATTTAACGAAATGCTCCTGAAAAGCGGTTTTAAAGCAATATATCTCCTATAATTCTAGCCTAAAAACCAATCATTAACAAAAAAATTAACAAGGCATTAACATTTTACAAATTATTTTACCTACTTCTAGCTTCAAGCATTAAATGTTTCATATCTCTTATCGCTTTATCTAAACCATCAATGACTGCTCTTGCAATGATCGCGTGACCAATATTCAATTCAATTATTTCTTCAATGGCGGCAATAGGTTTAACATTAAAGTAATTTAAGCCATGACCTGCATTCACTTTAAGTCCAAGGGAATGAGCATATTTAATGCCTACAATTAAACGATTTAATTCTGTTTGTTGCTTTTCTTCATTAGGAGCATCTGCGTATTTTCCAGTATGAATCTCAATATAAGTCGCTTTACTAGCAAAAGCGGCATCAATTTGGATTTTATCGGCATCAATAAATAAACTCGTTTGTGTACCAACTTCAGCAAGTTGAGCTACTGCTTTTTTAATTTTATCAAGTTGGCCAAACACATCTAAACCCCCTTCGGTGGTCAGCTCCTCACGTTTTTCTGGTACTAAACAGCAAAATACTGGTTTAATGTCACAAGCTATCGCTAACATTTCATCAGTAACCGCCATTTCTAAATTCATTCGAGTGTGAAGAGTTTCTTTTAATACATAGATATCACGGTCTTGAATATGTCGTCTATCTTCTCGCAAATGAACAGTAATACCATCAGCACCGGCATGTTCCGCAATCGATGCTGCATAAACAGGATCAGGGTAATTTGTACCTCTAGCTTGACGCAGAGTGGCAATATGATCTACATTAACGCCTAATAAAATATCTTTCATAACATAATTCTCGGTTTGATTATTGGCTTGATTCTTAGTTTATTTATTGGTTTTATCTGATAATTTATAATCCGATTGGATTGTCTGTTTTACAAAAAGCTTTCTACTATTTAATGGTTTACCACCTAACAATCCATTAATCACTTGTCTCATTAAAATTTTATTACAATGGAGTACGGTACTATTACTTAAATCTTGCTCAACAATGGCTTGTAAATGCGCCCTGTTGAATAACGGCAAATTAAGCTTTTCTATAGCAGGAACAAAACCTTGCTCTGATATATAATAATAACCTTGGGCGTTGTTCTCATAAATAGGAGAAAAATCAAGGGAAAAACCTAACTCATCAAGTAAGTCTACTTCGAACTTTCTTAAAATGGGTTCAATAGATTTTTTTTCAGATAATTCAAACAAGCTCAATCTATAATGATCAAATAAAATCGGGCAGGCAATTGATTCACCTAACAACCTCACTAATAATTCATTCAAATAAAAACCACTATAGAGGTGTTCACCTTTAAGAGCATAGGATTTTTCAGAAACTTCAATACGGCTTAAATTGCGTAAGTTACCATTACCTTTTAATACAACATGTAACGGATTAAATGGCTGTATCAGCCCTTTTTTATTTGATTTGTTTGTTTTACCCGAGTAAACAATTGCTGAAACTTTTCCTTCATGTTCAGTTAACAGCTCTACAATTTGTTTATGATCCCGATAAGGGCGGCTGTGCAATACAAAAGCTGACTGTTCTATAAATTCCATCATAGTTATTTAAAAACTAACCTGAATATTCGTCGCCATAACCTAAACTTCGCAATGCCCTTTCATCATCAGCCCAACCAGATTTAACTTTGACCCAAGTTTCTAAAAAAACTTTTTGATCAAATAAGGTCTCCATATCTCGCCGGGCTTCAGCACCAATGGTTTTTAATCGCTCACCTTTTTTACCAATTACCATTCGTTTCTGGCTACTACGCTCAATTAGGATTAGAGCATTAATATGTAAAATTCCTTTTTCATCAACTTTAAACTGTTCAATTTCAACAGTCGTGGAATAGGGTAATTCATCACCCGTAAAGCGTATCAGTTTTTCTCTTATAATCTCTGACGCCATAAAACGACTCGATCTGTCGGTTATATAATCTTCAGGAAACCAAAAGTCTCCTTCAGGTAAACTGGCAAAACAAGCTTCGTGAATTTTATCAACGTTATAGCCTTTGGTTGCTGAAATTGGCACAATTGCTTGAAAGTTATATTTTTGAGCTAATATTTGTAAATGAGGTAATAGAGCTTCTTTGTCTTGAACATTATCAACCTTATTGATCGCTAAAACACAAGGGACGTTTGTTTGCTCAATTTTTTTCAATACTAACTCATCATCAGGAGTCCAATGGGTTCCCTCTACCAGAAATATCACTAAGCCCACTTCGGCGATAGAACTACTAGCAGCGCGATTCATCAAACGATTGATGGCGCGTTTTTCATCTAAGTGTAAGCCAGGGGTATCGACTAAAACTGCTTGATGGTTGCCTTCAGTTAAGATACCTAAAATACGGTGCCTTGTCGTTTGTGGTTTTTTAGACGTAATGCTAATTTTTTGGCCTAACAAACAATTAAGTAAAGTTGATTTACCAACGTTGGGACGACCGACAATGGCTATTAAACCACAGCGTTTATCACTACTTTCATTATTTATATTATCAGGGTTATCTGAACTATTTGACATTTTCAATAAATTCCAATACTTGTTGAGCGGCACCTTGTTCGGCTTTTCTTCTGCTAGTCCCTTTACAAATGACTTCTTTCTTAATCACACTAGTTGTACATCGCACCGTAAATTCTTGATTGTGGGACTGACCACTAGTATGAATAACATCATAATGAGGTAATTCAATTTTTCTACCTTGAAGGTATTCCTGTAATCGGGTTTTAGGGTCTTTATGAATACTTCCTGGCTTTATTTTCGACAACCTTGAGGCAAACCAGTTTAAAATTAAGGCTTTACAGGTACCAATGTCAGAGTCTAAATAAACGGCACCAATAATAGCTTCTATGGCATCTTCTAAAGTAGACTCCCTTCTGTGGCCACCACTTTTTAACTCGCCAGGTCCTAAAATTAAATGTTCACCTAAAGAAAAGTCTTTTCCTAATTCAGCTAAAGTTACCCCTTTCACTAAACTCGAACGCATGCGAGTCAAGTCACCTTCATCTTGAGAGGGGAATCGTAAAAATAATTCTTCTGCGATAACAAAACCTAAAATAGAATCACCCAAATACTCTAAGCGTTCATTATGAGCTCCTTTGGCGCTTCGGTGAGTTAAGGCTTGAATAAGTAAATTTTGATTAGTAAAACTATAATCTAATCGTTTTGATAACCTTTCAATGGCTTGAGTATTGTTTTTAATCATTTAATAAATTGCACCTAAACGATTTAAACGAACTCCTGTTGGGATCCAATGAGGTAGCCAATCACTCTCATCACGTTCAAAATCAAAACTCATCCAGATAGCAATCGCTTCCCCGACAAGATTCTCTTCTGGGACAAAGCCCCAATAACGCCCATCAAGTGAATTATCTCTATTGTCTCCGATAACAAAATAATGCCCTTGAGGAACAACAAATTCATCAACTTGGGTACCAGGTTGCAAAAAGTAACTTGCAATGCGAGGAGGCATTTGAGTATCGATTAAAATATCATGAGTTTTATTGGGCATAACTGAAGTAAAACGACTTAAAGGCTGTTGATGATTAGAATATTCACCCTTTTCTTTAAGGTTTTGTATAACATGCTCAAACTCAGGACACTTATCATCAATAGGTAAACATATCGGCTTAATATAAAGTGATTTATTACGATAGATAATACTTTCACCTGGCAAGCCAATAACACGTTTAATATAATCAACTTTAGGGTTGTTAGGGTATTTAAATACCACTACATCACCACGTTCAGGTAAACCAACTTGATAAAACTTATGTCTGGCAACAGGATCTCGTAGCCCGTAGTTAAATTTATTCACTAAAATAAAATCGCCATCAAGTAATGTTGGCATCATTGAACCTGATGGAATTTGAAAAGGTTCATATAAAAATGAGCGCAACACTAAAACAAAAGCGATTACAGGAAACACTTGTACCGCTGTATCAACAAATGTTGATGGTTCTAACAAGGTTGCAATAGTTTCTTTTGTTAGCGATTCCGCACATTGGCTTTGTGCGTTATCAACTTTAATTTGGCGCTGTTTAGCCAAATAAAACATATCCACCAACCAAACAATACCGGTAACTATGGTGATGACAACTAAAATAATTGAAAAATAAACAGCCATAAATTTTTTAAAACCTTATAAATACAGTGAACAAATACAAATTAATTATTGGCTATATCTCTTCAAGAGTGTCCAATAATCTATGAATATTTAGTTATCTAATTTTAATACCGCTAAAAATGCTTCTTGTGGTACTTCAACGTTACCTACTTGCTTCATCCGCTTTTTACCGTCTTTTTGCTTCTGTAATAGTTTTTTCTTACGACTAATATCACCACCATAACATTTTGCCGTCACGTTTTTACGAAGCTGTTTAACCGTAGTACGAGCAATAACGTTATTGCCAATTGAAGCTTGAATGGCAATATCAAACATTTGACGGTGGATAAGCTCTTTAAGTTTATCAACTAATAACCGTCCGCGGGCTACTGAATTGTTTCTATGTGTGATCATGGCTAAGGCATCAACACGATCGCCATTTATCATCACATCTACTCTCACCATATCGGCCACTTCAAACCTAATAAAGTGGTAATCCAAAGAGGCATAACCACGACTAGTAGATTTGAGCTTATCAAAGAAATCCATAACAACTTCTGCCATAGGTAATTCATAGGTAACCGCGACTTGATTACCGTGATAAATAATATCTTTTTGTACGCCACGTTTTTCAATACACAAGGTAATTACATTACCTAGGTATTCTTGAGGAACTAAAATATTGGCTTGTACTATGGGTTCACGAATTTCATCAATGTTATTAATTGCAGGTAAATCAGAAGGGTTATCTATTGAAAGTACATCACCATTGTTGCAAACAATTTCATAGTTTACGGTTGGTGCTGTGGTAATTAAATCAAGATTATATTCACGAGCAAGCCGCTCTTGAATGATCTCCATGTGTAACATACCAAGGAAACCAATACGGAAACCAAAACCTAATGCTGATGAATTTTCTGGTTCAAAAAATAAAGAAGCATCATTGAGACTTAATTTGTTAAGCGCATCTCTAAAGTTCTCATATTCATCAGAGCTTATTGGGAAAATTCCTGCATATACCTGTGGTTGTGCTTTTGCAAAACCTTTTAAAGGTTGCACTGCTTCTTTTTTAGAGATGGTGATAGTATCTCCCACCGGTGCACCATGAATTTCTTTAATACCCGCAATAACAAAACCAACCTCACCTGTTCTTAAAATGCCGGTATCGGTTTGTTTAGGTGTGAAAATACCAACTTTATCAACTTGGTGAACCTGTCCGGTCGACATCACCAACATTTTATCACCTTTTTTAATTTCACCATTCATTACTCGAATCAGTGAGACAACACCTTGATAATTATCAAACCATGAGTCAACAATCAGAGCTTGTAATGGCCCGTTTACCTCACCTTGTGGAGGTGGAATATTTTCAACAATAGTTTCTAACACATTTTCAATACCAAGACCTGTTTTTGCAGAACAAGTCACCGCATCAGTAGCGTCAATACCAATAATATGTTCAATCTCTTCACAAACCCGATCGGGATCTGCTTGTGGTAAATCAATTTTATTTAAAATGGGAATAACTTCCAGTTCCATTTCAATCGCAGTATAACAATTGGCTACGGTTTGTGCCTCAACCCCTTGTCCTGCATCAACAACTAATAAAGCACCTTCACAAGAGGCTAATGAGCGGGATACTTCATAAGAGAAGTCGACATGACCCGGAGTATCGATAAAGTTTAATTGATAAATCTCACCATTATTAGCTTTATAATCTAAAGTCACACTCTGTGCTTTTATGGTAATACCACGCTCGCGTTCTATATCCATAGAGTCAAGTACTTGTGCTTCCATTTCTCGGTCTTGTAAACCACCACAATGTTGTATTAAACGGTCGGAAAGAGTCGATTTACCGTGATCAATGTGTGCGATAATTGAAAAGTTGCGTATGTTCTTCATTATATTAAAGTTTTCCTAGAAAATTTACTTGATCTTATGGTTGTGTCTCCGACTCGGTATACCCGTGTAAAAACCACCTAAACTCAACCGATCTCGTTTTGCCAGATTATACATTAAAATACTTTATTTAAGGAAAAAAAATCGTTAGGGTTTATTAGCTAAAATGAAGATTTGATTTTTGATGGTTTGGAAATGATTAAGGTCTAATATATTAATGTTTCAAGAAAAGTGAACACCATTGATTATCGATAGATTATTTATAATGCAGGCGTGAGTTAAAACTTTTAAGAATTATAATGTGGTGATGTAATTAGGATTCTCAGGATTAAATTAACTTATCACTCTGTTAATTTAATCGAACAGCTTATTAATGTTCATTATTTTTTACTCTAAATAAAATTTTAACATGAAGCAATCATCTAACTGGGTATTTGAGTTTTTCTGACTTTTTTCATCATACTGTTATTGATAATCATGAATCGCACCACTGATAGAATACTAAACTATATGGGGTTTCCATATGCCATATAGTATTAGATAGTTGTGTTTGACATTTGGCATAGCTTAAATAAGCAGTTATTTATTTGAAGGTAAATTTTAAAGTGATTGTAATATTCAGTACAATATATTTTAATGAATACCGCTAATATTAATTTGACTACCTTAGCTATATCAGCGGTATATTTACTATTTTAGGCTCGGTGACCTTAAGCTTTACTTAATCTCAATCAGCACTTCATTGCGACGCCAAAATGGTATTGTTAAAGGCCCGTTATACCCAGCTGTTATAGCCTGACTTGTTGAGGTAAAGCCATTTTCAATAATCCAAGTGTTCAATATTTCTGTGTATTTCTTTACATTACTGTCACTCAGTGTACCGTTAAATTGAATGGCCGCCACTTTGTAGTCCTTAACTTCACTCACCTTAACATCAGGGTTTGTTGGTTTGGGGGTAGTTTCCAATGTAAAATCTTTTGGCATGACAAATGACATTAGTGATATGTTAGCACTTTTATTAATAAACACAGGTGCTGTCATCGAAATTTGAGTTCCTTTGTTTTTCACACTTTTATCCCCCAAAAAAACCGGAGCTGTCATCGAAATTTCAATAGCTCCTTCATTGTCACCTGTAATGTAGTTAAACAGTGTTCTAAAGGCACTATAACCGCTATCGCCGGACATACTTGTTGAAACCAGCACCATTGAATCATAATTACGAATCTCAATTTTTTTGGCCTTATCTGACTTTATCAGAGTATATGGTGCGCTCTCTACATTATCTTGACCAACCACTGAGCACCCCACCAAAGTAATTGATATAAATAGCGACAATAATAACTTCATATTAACACCTTAAATTCCCATTTTATTATAAACGAGTTTGGAGCATAATTTTTAATTCTATTGGTCAAATTAAGGTTTAAGGTAGATAACTATTACCCATAAGAAAGCTGTCGACTTCACGTGCACAACGACGACCCTCATCAATTGCCCAAACGATTAAGCTTTGACCACGGCGACCATCACCTGCTGCAAAAACACCTTGTTTGCTGGTAGCAAACTTATCATATTCTGCAGCAATATTAGAGCGATTATCTTGTTCAACATCAAATTGTTTAATCAACCCACCCTCGGGGCCCATGAAGCCCATAGCAATAAGTACAATGTCGGCTGGAATAACTTTTTCGCTGCCAACAACTTCTTGTGGAAACATCTGTCCCTTGTCATTACGTTGCCAAGTAATATCAACGGTATGAACGGACTTAACATTACCCTGCCCATCACTTTCAATTTTTTTGGTCATTACCAGATATTGACGTGGATCTTGGCCTTGAATTTCAATAGCTTCACTTTGGCCATAATCAACTAACAATCGCTTTGGCCATTGTGGCCAAGGATTATTATCACCACGCTTTACTGGTGGGCGTGGCATAATTTCAAGCTGTATTGCGGTGTTGCACTGATGACGCAATGAAGTTCCAATACAATCGGTGCCTGTATCACCGCCGCCAATTACCACTACATTTTTGCCATTAGAGTTAATATAGTGACCATCTTTATGTTTACTATCTAGCAAGCTTTTAGTATTCGCTTTAAGGAAATCCATAGCAAAATGAACCCCATTAAGTTGTCGTCCTTCAACAGGTAAATCGCGCGGTACCGTTGCACCAATGCATAACACGACAGCATCAAATTCATGCTCAACTTGCTCAACACTAATGTCTTTACCAATTTCGGTATTAGTGACAAAAACAATACCTTCTTCAGCTAGAATATCAACCCGGCGTTGCACTAATTCTTTTTGCAACTTCATATTAGGAATACCATACATTAATAAGCCACCAATACGATCAGCGCGCTCATAAACAGTAACCATGTGACCGGCTTTATTAAGCTGTGCTGCTGCAGCAAGACCTGCAGGACCAGAACCAATTACAGCAACATTTTTTCCTGTGCGAGCAATTGGCATCTGAGCAACTACCCAACCTTCTTTAAATGCATGGTCAATAATTGATTTTTCGTGCAGTTTAATTGCTACAGGATCAGCATTTATACCCAATACGCAAGAGCCTTCGCAAGGTGCTGGACAAACTCTTCCAGTAAATTCTGGGAAGTTATTTGTTTTATGCAATAAGTCTACTGCATCTTTCCAGCGGCCTTTGTAAATTAATTCATTCCACTCAGGAATGACATTATTAACCGGACAACCGGCAACGACAGGTGCAAATTCAGACGCTGCCGACTGACAAAAAGGAACGCCACAATCCATACACCGAGAGGCTTGCTTCTCGATATCAGCTTGAGGCATTTCTTCATAGACTTCAAGCCAGTCAATTAAACGCTCACCCGCGTGGCGTTGAGTTGGCAAGGCACGACCTACGTTGATAAATCCTGTTGGATTACCCATGATAATTTCTCCTTGTCATCTTAAGCTTTTGCAGTAGCTAGAGTATTTAAGTGAATGTCGAAAGCTTCGACTGCGATGTCATATTCAGACTTATTTTTTCCGCTCTTACGTGCGTTATCCATGTAACCTTGCATGCGTTTGAAATCTACTGGCATTACTTTAACAAAGTCCTTAATACTATTGTCCCAGTCATCGAGTAGATCACTGGCAACATCTGATCCTGTTGCCTTTAAATGTTGTGTAATTAATGTTTTCAATTCCAAATTTTCTTTTCCCGTCTCTACTTTTTCAAGAGCTACCATTTCCATGTTGCACTTAGCGGCAAAATCATTACCCGTATCAAGTACGTAGGCAATACCACCAGACATACCTGCGGCAAAGTTGCGACCCGTTTCGCCCAGGATAACTACTTTACCACCTGTCATGTATTCGCAACCATGATCGCCTAATCCTTCAACAACAGCAGTTGCACCTGAGTTACGTACACAGAAACGTTCACCTGCAATACCACGAATAAAAGCTGTACCCGAGGTTGCACCAAATAAGGCGACATTACCAATGAGGATATTTTTACTTGCTGAAAATTTGGCTTTTTTGCTTGGGTATACTACTAAATTTGCGCCAGAAAGCCCCTTACCAAAATAATCGTTAGCATCACCTTCAAGTTCAAAATGTAAACCTTTTGCTGAGAAACAGCCAAAGCTTTGTCCCGCTGATCCATTAAACTTAACCTTGATAGTATTGTCTGGTAACCCTTCGGCTTGATATTTTTTCGATATCTCATTAGAAATCATTGCGCCAATGCTGCGGTCAGTATTAATAACATTATATTCAAGCTCAACGCTTTTTTGACTTTCAAGTGCTGCTTGGGCATCTTTAATCATCTCGCGGTCAATTATTTTGTCAATTAAGTGTTTTTGCGAAATAGACTGATGAAGTGTTTGGTTAGCATCACCTTTTTCTTTATGAAGTAATGGGCTTAAATTAACGCCTTTATATTTCCAATGATCGACATTATCAATTTGCTTAAGACATTGAGTTTGACCAACCATCTGATCTATATTGTTAAAACCAAGTTCAGCCATAATTTCACGCAGACCTTCTGCCATCAGAGTAAAGAAATTAACTAAAATATCGGCGCGGCCGGTGAAACGATCTCGAAGTTCTTTATCTTGCGTAGCGATACCAACAGGGCAGGTATTTAAATGACACTTACGCATCATGATACAACCTTCAACCACAAGTGCTGCTGTAGCCATACCATATTCCTCTGCACCAAGTAACGTCGCAATAGCTAAATCACGTGGTGTTTTGAGTTGGCCATCAGTTTGTAACGTAATACGACTACGTAGCTTATTACGCACTAACGTTTGATGCGTTTCAGCTAAACCTAGCTCCCACGGTAAACCCGTATGTTTAATTGAGCTTAATGGTGAAGCGCCAGTACCTCCATCGTGACCAGCGATAAGTACAACATCAGCATAAGCTTTAGTAACACCTGAAGCGATAGTACCCACACCAGCTTCTGACACTAACTTAACGTTAATACGTGCATCGCGGTTAGCGTTCTTAAGATCAAATATCAACTGAGATAAATCTTCAATAGAGTAAATATCATGATGCGGTGGTGGCGAAATCAAACCAACACCAGGAGTAGAACCACGTGTTTTACCAATCCATGCATCAACTTTATCACCCGGTAACTGACCACCCTCACCTGGTTTTGCACCTTGTGCCATCTTTATCTGCAGTTCATCTGCGTTAGTAAGGTAGTGGCTGGTAACACCAAAGCGACCTGAAGCGACTTGCTTAATCCTAGAGTTCATCGAGTCGCCATTTTCCATGGGAGTAAAACGAATAGGGTCTTCACCACCCTCTCCACTATTACTTCGTCCACCAATTCGATTCATAGCGATGGCTAAAGTAGTGTGAGCCTCCCACGAAATAGAACCAAAAGACATTGCACCAGAGGCAAAACGTTTAAAAATATTTTCAATGGGTTCAACTTCACTCAAAGAAATCGAAGGTCGATCGCCTTTAAATTCAAGTAAACCACGAAGAGTAAATGCTTCTTTACTCTGCTCATCTACTGTTTTAGCGTATTCTTTAAATTGATTGGTGTCGTTACTGGCTGTTGAATGCTGCAATAGACGGATAACGGTAGGACTAAATAGATGACGTTCACCATCATGACGCCAAGAATATTCACCACCTGTTGGTAATAGATTTTCAATAGCAATACGACTAGCTTCAGGGAAGCCTTCACGATGGCGAAGTAATGCTTCTTGAGCAATTTGATCAAGACTTAAACCCTCGATACGACTAACAGTGCCAGTAAAGTAAAGATCAACGACTTCAGAATTAATACCTAACGCTTCAAAAATTTGTGCACCTAAATAAGACTGTAACGTCGAAATACCCATTTTAGAGAAGGTTTTCAATAATCCACTACCCACTGCCTTAGTGAACTTATCGACAACTTGCGAATCGGATAAAGTACTGTCAAGTACCCCATCATTCCGCAGATCAATAATACTTTCAATTGCTAAATAAGGGTTTACCGCTGCAGCGCCATAGCCAATTACCGTAGCAAAATGATGCGTTTCACGGATATCTGCAGATTCTAGAATGATATCAACGTAAGAACGTAGTTTTTCACGAATTAAGTAATGATGCACTGCGGCCGTTGCTAAAACTGAAGGGATAGCGACATGATCACTATCAACACCACGGTCACTAAGAATTAATATTGCGCAGCCATCTTTAATAGCATTTTTGGCTAATAAGCAAACGTTATCAAGTGCATTTTTAAGTGAATCAGATTCACCGTTAGCCTTAAAGGTGATACTAATGGTTTTTGATTGCAAATCAAAATTATCAATATGTTGTAACTTGAGTAGTTGCTCATTAGTTAATACGGGTTGCTCAATTTCAACTTTATGGCAATGTGCTGCTGTTTCATCCAACAAATTAGGCGACTTACCAATATAGCCACGTAATGACATGACCAACTCTTCACGAATGGGATCTATTGGTGGGTTAGTCACTTGAGCAAACAACTGCTTAAAATAGTGTGATAATTGTTGAGGTCTATTTGATAAGACTGCCAAAGGCGTATCTGTACCCATAGCACCAAGCGGTTCTTTTGAAGTACCGACCATACCTGCCAACACCACATTAAGATCTTCGCTCGTATAACCAAATGCTTTTTGCCTCTTACGAAGATCAACTAATGGCGGCTGGGCAATAACGGTCGTTGGTAGTGGAATGTTATTTAACTGAATTTTATTATCAGTTAACCACTTCGCATAAGGTTGAGCTGAACTGACTTGTTTTTTTACTTCATCATCACTGAGAATACGACCTTGTTCTAAATCAGCAATAAAAATTTTACCGGGCTGAAGTCGACCTTTTTCAACCACAGTTGCTTGATCAACACACAAGGCACCTGTTTCAGACCCCATTACTAAAGTCCCATCTTCCGTAAGCAAATAACGAGAAGGTCGCAAACCGTTGCGATCGAGTGTAGCACCGATGATATTACCATCAGTAAACGATAGCGAAGCAGGGCCATCCCAAGGCTCCATTATACAGGCATAGTACTCATAAAATGCTTTTTTAGTCTCATCCATATTAGTTTGAGTTTGCCAAGCTTCTGGCACCATCATCATCATCACTTGGGCCAGTGATCGACCACTTAGCACCAATAATTCAATTGCCATATCAAGATTAGCAGAATCTGAATTATCATTGTTACACACCGGATTTAACATCTTTAACTCAGCATCTGTAAAGTTAACTGAGCTAAATAAAGCTTCACGGGCATTCATCCAATTAATGTTACCTCGAACCGTATTAATTTCACCATTGTGAGCAATATAACGAAATGGTTGAGCACGACGCCATGCAGGGAAAGTATTCGTTGAAAAACGAGAATGAAACATTGCCATACCGGAGATTGTTCGTTCGTCTTGTAGATCAAGATAATATTGACGAACCTGCTCTGTAGTAAACTGGCCTTTATAAACAATTTTTGTCGAAGACATTGAGGTAACATAAAACTCGTCACGCTCTTTGGAGATGCTGTCATTAATTTTATGAGAAGTGTATTTACGTAAAACAAACAACTTCCGCTCAAATTCTTGCGCCGTAAGTTCAGCAGGTTTTGCTATGAATACTTGTTCAATATTTGGTTCAGTGTTTAATGAAGCGTCACCTAACATAGAGTTATCACCGGGTACTTGACGATAACCTAGTAAGCTTAAACCTAAATTATTAATATTTTCGTTTAAAATGCCTCGACACGCTTCGCGCTGATGTTTAGCCGATGGAAAAAAAATCATCCCGACACCATAATCACCAGTATCTGGTAAGTTAAAGCCTAATAATGAAGTTTCTTGGCATAAAAAATCGTGAGGAATTTGAATAAGGATACCAGCACCGTCACCGCTTGTAACATCAAAGCCAGTACCTCCTCGGTGTTCCATACAACTCAACATGGTGAGTGCATTTTCAATAATACCGTGAGATTTTTTACCCTTTAGGTTAGCGACAAAACCGATACCACAACTGTCATGCTCAAATTCAGCGCGATAAAGACCTTGGGTTTTTTTACTCATATTAATCATTGCTTATTCCTCTATCATCAAACTATTACTATTCGCGATTTTAACTGGGTAATTAATAATAATTACCCTGGCAAAGTGGTCATTATTTAATTTCCGAAAACTTAATTGAAATTAATGCCAAGAACCAACTATTGCTAGTTAATTAAAATGTATGTGCGACTTGCGGCATGCCTTAACCAATTGAATTGTCATCATGGACGTATTTACTTAGGTATAGTTGGAAACTATAACCTGTATTTTTGACTACCTATTTTCATTAAGTTCTTAATGTTTGATTAATTAAACAACAAACATCAATGTTTTATCAATCAGATATAAAACCAATATCATTAATGAAAAGTATCTTTTAAAGTGAGTCGGAAAAATTAACCATAAAATGGCGCTGAGTCAATCAATTTATGAATTTATATTCATAGTATTTGAATATAAATTAGAATAAAAATTCTAATTGTTCCTATGAAATATTTATCAGGGGGTATTATTTTTTTTAAAGTACCTTACTTGCCAATTAATTTAAGGTGGATGCAAAGAAAAGTGTGTGGTGAGCTTTTTAAAATTATGAAGTCATCAGGCCAAATATTAAACTAACAGTATTTTTAAAGTGAAATAAAACGACAAAACAGATAATACCCGTTTCACATTGTTGTGCGAATTGTTGTGCG